>NZ_CP163435.1:2838970-3154411 GCF_041051975.1 Streptomyces sp. R21 | reverse complement strand
GTGGCCTATGGTGTAATTGGCAGCACGACGGTTTCTGGTTCCGTTAGTCTAGGTTCGAGTCCTGGTAGGCCAGCTCGCAGAGCTTATCTGCACCGCGGAGATCAAAATCCGCAAAGCCCCCGTTGTGTAGCGGCCTAGCACGCTGCCCTCTCACGGCAGTAGCGCCGGTTCGAATCCGGTCGGGGGTACAGATCCTTCCCAGGGAGACAGTCCGGGTCGCACCCGCTGACTCTCATGCAGGATCGCTAGGGCCCCCGTTGTGTAGCGGCCTAGCACGCTGCCCTCTCACGGCAGTAGCGCCGGTTCGAATCCGGTCGGGGGTACGCAGTTGGTTTAAATCACCATGGGCTATGGTGTAATTGGCAACACTACGGTTTCTGGTACCGTCATTCTAGGTTCGAGTCCTGGTAGCCCAGCTCCGATCTGCGGAAACGCAAGATCTAGGCCCCCGTTGTGTAGCGGCCTAGCACGCCGCCCTCTCAAGGCGGTAGCGCCGGTTCGAATCCGGTCGGGGGTACGCGATATGAAGGCCCTCCACTTCGGTGGGGGGCCTTCGTCGTGCCCGGCGCCGGCTACTCGAAGCCGTACCGCCGCGCCGACTCCTCCTCCTGGGCCAGCCGGTGCAGCGCCTGCAGTGCCGGCTCGTTGAGGATCGCCCCCAGGATCGCGAACTCGATCTGCTCCGCCTCCGACGGGTACCTCTCCAGGTTGTCCATGTCGAGGACGGCTGTCCGGTACATCAACTCGGCGTACGGCAGGAGCAGTTCGGCTCCGAAGGTGTAGCCGAGCCTGCGGAGCGCGGCCACCACCACCACCAGCGAGCGGTATGCGGGAGAGATGGTCGAGAGCCGCTTGGCGTTCTCCCAGCCGAGCTGGTCCAGGAGCACGGCGACCTCCCGGTGTGCGGCCTGGACGTACTCGTCCTCGTTCTCCGGCTCCGGCACCTGCGGCAGCGCCCACATCGCCGCGCCGAGGCGGATCGTGCGGGGCAGGGAGTCGTCGTCGACGTGCCCGAGCACCTCGCGCACCTTCGCCACCGGCACCCGGCCCACCTGGATCATCGCCCGCACCAGCCGCAGCCGGCGCAGGTGTTCCTCGTCGTACTCGGCCGTCGTGGCGTTGATCTGGCGGCCGGGCGGCAACAGCCCTTCGCGCAGGTAGTACTTGATCGTCGCGGTGGGCACACCACTGTGCTCGCTGAGCTCCGCCAGCCGCATGTCTTGCGCCTTCCGTTGGGCAGTGCCACTATCTAAGCATCGCCAGAAGGATAGTGGCGCTATCTGACGAGGGGGACCGTCATGTTCTCGAAACCGGTGTCGGGCCATACGACCGCGGCGGCCGAGGGTGATGTGGTGGTCCTGCTCATCGGCATGCGCATCAATCACTTCTGGGCGGTGCACCAGTGGCTGCCGGTCGCACTGTCGATGTTTCGCATGCTTGGGGAGCTTGCGCGGGACCGCGACCGGGGGCTGCTGGGGCACGTGATGCTGACGGCCTCGCCGCGTACGTACTACGTCGTCCAGTACTGGGAGACCAAGGAGAAGCTGTACGCCTACGCGACCTCGCCGGACATGTTCCATCACAAGGCCTGGGCGGTCTTCAATCGCGTGCACCGCAAGGGCAAGGCGCGCGGACATGTGGGCCTGTGGCACGAGACGTACGTCGCACCCGAGGGCTCGTACGAGTCGATCTACTTCGACATGCCGGCGTTCGGCCTGGCCGGGGCGCATGGTCAGGTGCCGATCGAGCGGCGGGGCAGGTACGCGAAGGACCGGTTCGCGCACCGCTCCTCCGGAGCGGGGGCGACGGCAACGGCCGAGGTGGCCGAGAAGACCTGATGACCAGGGAGGACGGGGGAACGGGGGAGGGCCTGCCGCGGCGTTGAGGCAGGCCCTCCTTCGTGTCTGTCGTACCCCGAAGGTCAGCCCGTGCGGCGCAGGGCCTCGGAGAGGCGGCCGGCGGCGTCGATGACCGCCTGGGCGTGCATACGGCCCGGGTGGCGGGTCAGGCGCTCGATCGGTCCGGAGACCGAGACAGCGGCGACCACACGGTTGGAGGGGCCGCGCACGGGCGCGGAGACGGACGCGACGCCCGGCTCGCGCTCGCCGATCGACTGGGCCCAGCCTCGGCGCCGTACGCCCGACAGGGCCGTCGCCGTGAAGCGGGCGCCCTGCAGACCCCGGTGCAGACGCTCCGGCTCCTCCCAGGCCATCAGGATCTGGGCAGAGGAGCCGGCCTTCATCGTGAGAGTGGAACCGACCGGGACGGTGTCCCGAAGGCCCGACAGGCGCTCGGCCGCGGCGACGCAGATGCGCATGTCGCCCTGGCGGCGATAGAGCTGGGCGCTCTCGCCCGTGATGTCGCGCAGATGCGTGAGCACCGGGCCCGCCGTCGCGAGGAGACGGTCCTCACCGGCGGCCGCGGCCAGCTCGGCGAGGCGGGGGCCGAGAATGAAACGGCCCTGCATGTCGCGCGCCACCATGCGGTGGTGTTCAAGTGCCACGGCGAGACGATGTGCCGTGGGTCGTGCCAGCCCGGTCGCCGCGACCAGACCCGCGAGGGTGGCCGGACCGGACTCCAGAGCGCTCAGGACAAGGGCTGCCTTGTCCAGAACGCCGACGCCGCTACTGTTGTCCATGCAACGATACTCGCGTCTCACTCTGTGAAACGCAAGTTCAATTTCTCGTGGAACGCGCCACCCTGGTTACTACAGCGGCCCGCGGACCAAACGGGCCCGGCGGCGGATGCCCGGTACGAGGGGTACGGACGTTGCCGCACCGAAATCTCTAGTTGGGCCGGCGCCACACAGGCCGGTCGGAGGGAAAGCGATGGGTAGGACACTCGCGGAGAAGGTCTGGGACGACCATGTCGTCCGGCGCGCCGAGGGCGAGCCCGACCTCCTCTTCATCGATCTCCATCTCCTGCACGAGGTGACCAGCCCGCAGGCCTTCGACGGCCTCCGCCAGGCCGGCCGGCCCGTGCGCCGTCTCGACCTCACCATCGCGACCGAGGATCACAACACCCCGACCCTCGACATCGACAAGCCCATCGCGGACCCGGTCTCCCGTGTCCAGCTGGAGACACTGCGCAAGAACGCCGCCGAGTTCGGTGTGCGCCTGCACTCCCTCGGTGACGTCGAGCAGGGTGTCGTCCACGTCGTGGGACCGCAGCTGGGCCTGACCCAGCCGGGCACCACGGTCGTGTGCGGTGACTCCCACACCTCCACGCACGGCGCCTTCGGCGCTCTGGCGTTCGGCATCGGCACCTCGCAGGTCGAGCACGTGCTGGCCACCCAGACGCTGCCGCTGGCCCGCCCCAAGACCATGGCCATCACCATCGACGGCGAACTGCCCGAGGCTGTCACCGCCAAGGACCTGATCCTCGCCATCATCGCGAAGATCGGCACCGGCGGCGGCCAGGGTTACATCCTGGAATATCGCGGCTCGGCCATTGAGAAACTCTCGATGGAAGCCCGCATGACCATCTGCAACATGTCGATCGAGGCAGGCGCCCGGGCCGGAATGATCGCCCCGGACGAGACCACCTTCGCCTACCTCAAGGGCCGCGCCCACGCTCCCGAGGGTGCGGACTGGGACGCCGCGGTGGAGTACTGGAAGACGCTGCGGACGGACGAGGACGCGGTCTTCGACGCCGAGGTCTTCATCGACGCCGCCTCGCTGTCACCGTTCGTCACCTGGGGCACCAACCCCGGTCAGGGCGCGCCGCTTTCGGCGTCGGTCCCCGATCCTGCTTCGTACGAAGACGCTTCGGAGCGCCACGCCGCCGAAAAGGCCCTGGAATACATGGGGTTGACCGCCGGACAGCCGCTGCGCGACATCAAGGTCGACACCGTCTTCGTAGGTTCGTGCACCAACGGCCGTATCGAGGACCTGCGTGCCGCCGCCGAGCTCGTGAAGGGCCGCAAAGTCGCCGACGGTGTACGGATGCTGGTGGTCCCCGGCTCCGCGCGCGTGGGTCTGCAGGCCGTCTCCGAGGGCCTGGACGTCGTCTTCAA
Organism: Streptomyces sp. R21; assembly: GCF_041051975.1. GTDB lineage: Bacteria > Actinomycetota > Actinomycetes > Streptomycetales > Streptomycetaceae > Streptomyces. The sequence continues at coordinate 3,150,396 of NZ_CP163435.1, read as the reverse complement.
GGAGGCCGGCGCCGAATGGCGGCACGCGGGCTGCTCGATGTGTCTGGGCATGAACCCCGACCAGCTGGCTCCCGGTGAGCGCTCCGCGTCCACCTCCAACCGCAACTTCGAGGGCAGGCAGGGCAAGGGCGGTCGTACGCACCTGGTCTCGCCGCAGGTCGCCGCCGCGACGGCGGTCCTGGGCCACCTGGCGTCCCCCGCCGACCTGTCCGACGCCCCCGCGCCCGCTGGAGTCTGAGAAGTCATGGAAGCATTCACCACGCACACCGGCCGGGCCGTCCCGCTGCGCCGCAGCAACGTCGACACCGACCAGATCATCCCCGCCCACTGGCTCAAGAAGGTGACGCGGGACGGGTTCGAGGACGGGCTCTTCGAGGCCTGGCGCAAGGACTCCTCCTTCGTCCTCAACCAGCCCGAGCGCAAGGGCGCCACGGTCCTGGTGGCCGGTCCCGACTTCGGTACGGGCTCCTCGCGCGAGCACGCCGTCTGGGCGCTGCAGAACTACGGCTTCAAGGCCGTCATCTCCTCCCGCTTCGCCGACATCTTCCGTGGCAACTCGCTGAAGAACGGCCTGCTCACAGTGGTTCTGGAGCAGAAGATCGTGGACGCGCTCCAGGATCTCGCCGAGAACGACCCGCAGGCCGAGATCACCGTCGACCTGGAGGCCCGCGAGGTGCGCGCCGAGGGCATCACCGCCGCCTTCGAGCTCGACGAGAACGCCCGGTGGCGGCTGCTGAACGGGCTGGACGACATCTCCATCACCCTGCAGAACGAGGGCGACATCGCCGCGTACGAGGCCAAGCGCCCCTCGTACAAGCCGAAGACGCTCCCCGTCTGACGCAAGACTGGTTTCGGCCACCTGCAACACCCCTCTGTACCCCCAATCGTGGACGGTTGGGGGTACAGCTGTGTCTGCCTCCACGGGGCCGCCGAGGGTTGCCGCGAGAGGCGCCAACTCCCCTAGTTACAAAGGTGGTTGCTGGGGTACGCGCTCCTTGGTGCAGCCTCTGTCCGAGGCGCTCGGGAACCCCTCCGGGGACGGCAGTTACCCCCTGCGCAGGCGACAACTCGCCCCAGATGGCACAATCTGTGCATGGAACACGACGGCCAACTCGAGCTCTATACGGCAGTCGCGGCCCAACTCAAGGAAGCGCACACAAGAGTGCGCGCACTGCAAGTCCCGGAGGGCGTACGGATGGCGCTGACCCGGAAGCTGCTGGTCATTACGGCCGTGGCCAAGCACGATCTCGCCGATGCGACAAGGCGTCTGGAGCGCTTCACCACCGACCTCGACGAGGGTCGAATCCTCGAAGAGGACCGCTGAAGAACTCCACGACTGTCCGAGTCCGTTGCGGCACAAGGGTGATTAGCCCGTTTCGTGTTTGATTTGCGGTATATATCTGCCTAACGTGCGAAAAAGCTTGAACGCATTCGTTCGGGCAATGTCTCCGAAGGGGAAGACGTGAACAAGGCGCAGCTCGTAGAAGCGATTGCCGACAAGGTCGGCGGGCGTCAGCAGGCCGCCGACGCGGTCGACGCAGTACTGGACGCGATCGTCCGTGCAGTCGTCGGCGGGGACCGGGTCTCGGTCACCGGCTTCGGTTCCTTCGAGAAGGTCGACCGTCCGGCTCGTTACGCCCGCAACCCGCAGACCGGGGAGCGTGTCCGGGTCAAGAAGACCTCCGTGCCGCGCTTCCGCGCGGGCCAGGGGTTCAAGGACCTGGTGAGCGGCTCGAAGAAGCTCCCGAAGAACGACGTCGCGGTCAAGAAGGCCCCGAAGGGCAGCCTGACCGGCGGTGCTTCGGCGACGGTCAAGAAGGCCGCGGCCAAGAAGGCCACGACCGCCAGGAAGGCGACGGCGAAGAAGGCCACGACCGCCGCCGCGAAGAAGACCACGGCGAAGAAGGCCCCCGCCAAGAAGACCACGGCGACGGCGAAGAAGACGACCGCCAAGAAGACCACGGCGGCCGCCAAGAAGACCGCGGCGAAGAAGACCACCGCCAAGAAGGCGACGGCCAAGAAGGCCCCGGCGAAGAAGGCGACGGCCAAGAAGGCCCCCGCCAAGAAGTCGCCGGCGCGAAAGACCACAGCCAAGAAGGCCACCGCCCGCAAGTAACCGGGGCGCAGGGGCACTCACGCGCCGGGCCGGGCTCCCACGGGGAGCCCGGCCCGCGGCGTGTTCAGAACGTCTGCAGGGTGATCAGCGTGATCCGGCGGGCCGCGCCGTCGCCCTCCGTCTCGATGCGCACCCGCTGTCCCGGACGCAGCAGCCTCAGTCCGCCCGCGTCGAACGCCGGGCCGTCGAAGGGCACCGGGGTGCCGTCGTCGAGCAGCACCTGGCCGCTGCGGGTCTCGGGGTCGTACGTGTACGCGGTCGCCTGCATGGCGGAAGCCTACTGTCCGAGGCTCAGCAGCCTCGCGGCCACCACGGCCGTACGCGGCCCCACGCCCAGCGCCAGCGCCGCCCGCAGATCGTCGCCGGTGTCCACGTCCTGGCGTACGGAATCCACCGCGTCCAGCGCGAGTTCCGCGGCCCCCGACGCACGATGGCGGGCGCGGGAATCCGTACCGAAAGCCGGGAGCAATTCCCAGGCCGGGCCGGCGGCCAGCAGAGTGGTGCCGATTGCGGCCGCATCGGAGAGAAAAGCGCGGGGGAATTCTGCGGCCGCGTCGAGTACCCGGGCCAATTCCAGGGGGCGCAGCGCGGGCAGATCGGCGTTGAGAGCGGCCACCGCGCTTTCCGGTCTTCGGGAGCGTACGGCCGAGGCTCCGTGCGCGAGGGCGGCGTTGAGGCCGCCGGCCGGCTCGTCCGGGACGATCCGGGCGCCCAGCAGGGACAGCTCGCGCCCGGCGAGCGTGTCGCCCGTGACGACTGCCACATCGCGGACCGCGGGGCAGGCCAGCGCGGCCGCCACCGTGTCCTGGGCGAAGGCCAGGGCGAGCCCGGGGCGCAGTCCGTCGGCGGCGGTGTCCGACAGCCTGCTCTTCGCCCGCGCCAGGGGTTTCAGGGGTATGACCAAGGTCCACTGCACGAGCGCTCCGTCCCTCCCTTGTCGCGCCCATTGTGACCTGGACGCAATGGCAGCCGTGTCCTCGGGGCGTACGGTGTTCTCGACAGACCGGCGGCCTGGGGCGACACTTGTGCGGCCCCCCAGGCCCTAGAGGAAGGTGTCCGCGTGCCCCGCCGGAGAATCGGCTTCTGGTACCGCTTCGCAGCGGTCCTCTGCAAACCACCGCTGGTGGTTCTGATCAAGCGGGACTGGCGCGGAATGGAGAACATTCCAGCCGAGGGCGGATTTATCACCGCGGTGAACCACAATTCCCATGTGGACCCCCTCGCGTACGCGCACTATCAGTACAACACCGGACGGGTTCCGCGATTCCTGGCCAAGGCCGGGCTTTTCCGGAAGGGATTCGTCGGCGCCGCGATGCGCGGCACCGGACAGATCCCCGTGTACCGCGAGAGCACGGACGCGCTGAGCGCCTTCCGCGCCGCGATCGAGGCGGTGGAGCGCGGCGAGTGCGTCGCCTTCTATCCCGAGGGCACCCTCACCCGCGACCCCGACGGCTGGCCGATGACCGGCAAGACCGGCGCCGCGCGGGTGGCCCTGCAGACCAAGTGCCCGGTGATTCCCGTCGCCCAGTGGGGCGCCAACGAACTGCTGCCGCCGTACGCCAAGAAGCCCAACCTCCTTCCGCGCAAGACCCACCGCGTGCTCGCCGGCCCGCCGGTGGACCTGACGCGGTTCTACGACAAGGAGATGAGCCCGGACGTGCTGAAGGAGGCGACGGAGGTCATCATGGCCGCCGTCACCGCCCAGCTGGAGACGATCCGCGGCGAGAAGGCACCCGAGCGGCCCTACGACCCGCGCCAGGTGCGGATCGAGCAGCGCCGCAGAGCCGCGGCGCTGGAGAAAGCACAGCAGGAAGAGGGGCAGGGGAAGTGAGCAAGCCGGTCAAGGCGGCCGTCTTCGGGACCGGATCGTGGGGCACGGCCTTCGGCATGGTGCTCGCCGACGCGGGGTGCGACGTCACGCTGTGGGGGCGCCGCGCCGAACTCGCGGAAGCGGTCAACTCCTCGCGGACGAACCCGGACTACCTGCCGGGCGTCGAACTCCCGGAGAACCTGCGGGCCACCACCGACGCCGCCGAGGCCGCGCGCGACGCCGACTTCACCGTGCTCGCCGTGCCCTCCCAGACGCTGCGCGGCAACCTCGCCGAGTGGACGCCGCTGCTCGCGCCGGACACCGTCCTGGTGTCGCTGATGAAGGGCGTCGAACTCGGCTCCGCGATGCGGATGAGCGAGGTCATCGAGGACGTCGCGAAGGTCGGCGCGGACCGCGTCGCGGTCGTCACCGGGCCCAACCTCGCCCGCGAGATCGCCGCCCGGATGCCCGCCGCCGCCGTGGTCGCGTGCAGCTCGGAGCCGGTCGCCCAGCGCCTCCAGGCCGCCTGTCACACGCCGTACTTCCGCCCGTACACCAACACCGACGTGGTGGGCTGTGAACTCGGCGGCGCGGTGAAGAACGTCATCGGCCTCGCCGTCGGCATCGCGGACGGCATGGGCCTCGGCGACAACGCCAAGGGTTCCCTCATCACGCGCGGTCTCGCCGAGACCACCCGGCTCGGCCTCGCCATGGGCGCCGACCCGCTGACGTTCTCCGGGCTCGCGGGCCTCGGTGACCTGGTGGCCACCTGCTCCTCGCCGCTGTCGCGCAACCACACCTTCGGCACCAACCTCGGCAAGGGCATGACCCTCCAGGAGACCATCGCGGTCACCAGGCAGACCGCCGAGGGCGTCAAGTCCTGTGAGTCCGTGCTGGATCTGGCGCGCAGGCACGGCGTCGACATGCCCATCACGGAGACGGTCGTCGGCATCGTGCACGAGGGCAAGCCTCCGGTGGTCGCCCTCAAGGAGCTGATGTCGCGCAGCGCCAAGCCGGAACGGCACTGAACGACCCAGGTGTTACGACACGGACGGCGCTCTCGTTACGACGCTGAGCGACCGTCCGCGCGACGCTCGGCGACAGCGGGAGCGGGGCGCTGACTCACCGCCGTACCAACGGGTACTCTCAACCCGATATGAGCACCGAGAACCTCCCCCAGAGCCCCGAACAGCCACCTCGCAAGCCGCGTGTGGCTGTCGTCTTCGGCGGCCGCAGCTCCGAACACGGGATCTCCGTGGTCACGGCCGGCGCCGTCCTGCGCGCCATCGACCGGACGAAGTACGACGTGCTGCCGATCGGCATCACGCGGGACGGCCGATGGGCGCTCACCTCCGACGACCCGGAGCGGATGGCGATCACCGACCGCCGTACGCCCACCGTCGAGGAGCTCACCGAGTCGGCCGAGGGCGGCGTGATCCTCCCCGTCGACCCGGCCAACCGCGAAGTCGTCTACAGCGAGCCCGGATCGGTCCCCAAGGCGCTGGGCGAGGTCGACGTCGTCTTCCCCGTGCTGCACGGCCCGTACGGCGAGGACGGCACCCTCCAGGGCCTCCTGGAGCTGTCCGGGGTGCCGTATGTCGGCGCCGGTGTGCTCGCCTCGGCCGTCGGCCAGGACAAGGAGTACATGAAGCGGGTGTTCACCTCCTTCGGGCTCAAGGTCGGCCCGTACGTGGTGATCCGTCCGCGCGAGTGGGAGCGCGACGAGTCCGCCGCCCGCAAGAAGATCATCGAGTTCGCCGGCGAGCACGGCTGGCCGCTCTTCGTGAAGCCCGCGCGCGCGGGCTCCTCGATCGGCATCACGAAGGTCGACGACCTCGGCGGCCTCGACGAGGCGATCTCCGAGGCCCAGCGGCACGACCCGAAGATCATCGTGGAGGCCGCGCTGCGCGGCCGCGAGATCGAGTGCGGTGTCCTCGAGTTCGAGGACGGGCCGCGCGCCTCGGTGCCGGCCGAGATCCCGCCGCCGGACACGCACGCGTACTACGACTTCGAGGCCAAGTACATCGACTCGACGCCCGGCATCGTGCCGGCCCCGCTGACGGCCGACGAGACCGCCGAGGTCCAGCGGCTCGCGGTGGACGCCTTCGAGGCCGCGTCGTGCGAGGGCCTGGTGCGCGCGGACTTCTTCCTCACCGAGGACGGGGAGTTCGTGATCAACGAGATCAACACCATGCCGGGCTTCACGCCGATCTCCATGTACCCGCAGATGTGGCAGGCCAGCGGTATCGCCTACCCGGAGCTGGTGGACCGTCTGGTGCAGGCGGCGCTGCACCGTTCCACGGGGCTGCGCTGACCCGAACGTGAGTGCTTCAGGAGGCGATCCCCTTGGGGATCGCCTTCTTCACGGCCGGGGCCAGGTCGACGAGGGCGCCGGAGCTGTCCCCGCGCTCGGCCAGCTTCTTGGGCAGGGTCACCTCTACGTAGGCCTCGCGCAGCGTCGTAGTGAAGCGGTACGAACCGTCGCCCTGCTTCTCCATCAACCAGCCCACGCCGTTCACTCCGCCGCCGACGGCGTCCGGGTCACCGCCCTCGGCCACCTTCGGATCGACCATCTTGGGCGGCCGGGCGACACCGCAGCGCAGTATGATCGCCGGGCTTCCCCAGCCCGCCGTGAGTGCGGACCGGGGCTCGGGATCCTCCCGGTCGAGACCGTCCACCTTCCGCGGCAGCGCCTTGTCCAGGTTCTGACACAGCTTGGTGACCTTCGTGCCCGGACTGGGAACCGCGGCCGCGGCCTCGTCGTCTGCTGAGGAGCAGCCCGTGGCGACGATCAACAGTGCGAGCGCGGGCAGCCCGAGAACAGTGCGGTGCCGGGGACGGAAGAAGTTCACCGGCCAAGGGTAGACGGGGGCTAGAGGTGAACCACCGGGCAGGTCAGGGTGCGGGTGATGCCGTCCACTTGCTGGACCTTGGCGACCACCATGCGGCCGAGTTCATCGACCGTGTCGGCTTGGGCGCGCACGATCACGTCGTACGGTCCGGTCACGTCCTCGGCCTGGATCACCCCCGAGATCTTGCTGATGGTCTCAGCGACGGTCGACGCTTTGCCGACCTCCGTCTGGATCAGGATGTACGCCTGTACCACGGAACCTCCAGGGCGGCCACGAGGATCATGTGGGGAAAAGGAACGCCACGGTATCGCGTCGCTGCTCGCCGCGGGGAGACCCGCGGGGACCGGGACTCGCGCGCCGGGGTGCACGCACTGCACAAGTTGACGGTCAACTCGACCGTACCCAGGACCGGGACGGCTCGCGACCGGGCGCAGACAGGTACAGAAGGGGCAATACGACGATGAAGGGCACCGTTGGCGAGTTGGGGGAGTTCGGGCTCATCCGAGAGCTCACCTCGCGCCTGACCACCACTCCGGCGGTCCGGGTCGGCCCCGGCGACGACGCGGCCGTGGTGGCCGCGCCCGACCGCAGGGTCGTGGCCAGCACCGACATCCTCCTGGAGGGCCGGCACTTCCGCCGCGACTGGTCCACGGCCTACGACGTGGGCCGCAAGGCGGCCGCGCAGAACCTCGCGGACATCGCCGCGATGGGCGCCGTACCGACCGCGCTGCTGCTCGGTCTGGTCGTCCCGGCGGAGCTCCCGGCCACCTGGCCGTCGGAGATGATGGACGGGCTGCGGGACGAATGCCAGGTCGCGGGTGCGGCCGTGGTCGGCGGCGACGTCGTACGCGGCGACACGATCATGATCTCGATCACCGCTCTCGGCGATCTGCGCAACCACGAGCCGGTCACCCGGGGCGGGGCCCAGCCCGGTGACGTGGTGGCCGTGACGGGCTGGCTGGGTTGGTCCGCGGCCGGGTTCGCGGTGCTCTCCCGCGGATTCCGCTCGCCGCGCGCCTTCGTGGAGGCGCACCGGCGTCCCGAGCCGCCGTATCACGCGGGTCCGGCCGCGGCCGGGCTCGGGGCGACGGCGATGTGCGATGTCAGCGACGGGCTCATCGCGGATCTGGGGCATATCGCGGAGGCGAGCAAGGTGCGCATCGACATTCGCTCCGGCGCCATCGATGTTCCCTCGCAGATGAACGACATCGGGCAGGCCGTCGGGGTCGACCCCATTCAGTGGGTGCTCACCGGCGGAGAGGACCACGCGATCGTGGCGACCTTCCCGCCGGACGTGAAACTGCCCGCCCGCTGGAAGGTGATCGGGGAGGTGCTCAACCCCTCCGCGCTGCCCCAGGTGACCGTCGACGGGGCGCCGTGGACCACCAAGGGCGGCTGGGACCACTTCGGGGACATCGAGTCGTGAGCGGCCCCGACGCCGGGGGCGCGCCGCCGAGGGTGCTGACCGTCGCGGGTTCCGACTCGGGCGGAGGCGCGGGCATCCAGGCCGACTTGAAGACGATGCTCGCGCTCGGCGTGCACGGCATGAGCGTCGTCACGGCCGTCACCGCGCAGAACTCCCTCGGCGTACAAGGCGCTTGGGAACTGCCGGTGGAGGCCGTGCGCGCCCAGTACCGCAGCATCGTCGACGACATCGGCGTCCAGGCGGTCAAGACCGGCATGCTCGCCTCGGCCGAACTGGTCGAGGCGGTGGCCGAGTTGCTCGACGGCACGGACGCCCCCGCCGTCGTCGACCCGGTCGGCGTCTCCAAGCACGGGGACTCGCTGCTGGCCGAGTCCGCGCTCGACGCCGTACGCACCAGGCTGCTGCGGGCCGCGACCGTCGCCACACCCAACCTCGACGAGGTCGCCCGGCTCACGGGCGTACGGGTCGAGTCGGAGAACGACATGCGGCGCGCGGCGGACGCCGTGCTCGCGTACGGGCCGCGGTGGGCCCTTGTGAAGGGCGGCCACCTGCCCGGTGGCGCCGACGCCGTGGACTTCCTCACCGACGGCTCCGACGAGCACTGGCTGCGCGCCCCGCGCCACGACAACCGGCACACCCACGGCACGGGCTGCACGCTCGCCTCGGCGATCGCCGCTCAGCTCGCCCAGGGGCGGACCGTGCCGGAGGCCGTCGCGGACGCCAAGGAGTACGTCACCGGGGCGATCGCGGCCGGGTTCGCGCTCGGGGGCGGGATCGGGCCGGTGGATCACGGGTGGAGGTTCAGGGGGAAGTCGTAGACGGGAACGCAGAGGCGAAGCCGTGGTCGGAACGCAGCGGCGAAGTCAGCGGCGAAGTCGTGGAAGGCAACAAAAAACCGGCCCGCCGTGAGGAGGACCGGTTTTTTGAGCGAACCAGCAGTGGCCGCGCGCTACGTTGCGTCAGCGCGAGACCTTGCCGGCCTTGATGCACGAGGTGCAAGCGTTCACGCGCTTCGGCGTCCCGCCCACCACAGTACGTACGCGCTGGATGTTGGGGTTCCAGCGGCGCGGCGTACGGCGGTGAGAGTGCGAGATGTTGTTGCCGAAGCCCGGGCCCTTGCCGCAGACGTCGCAGTTGGCAGCCACGGGTCACTCCAAGACTTCAGATGCTCTTACGGATAATCCCGGCCTGCCGGGATCAAGATCTAGGATCTGAGTGGCGGTGCCAGGAGGGAGGCCCGATCGGATCGGGCAACCGCAGCAGCATACAACGGCTGCGGCGGTAGAACGAAACTACCATGGCTGACCAGGGCCTCGCCCTCGGCCTCCGCGCCCTCCACCGGCCGGGATACCGCTCGGGGTCTACGCTGCGTCCCACGTCCAGCCAGCTCAAGGGAGGCGCAGGTGCCGCAGGTGCCGCAGACGATGGATGCTCTCGCGGTGCGCACCTGGTGCGGCCTCGCGCTGGAGGCGCTGGGGCGGGCGCGCGAGGAGATCGACGCGATCAACGTCTATCCGGTCGCCGACGGGGACACCGGCACCAATCTGTACCTGACCGTGGAATCGGCTGCCGCGGCGGTCGAGGCGGTCTTCTCCGGCCATGACCTCGTGTCCGGAGTCGGAGCCCCCGGAGTGCAGCGGCCCGCGCTCGCCGATGCCGTGCGGGCCATGGCGCACGGGGCGCTCATAGGGGCCCAGGGGAACTCCGGGACGATCCTTGCGCAACTGCTGCGCGGCATGTCCCAGGTGCTCGCCGACGACAGTGAGGCGGCTCACACCGACGGGTGGGGCCTGCGGCTCGCGCTCAGGCGCGCCGCCGACTCCGCACGCCGGGCCGTCGCCCACCCCGTCGAGGGCACCGTCCTCACGGTCGCCTCCGCCGCCGCCGACGCGGCCGAAGGCGCCGAGGGCGACTGCGGCACGGTCGCGCGTGCGGCGTACGAGGGGGCCCGGGCGGCCCTCGCGGCGACCCCGGGGCAGCTGGCCGTCCTGGAGCAGGCCGGGGTGGTCGACGCGGGCGGGCGTGGGCTGGTGGCCGTGCTGGGGGCGCTGGTGGAGACGTTCACGGGGGAGGCGCCGGGGGCGGGTGCGGGGTCGGGTGCTGTGCCCGTTGTGGTGTCGCATGCCGTCGCCGGGGGTGTGCATCCCGACGGGTGTGCGGACGGGCCTCTGTCGCAGGACGGCGGGCCCGCGTTCGAGGTGATCTACCTGCTGGAGGCGGAGGACGCGGCCGTGGCACGGCTGCGCGACCGGCTCGACGGGCTGGGGGACTCCCTCGTCGTCGTCGGCGGGGACGGACTGTGGAACGTCCATGTGCATGTCGACGACGCGGGCGCCGCCGTGGAGGCGGGCGTCGAGGCCGGGCGGCCGCACCGGATCCGGATCACGCACTTCGGGCTCGGCGACGTGCACACCGCGGGCGCCGGCGGACGGCCGCCCCGGGAACGGGCTCAGCGGGCCGTCGTGGCCGTCGTGCCGGGGGAGGGGCTGGCCGGGCTGTACGCGGAGGCGGGCGCGACGACCGTGCTCGCGCGCCCGGGGGAGCCGCCCGCGAGCGGGGAACTCCTTGCCGCCGTCCATCGCGCCCACGCGCGTGAGGTGGTGCTGCTGCCCAACGACGCCGAGCTGCGCCACACCGCCGCCGCGGCCGCCGAGCAGGCGCGCGCCGAGGGAGTTCGGGTCGCCCTGATCCCGACCCGCTCCGCGGTACAGGGCATCGCCGCGCTCGCTGTGCACGAGGCGGAGCGGCGCTTCGACGAGGACGTCGTCGCGATGACCTCGGCGGCGGGCGCCACCCGTTATGCCGAGGTCGCGGTCGCGGAGCGGCAGTCCTGGACCATGGCCGGCATCTGCCAGGCCGGCGACGTCCTCGGCCTCATCGACGGCGACGTCGCCGTGATCGGCTCGGACATCACGGCCACCGCCGAGACCGTCCTCGACCGCATGCTCGCCGCCGGCGGCGAAATGGTCACCCTCGTCCTCGGCGACGAGGCCCCCGACACGATCGCCGACCGCCTGGAGACGAGGGTCCGCGAGTCATACCTGGCGGTGGACACGGTCGTGTACCGGGGCGGGCGGCAGGGGGCGTTGTTGTTGATCGGGGTGGAGTAGGCGTCTCGCTGGCGCGGGCGCCTGTCGCGGGGCGCCTGCCGCCGGTGGGTGGGTCGGGGCCGTGCCGGTACGTCTTGCCCGTCGCCGCGTGGGCGTACTGCCCGGGGTTGATACACGGCGGGACTTGGCGGGCGGTCTGCTACGCGACGGGCAGAGACGTACCGGCACGGCCCCTTGCGTGCGTACGCGACTGCGGGTGGTGCCTCGCTTGCTGCGGGCACGCGTGCGGGCTGGGGCGGCACGGGTGGGCGCAGGCGGCGCCTCGTCAGCGCCGAGTTGCGTGACCCACCCCTGCCCAGCACCCACGCCGGGTAACCGAACAACCAAGGGGCACCAGGGGATTGCCCACCCACCCCGGTTCACCCCTGCGCGGACATCAGCTCCAGCATCCGTTCCGCCTCAGCGCACCGCGCCCCCGCGGTCTCCCCGCTCACTGCCCCGTATGCGGAAAGCACCGCACGCGCGCGTGCGGCCGCCTCGGCGGGCCGGTGGAGGTCGGCCTCCAGCCAGCCCGCGGCGAGTTCGGCGTCGGTGCGGGCGTCGAGGGAGTCGTCGCCGAGGGAGGTGAACACGGAGACCGCGCGCGTGATGTGGGCGAGGGCCTCCTCGAAGAGGGGGTGGGCGATGGCGGGTTCGGCGTCGCCGGGGACGGAGCGAACCAGCAGGTCGCCGAACTGGCGGTGGGTGTGCCCGAGTTCGGCGACGAGGCCGTCGCGGGCCGCCTCGTCCTCGGGGGTCCCCGAGGCGTCGCCGGACAGAGGCCGAAGCGCCGCTTCGCATACGCGGACCGCCTCCGCCATCAGCCCCCGCGCCCCGTCGAGCCCCGCGTCCGTGCCCAGGGCGCCCCAGGCCCGGGCGCGCAGCGCGTGGATCAGACCGTGCACGTTGCCGAGCGCCCGCCAGAGATCCCCGGCCCGGGTGTACGCCCGGTCCGCCTCGTCGAGCAGCCCGGTGCGAGCCAGCGCTTCCCCGGCGAGATGCGCGAGCACGGCGTGATCGTCCTGCTCCGGCCAGTGCCGGGCGATGTCCGCGGCCCGCAGCCAGTGCTCCGCGGCCTCCCGGTGCTCACCGAGCTCGGCGAGACAGTCCCCGAGCCACCGCCGGGTCTGCACGATCGCGCCGTCGCCGTGCATCTCGGAGGTCAGGTCCGACAGCGCCGATTCCAGTACCTCCGCGGCCTCGGCCCAGCGCCCCTGCCGGAGCAGGAATCCGCCGAGCAGATGCCGGGCCCAGGCGCCGAGCGTCGGCCCCTCGCCCGCCTCATCGGCCCAGTGCGCCGCTTCCAAGGCGTGTTCCGCGGCCGGCCCGAACCGCTCGGTGGCGCCCAGGACTTCGGCGAGCTGGAGATGGAGCTGCGCCTGCCCGGTCGCCTCCAGGTACGGCCCGCCGTGCTCCAGCGCGGCGCGCGCCGCCCGCTCCGCCTCGGCCGCGTCGCCGAGGTGCCCGGCGATACCGGCGAGCCGGGACTCGTACTCGACCGCGAACCACGGCAGCCCGGCCGCCACGAACTCGTCCGCGGCCCGCGCGAACAGCCCGGCGGCGACCTCGGCGTCCCCGGCGTGCGCCGCGAGTTCCCCGAGCATCGCCCGCGCCTCCGCCGCCCGTGAGGCCGCCTGCGCGTCCGCGACGTGCGGCTCGGCGAAGGCGAGCAGCTCCCGCGCGGCCCCCTCGGCGGCGGCCACGGCCGCGCCGCCGGGCGCCGCCTCCGTCTCGTGCACCCGGTGCATCAGGATCCGGGCCCGTCCCACGAGCACGCTCGCCGTCTGCCGTACGCCGGTGCGGTCCTCGGCGAAGAGGGCGCGCACATCGTCGTAGAGGGCGGAGACGGCCGTCAGCGCCTTCCGGGTGCCGCCGCCGGACAGGGCGCGTACGTAGGCGGCACGCGCGCGTGCCGCGAGGGCCTCGCCCGGGTCGCCCGCCTCCTCGTAGAGCACAGCCGCCCGCTCGAAGAGCCCGATGCCCTCGGGGCCGCGGCCCATCGCCGTGTGGTCGGCGATCTCCGCACGGTCGCGCGTGCTCAGCTCGTGGTCCTCGGCGGCCCGGGAGACCGCCTCCCAGGCCTCGACGGCGTCCGGGTGACGGGAGTCCGCGAGACGCCGGGCCTCGGCGAGCAGGACGGACAGGTCCGGTGCGGCGGCCGGTTCCGTGACGGCGCCCGACGGGGGCGCGGGCGCCGGCGTGGACAGGTGTGTGGCGCGCGGGGAGCGCACGCCCAGCGGCAGCCGGTCCACCAGCGGGCGCTGATCCATGCGCGCGCGGGCGCGCTCACTGACGTACGACGTGCCGTTGCGTGCGTCGAAGCGCGTGGCCAGGGCGAGTGCCTCCACGCGCGCGTGGGCGGCGAGTTCGGCGGCGGTCCAGGCGCGGCCGGCCGGCCCGGGGACCGGTCGGCCGCCGAGTCCCCGTTCGGTGAGACGGTCCATGAGGAGGGCCGTCACGGCCATGAAGTCCAGCTTGCTGCGCGGGTGCCCGGAGTCCGTGAAGTACGCGGGGCGCTCCGCGAGCAGCTCCAGGGCGCGCGCCTCGTTGCCGGAGAGCGCGCAGAACTCCACGTGGTCGGCGTACGCGCTGCGCATGCTCTCCATGGGACGCACCAGCCGCAGGCCCCGCAGATGGTGGGCGCGCGCCTCGTCCGGGCGGCCCAGGCGCAGCAGCGGGAGCAGCGAGGAGGCCAGCACGGTGTGCGGCTCGTGGGCGCATGTGTACTCGCCCTCGAGGACCGGGCGCCACAGCTCCAGCGCCTCCGTGTCCGCGTCGCGCTCCGCCCGCCACCAGCCCTGGCCGTGCAGCTCGCAGGCGTGACAGTCGGCCATGGCGTCCCGGTCGGCGGCCAGCCAGGCGGCGAACGCCCGCTCGGCACGCGCCACGTCCCCCATGTGCGCGGCCACGCCGAACTCGGCGCTGCGCACGGCCCGTTCGGAGTGCCCGGCGAGCCGGTAGCGGCGTTCCATCTCGCCGAGCCACTTCTCTATGGAGGCGAGCGGAATGTGCGGCTGGTCCAGCATTCCGGTCGTCATCCACTTGAAGACCCAGTGCAGCGAGTGGATCTCGTACGCGTCGAAGTCCTCCGGGCGCTCGTCCCACATGCGCAGCAGGCGCGCGAAGGGGACGAACATCCTGTCCTTCTCGGAGCTGTAGTTGTAGACCTTCAGCTGGTGTCCGAGCGCCTCGATCACGGCGAGCGGGATGTCCAGCTTCTCGGCCTCGGCGAGCAGCTGCTCCGCGCGCGCGTTGCGGGCGGGTCCCTCCGGCTCCTCGGAGTTCTCCGCCATCGCCTCCCGCAGGCCCTCGAAGTCCATGGCCCGGCTCATCGGTGGCCGTCCTCCCCGGAGTCGGTGTGGGTGGCCCATTCGAGGAGGCCGATGAACGAGCGGTTCAGGAGCGCGGAGTCCGCGGGCCGCAGCGGGCGCTGCGCCATCAGCAGGGCCTGTCCGTAGAGGGACTCCGTGGCGGTGCCGATCAGCTCCGGGTCGCGCAGTGAACTGATCCTTCGGATCAGCGGGTTGAGGTGGTTGAGCACCAGACGCGCGCGTGGAGCGCTGCCGCGCAGCGAGCCGAGGATGCCCGCCCACAGGTCGTCGGCCTGCTCCTCGGCGTCCGCGCGGGCCTGCTCGTGCCGGGCCGCCCGGTCGTCCAGATGCAGGGCGGGGACCGACAGAGGGTGGAAGGCACGCAGTACGACGTCGCAGCCGAGCGGGTCGAGCTTCGCGCGCGCGGCGGACAGGAAGCCCGCCAGCGCCAGTTCCTCGGCCGGGTCCACGGCGTCCAGGTGCGCGGTCACCGTGTCGGCGTCCAGCTCCGCGACGACCGTCCCGGGGCGCACCGAAGGCAGCGCCTCCACCAGCTCGCTGTCGTAGGTGTAGCCGCCGTTGATCACCCCGACGCCCTGTGCGGAGGCGATCGGTGCGACCTGTCGGTACTCCTCCACGGTCCGCGTGAAGTGCACCACCGGGTGCCGCTGCGCGAACTCCTCCAGGGACAGCCGCCCGTCGGTCGTCTCGAAGGGCAGCCACGGCAGCATCGTGCGCAGCATCTCCCTGTCGTGCCGCGCCAGGGACTTCACCCCCAGGTGGTGCACGGCCAGGAAGGCCGAGAGCCGCTCGGGGTCGCCCGTCGCGAGCCCGGTCAGCCAGGCGCGGATCTTCTCGCCGAGCGCCTCGCGTACGCCCGCCAGGGTCTCGTCCTCGTACAGCGACTCGCGCGACGCCGTGGGCCGCAGGCTGTCCGTGTCCAGGACGCAGCGCACGAAGAACGCCCAGTCGGGCAGCAGCTGTTCGGCCCGGTCGGTCAGCAGCATGCCCTTCAGGTGCACCCGGTGTCCGGCGCGCTGTGCGGGGCTGACCGCGGACGGCAGGACGTGGGCCACGCCGCGGATCCCGGCGAGCGGCACGTCCAGGTCGATCGAGTCCAGCGGCGTGAAGCCGAACAGGTCGTGGCAGTGCCGTGCCAGGGCCACCCTTCGGGTGGCGGGACTCGGGTACGCGCGGTCCCAGGGCGCGGGCAGGTCCGTGACCGCCTCGCCGCCGACGCGTACGTCGTACGGCAGCAGCGAACCGAAGTCCCGGGCCAGCGACCGAACCCGCTCCTCGCCCAGCCACTCGCCGGCCCCGGCCCGCGCCACCAGGTGCACGGTGGTGCCCGGTGCGGTGCGGGCCTCGTCGGGCAGCGTCCGCACGGTGTACGAGCCGTCGTCGGCCGCCGTCCACTCCACGGGCGGGGCCTCGGGTGTCCGCGCGCTGCGGCTGACGACCCGGATGCGCTCGGCGACGACGAAACAGGCGAGCAGACCGATGCCGAACTGGCCCAGGAAGTCGGAGCGCCGACTCCAGGCCCTCGCCCCGCTTGGAGCTGCGGCCGATCGTCGCGAGGAGGCTGTGCACGTCGGACTCGGTGAGTCCCACGCCGGTGTCCTCGACGCGCAGGGCGCCACCCTCGGCGTACAGCCGCACCTCGGCGGGTGCGTCCGGCTGCTCGGCGCGCCGTGCGGTGATCGCGTCCACGGCGTTCTGCAGCAGCTCCCGCAGATAGACCTTGGGGCTGGAGTACAGGTGATGGGAGAGCAGGTCCACCAGACCGCGCAGGTCGACCTGGAAGGTATGAGGCGGATGAGGGGACTGAGGTGCCTGGGATGACTGGGAAGTCTCAGAGTCCATCGTCGCAGCGCCGGTGGGAGGAACGGGCGACGGCGCGGGGTCGGGCGGTCCCGGCAGGAGGTGACCGCGAAGAAGTCCGGAGCGCGTCATCCTAGGCCCGGATCGACCTGCCTGACCAGGGGAGAACCCTCCGCCCGGCCGACGAGAACGAGCCGTTTGACCAGCGGATTCCGGGGACGTATGCCGCATTGTCAGTGCGGTGGTGTGCAATGGATCTCGTGCCCGTGCTCGATGAACCACTGAAGAAAACGCTCGGACCCGCCACCGCGAAGGTGATGGCCGAGCACCTCGGCCTGCACACCGTGGGGGACCTGCTCCACCACTACCCGCGCAGATACGAGGAGCGCGGGCAGCTCACGCACCTCGCCGACCTGCCGATGGACGAGCACGTGACGGTGGTCGCCCAGGTCGCCGACGCCCGGCTGCTCACCTTCGCCTCCTCCAAGGCCCCCCGGGGCAAGGGCCAGCGTCTGGAAGTGACCATCACGGACGGCAGCGGCCACCTCCAGCTGGTCTTCTTCGGCAACGGTGTGCACAAGCCCCACAAGGACCTCCTGCCCGGCACGCGCGCGATGTTCTCGGGCAAGGTCTCCGTCTTCAACCGCCGCCTCCAGCTGGCCCATCCGGCGTACGAGCCGCTGCGCGGCGACGGCGACGAAGCCGTCGAGAGCGTCGACAGCTGGGCGGGCGCCCTCATCCCGATCTACCCGGCGACCGCCAAGCTGGAG
This sequence comes from Streptomyces sp. R21, assembly GCF_041051975.1. Lineage (GTDB taxonomy): Bacteria > Actinomycetota > Actinomycetes > Streptomycetales > Streptomycetaceae > Streptomyces. The sequence continues at coordinate 3,133,201 of NZ_CP163435.1, read as the reverse complement.
TCCTGGAAGATCGCCAAGTGCCTCCAGATGGTGCTGCCGAGCGCCCAGGAGGCCGTGGACCCGCTGCCGGACTCGCTCCGGGACGGCCGGGGCCTGGTCTCCCTCCCCGAGGCCCTCCTGAAGATCCACCGCCCGCACACCAGGGCGGACATCGAGGACGCCCGCTCCCGCCTCAAGTGGGACGAGGCCTTCGTCCTCCAGGTGGCGCTGGCCCGCCGCCGCCACGCGGACGCCCAACTCCCGGCCGTGGCAAGGAAACCCCGGCCCGACGGCCTCCTCACCGCCTTCGACGCCAAGCTCCCCTTCACCCTCACCGAAGGCCAGCAGAAGGTCTCCAGAGAGATCTTCGACGACCTCGCGACCGAGCACCCGATGCACCGGCTGCTCCAGGGAGAGGTCGGCTCCGGCAAAGCTCAGCCCCTTGACTCGACGGTGCTGACACCCACGGGTTTCCGACAAATGGGAGATTTGCGGGAGGGCGACGAAGTTGTCGTGCCCAATGGCGAGATCGCTCTGATCGACGGGGTCTTCCCGCAGGGAGAGCGTGATGTCTGGCGCATGGTTCTCTCCGACGGAAGTTCCGTGGAGTGCGACGACGAGCACCTCTGGATCGTCGGTACGAGTTGCGGGTGGCATCGCGGCCAGGCACCCAAGACGATGACCACCAGGGAGATCCGTCTCGACACGTTCAAGGCGAACGGATCGTCGAAGTGGTACATCCCTGCCGCAACTCCGGTCGACCTCGGACAGGATGCCGAGTTGCCACTCGATCCCTATCTTTTCGGGCTGCTGTTGGGCGACGGTTCGTTCCGGCACAATCTGCGTCTTTCCACGATCGATGACGAGATCCGCGACGCTGCGGCGAGCGCTGTTGCGCCGGACTGTCGGCTGGTTCCGGTGACTGGATCCCGCTGTGACTACACGATCCAGTTGAAGCAGCGCTCCGCAGGTGCGCGGAATCCTGTCATTCAGGCTCTGCGCAGCATGGATCTGTGGGGAGTGACATCTCATAGCAAGTTCATCCCCGAGGAATTCAAGAACACGTCGATCAAGAACCGTCTCGCTCTCCTTCAGGGGCTTCTGGACACGGATGGCACGGTGAAGGCGGACGGGCTGAGTGTCTCCCTCTGCTCTGCCTCGCTCACGCTCGCAGAGGATGTCGCGTGGCTCGTGCGCTCGCTGGGCGGCCGGGCGCGGGTGCTGCCCAAGAAGGCCGCGTTCAACGTGTCGGTGGCACTCCCTGACGAGTACGCGCCTTTCAGGCTGTCCCGTAAGGCTGATCGCGTCTGCCCGCGCCCGAAATGCAACACGTTCCGACGAGGCATTCGGGCTGTGAAGTACGTGGGCCGCAAACCGGTGCAGTGCATCAGCGTTGCCCACCCGAGCCACGCTTATGTCACAGACAACTTCACAGTGACCCACAACACCATGGTGGCCCTGCGCGCCATGCTCGCCGTCGTCGACGCCGGCGGGCAGGCCGCCATGCTCGCGCCCACCGAGGTGCTCGCCCAGCAGCACCACCGGTCGATCACCGAGATGATGGGGGAGCTGGCCGAGGGCGGCATGCTCGGCGGGGCCGAGCACTCCACCAAGATCGTGCTGCTCACCGGGTCGATGGGGGCCGCCGGGCGGCGCCAGGCGCTGCTCGACCTGGTCACCGGCGAGGCCGGGATCGTCATCGGCACGCACGCGCTGATCGAGGACAAGGTGCAGTTCCACGACCTCGGCCTGGTCGTGGTGGACGAGCAGCACCGCTTCGGCGTCGAGCAGCGCGACGCCCTGCGCAGCAAGGGCAAGCAGCCCCCGCACCTGCTCGTCATGACCGCCACGCCCATCCCGCGCACCGTCGCGATGACCGTCTTCGGTGACCTGGAGACCTCCGTCCTCGACCAACTGCCCGCCGGGCGCTCGCCGATCGCCAGCCACGTCGTCCCCGCCGCCGACAAACCGCACTTCCTGGCCAGGGCCTGGGAGCGGGTGCGCGAGGAGGTGGGCAACGGGCATCAGGCGTACGTCGTGTGCCCGCGCATCGGCGACGAGGAGGACGATCCGAAGAAAGGCAAGAAGAAGTCCCCCGAGGACGAGGCCGAGAAGCGGCCCCCGCTCGCCGTCCTGGACATCGCCGACCAGCTCGCCAAGGGCCCCCTCCAGGGGCTCAGGGTCGAGGTGCTGCACGGGCGCATGCCTCCCGACGACAAGGACGCTGTGATGCGCCGCTTCGCCGCCGGTGACACGGACGTCCTGGTCGCCACCACCGTCATCGAGGTCGGCGTGAACGTGCCCAACGCCACCGGAATGGTGATCATGGACGCCGACCGGTTCGGCGTATCGCAGCTCCACCAGTTGCGCGGTCGCGTCGGCCGCGGCTCCGCCGCCGGACTCTGCCTCCTGGTCACCGAGATGCCCGAGGCGAGCGCGGCCCGACAGCGGCTGAACGCGGTGGCGTCCACCCTCGACGGCTTCGAGCTCTCCCGCATCGACCTCGAACAGCGCCGTGAGGGCGACGTCCTCGGCCAGGCCCAGTCCGGGGCCCGCACCTCCCTGCGGATGCTCACCGTCATCGACGACGAGGAGATCATCGCCGAGGCCCGCGAGGAGGCGGCCGCGGTCGTGGCCGCCGATCCGGAGCTGGAGCACCTGCCCGGTCTGCGCACCGCCCTGGAGGCCCTGCTCGACGAGGAGCGCGAGCAGTACCTCGACAAGGGCTGACAGACTGGAGCCACCACCGGAGCACCCCACCACCAGCCGCCACTGAAACGCCCCACCCGCAGACCCAGCACACCGACAAGGACAGAAGAGATGACCCGCGTGATCGCCGGCCTGGCCGGCGGACGCCGACTGGCCGTCCCGCCGGGAACCGGCACCCGCCCCACCTCCGACCGGGCGCGCGAGGGCCTCTTCTCCACGTGGCAGTCCCTGCTCGGCGCCCCCCTGCGCGGCGAGCGCGTGCTCGATCTCTACGCCGGTTCGGGCGCCGTGGGCCTGGAGGCGCTCAGCCGCGGCGCCGGCCACACCCTCCTCGTGGAGGCCGACGCCCGCGCCGCCCGGGTCATCCGGGAGAACGTGAAGTCACTGGGCCTGCCCGGCGCCGAGGTCAGGTCGGGCAAAGCGGAACAGATCATCCAGGGCGCGGCGCCGACAGCACCGTACGACCTGATTTTCCTCGACCCGCCGTACGCCGTCTCGGACGCCGATCTCCGCGAGATCCTGCTCACACTCCGCACGCAGGGGTGGCTCGCGGCCGAAGCCCTCGTCACCGTGGAGCGCAGCACCAGAGGGGGCGAATTCGGCTGGCCGGACGGCTTCGACGCGATCCGGGCCCGTCGTTACGGCGAGGGAACGTTTTGGTACGGTCGCGCCGCCTCTACGTGCGAAGACGCACGATGACCGGACCGGAGAGCGAGGGATCTCAGTTGCGCCGCGCCGTCTGTCCCGGGTCGTACGACCCTGTGACCAATGGACACCTCGACATCATTGCCCGCGCCTCCAAGCTGTACGACGTGGTGCATGTCGTCGTGATGATCAATCAGGCCAAGAAGGGCCTGTTCACCGTGGAGGAGCGCCTCGAACTGCTCCGCCAGGTCACCGCCGACTACGGCAACGTGGAGGTGGAGTCGTTCCACGGACTCCTCGTCGACTTCTGCAAGGAGCGCGACATCCCGGCCATCGTCAAGGGCCTGCGCGCCGTCAGTGACTTCGACTACGAGCTGCAGATGGCCCAGATGAACAACGGCCTGTCGGGTGTGGAGACCCTCTTCGTCCCCACCAACCCCACCTACAGCTTCCTGTCGTCCTCCCTCGTCAAGGAGGTCGCGACCTGGGGCGGCGACGTGTCCCACCTGGTGCCGCCGCCGGTTCTCGAAGCACTCAAGGGGCGCCTGAAGAAGGACTGAGGCGCCCGCCGGGAGCTGACGGTCCGTCACCAGGTGTCGGCCGGGGCGGGAGTGGTCGTACAGTCGACCCGTCCGTCTCCATCACAGCTGTAGAGAGTGGCGAGCACACGGTGGACGTGCAGAAGAAGCTCGATGAGATCGTCTCGTCGGTGTCCGGCGCCCGGTCGATGCCCATGTCGGCCTCGTGCGTGGTCAACCGCGCCGAGCTGCTCTCGATGCTCGAAGAAGTGCGCCAGGCACTGCCCGGCTCCCTCGCCCAGGCCCAGGAGCTCATCGGCGACCAGGAGCACATGGTCGAGCAGGCCCGCCAGGAGGCCCAGCGGATCATCGAGACCGCGCACGCCGAGCGCGGCTCCCTGATCTCCGACACCGAGGTCGCCCGCCGCTCCCAGAACGAGGCCGAGCGCATCCTCGCCGAGGCCCGCCAGGAGGCCGAGCAGGTCCGCGCGGAGGCCGACGACTACGTCGACTCCAAGCTCGCCAACTTCGAGGTCGTCCTCACCAAGACCCTCGGCTCCGTCGGCCGCGGCCGCGAGAAGCTCCTCGGCACCGGCCCCGGCACCGACGAGCAGGGCTACGAGGACGAGGACGCCCCCGAGCGCAGCCACGACCCCGAGACGCTGCGCCGCAACGCCGACGAATACGTCGACGTGAAGCTCGGCGCCTTCGAGGCCGTCCTCGCCAAGACCCTGGAGGCGGTCGGCCGCGGCCGCCAGACGCTGCACGGCCGGATCGCCAGCGACGACCTGAGCGACCTGGGCGACGACGGGACGTCCGGCGCGCACACCAGCGACGCCGACTACCTGGCCGGCCTCGCGGACCTCTCGGACGCCCCCGCCCCCGCGGAACAGCCGCAGGACCCGTACGGCTACCAGCAGCAGGCCGCCCCCCAGCCGGTGGACGCCTACGGCTACCAGCAGCAGTACGCCCAGCAGGACCCGTACGGCTACCAGCAGGCCGATCCGTACGCCGCGTACCCGCAGCAGGGCTACGACCAGCAGCAGGCGGCGTACGACCAGAACGCCGTCAACCACGGGCAGCAGGCCTACGCCCAGCCCGAGCCGCAGCAGCAGACGCACGCCCTGGACGAGACCAGCCTCTTCGACACGGGCATGATCAGCGCGGAGCAGCTGCGGGCCTACGAACAGGGGCGCGGCGGCCACTGAGGCCGGTACCGGGCACCGGATTGGGCCGATGGCGAAAGGTCCAGTATCCTGGCTCTTCGGTCGCGCGTACGTCCGCGATCACAGCTGCCCGGGAACACCAGGGGCGGCAACCCCCACGAGTTTCGAAGATCGAAAGCAGGAATGGCCCTGAACGCCCGCCTTGACCACCGCAACCCTCTCGTGTTCGACACACACGAGCTGGGGCGGCGTCCTGGCGCGCTGCAGCGCCTGACCCGCACGATCGACGCTCCCAAGGACTTCGGTATCGAGGGAGTCATCGGAGTGCCGGAAGGCGCCCCGGTGGAACTTGAGCTCCGGCTCGAGTCGGTCATGGAAGGGGTGCTTGTCACAGGCACCGCCCGTGCACTGGCCAAGGGGGAGTGCGTAAGGTGTCTGGAGCCGCTAGAGCTGGCGCTCGAAACGGACTTCCAGGAGATGTTCTCGTACCCTGACGCCGACGACCGGGGCCGCCCCAAAGCGGAACCGGCCGACGACGCCGAGGAAGACGAGGACACGCTCTTCATCGAGGACGGCCTGTTCGACCTCGAACCCGTGCTGCGTGATGCGGTAGTGCTCGCACTGCCGATGCAGCCGGTGGATCAGGACGACTGCCCCGGCCTGTGCTCCCAGTGCGGAGTGCGGCTCGCGGACGACCCGGACCACCACCACGACGCCGTCGACATCCGTTGGGCGGCACTGCAGGGACTCGCTGGTTCATCCGGAGACGGCGAGAAGGACGAGTTGAGCGGCGACGCGCCTCTATCAGCGCCCGTCGACGAGAAGCAGGAGAAGTAGCCGTGGCTGTTCCGAAGCGGAAGATGTCGCGCAGCAACACGCGCCACCGCCGGTCGCAGTGGAAGGCTGCGGTCCCCACCCTGGTTGCGTGCGAGCGCTGCCACGAGCCCAAGCTGCAGCACATCGCGTGCCCCGCTTGCGGCACCTACAACAAGCGCCAGGTCCTCGAGGTCTGAGCGGCTGGTGAGAGGTCTGATGTCTGACGCCAAGGCGGATTCAAACGCCAAGAAAAAGGCGGACAACACAGCCTCGTCCCACACGCTTCTGGAAGGGCGGCTCGGGTACAAGCTCGAGTCCGCCCTTCTGGTGCGTGCGCTGACCCACCGTTCGTACGCATACGAGAACGGCGGTCTGCCGACCAACGAGCGTCTGGAGTTCCTCGGGGACTCCGTACTCGGCCTCGTGGTCACGGACACGCTGTATCGCACCCACCCCGACCTGCCCGAAGGCCAACTGGCCAAGTTGCGGGCCGCGGTGGTCAACTCGCGTGCGCTGGCGGAGGTCGGTCGTGGTCTCGAACTGGGCTCCTTCATCCGGCTCGGCCGTGGTGAAGAGGGCACGGGAGGCCGGGACAAGGCGTCCATCCTCGCCGACACCCTTGAAGCGGTGATCGGCGCTGTCTATCTCGACCAGGGTCTCGACGCGGCGGGCGAACTCGTCCACCGTCTCTTCGACCCGCTGATCGAGAAGTCATCGAATCTCGGTGCCGGCCTGGACTGGAAGACCAGTCTCCAGGAGCTCACCGCGACCGAGGGGCTCGGGGTTCCCGAGTACCTGGTCTCGGAGACCGGTCCGGATCACGAGAAGACCTTTACTGCTGCCGCCCGCGTCGGAGGCGTCTCGTACGGCACCGGCACCGGCCGCAGCAAGAAGGAGGCGGAGCAGCAGGCCGCGGAGTCCGCGTGGCGTGCGATCCGTTCCGCCGCGGACGAACGCGCGAAGTCGGCCCGGGCCGCCGAGCAGGCAGCCCAGGCTGCCGAGGCGTCGGCCCAGGTCACCGAGGAGACTGTCGACACCGACACCCCCTCGGTTCCGGCGAGCGACCCGGCCACGGCCTGAATCCTTCGTAACCGGTCTTGCAGGAGTAGGCGAAGTATCCGAGACCCGTCGTACCGCGTCCGCGGCGCGACGGGTCTCGTTCCCTTCCGGAGGAGCGCCGTGCCCGAGTTGCCCGAGGTCGAAGTCGTCCGGCGCGGCCTGGAACGCTGGGTCAGCGGGCGGGCGGTGAAGACCGTCGAGGTACGGCATCCGCGGGCCGTCCGGCGGCATCTGGCGGGGCCCGAGGGCTTCGCGAAGGCGCTCGCGGGGCATCGCGTGGGCGAGGCCAGGCGCCGCGGCAAGTACCTGTGGCTGCCGCTCGACGACTCGCCGTTCTCCGTGCTCGCGCACCTCGGTATGAGCGGTCAGCTCCTGGTGCAGCCCGAGGACGCCCCGGACGAGAAGCACCTGCGCGTCCGCATCCGGTTCGAGGACGCTCTCGGCACCGAGCTGCGCTTCGTCGACCAGCGCACCTTCGGCGGGCTCTCCCTGCACGAGAACACCCCCGACGGTCTCCCGGACGTCATCGCACACATCGCGCGCGACCCGCTGGATCCCCTGTTCGACGACACCGCGTTCCACAAGGCCCTGCGCGCCCGGCGCACGACCATCAAGCGCGCACTGCTCGACCAGTCACTGATCAGTGGAGTCGGCAACATCTACGCCGACGAGGCGCTCTGGCGCTCCAAGCTGCACTACGAGCGCCCCGCGGACACCTTCACCCGGCCGCGCACCACCGAGCTGCTCGGCCACATCCGCGACGTCATGAACGACGCGCTCGCGGCCGGCGGCACCAGCTTCGACAGCCTGTACGTCAACGTCAACGGCGAGTCGGGCTACTTCGACCGGTCGCTCGACGCGTACGGGCGCGAGGGCGAGCCCTGCCGCCGGTGCGGGACGCCGATGCGCCGGCGCGCGTGGATGAACCGGTCCAGCTACTTCTGCCCGCGCTGTCAGCGGGCGCCGCGCGCCTCGTCGTAGGACTCGCGGGCCGCCAGGACGTCGTCCATCCGGCCCTCCACGAAGCGGATGAGGCCCAGCAGGCGCTCGGCGATCTCCTCGCCGAGCGGTGTGAGCCGGTAGTCGACGCGCGGCGGATTGGTGGGCTGTGCCTCGCGGTGCACCAGGCCGTCGCGCTCCAGCGCGTGCAGGGTCTGGGAGAGCATCTTCTCGCTGACGCCGTCGACGCGCCGGCGCAGTTCGTTGAAGCGGAACGAGCCGTCGTGCAGCGCGCCCAGCGTGAGCGCCCCCCAGCGTCCGGTGACGTGCTCCAGCGTGCCCCGGGACGGGCAGCTCCTGGCGAACACGTCGAACGCGAGGTCCCTGACATCGTCGAACGCGGTGCTCTCGCCGCTCTCGGTGCGTTCAGCGGCCTGCGCGAGGTTTTCCATACGCGGAGCATACTCCGATACAGCGCTAACCAGAAGGTTGCACTAACTAGAAGTTAGTGCTTTCCTTTTATTATCGCCACCGAGCAGCGGCTTCCTTCTGGGTGCTGTTCGTGACCGCTTTCAAGGAGTACCCATCGTGACCACGCCCGTCGTCTCCATCGCCTATCACTCCGGCTACGGCCACACGGCCGTCCTCGCCGAGGCGGTCCGCTCGGGTGCCGCCGACGCCGGCGCCGAGGTGCACCTCATCAACGTCGCCGAGATCACCGAGGAGCAGTGGGCGGCCCTCGACGCCTCGGACGCGATCGTCTTCGGCTCGCCGACCTACATGGGCACCGCGTCCGGCGCCTTCCACGTCTTCGCGGAGGCGTCCTCGAAGCGCTGGTTCGGGCTGGACTGGAAGGACAAGCTGGCCGCCGGGTTCACCAACTCCGGCTCCAAGAGCGGTGACAAGCTGCACACCCTGCAGTTCTTCCAGATCCTCGCCGCACAGCACGGCATGCACTGGGTCAACCTCGGCCTGCACCCGGGCTGGAACACCAGCGAGGCCTCCGAGCACGACCTCAACCGTCTCGGCGTCTTCGCGGGCGCGGCCGCCCAGACCAACAACGACGAGGGCCCCGACGCCGTCCACAAGGCCGACGTGGCCACCGCCGAACACCTCGGACGCCGTGTCACGGAGACGGCACGCACCTTCGCCCGGGGCCGCGCGGCCGCGTAACCCGCACCGCCCGCATACGCGAATGCCCCGGACGGCGACAGCCGTTCCGGGGCATCCGTGTGAGTGAGGGTCAGTAGCCGAAGTCCTGCGTCCACCAAGGGCCGCCGGAGCCCATGTGGACGCCCACGCCGAGAGTCTTGAAGTCGCAGTTCAGGATGTTGGCGCGGTGGCCGGGGCTGTTCATCCAGGCGTCCATCACGGCGGCCGCGTCGGCCTGGCCGCGGGCGATGTTCTCGCCGCCCAGGCTGGTGATGCCGGCCTTCGCCGCCCGGTCCCAGGGGCTCGCGCCGCTCGGGTCGGTGTGGTCGAAGAAGCCGCGCGCGGCCATGTCCTCGCTGAAGGCCGAGGCCAGATCCGACAGCGCGCTGTTCGCCGACACCGGGCTGCAGCCGACCTTGGACCGCTCCACGTTGACCAGCTTGAGCACCTCGGCCGAGGCCGCGGCCTCGGCGGACACCGTCACCGGGGCGGTGGTCTTCGGAGCCTTCGTGGCCGTCTTGCCCGGCTTCGAAGGGGTCTTGGTCTTGCTCGGCTTGGCGGCGGGCTCCTTCGAGGGCGTCTTCTTCGCGGGAGCGGTGGTCGACGCCGACGCCGATGGGGAGGGCGAGGAAGACGGCGAGGAGGCGCGGTCGGCGTCCCGGCTCGTCGACTGGTCGTCGTCGCGGTCGTCCGCGCTGCCCGACGTACCGCCCAGCTGCGTCTGCACGCTCGACGGGGAGCCCGCGGCCTGCACCTTGTCGGAGTTGCCGCTGCCACCCCCGAGGGCGTAGTTGTCGCTGCCCGGGAGCACGCCGGTCGCCACGGCGACGGTGCCCAGGGCCACTGCGGCCGAGACGCCGAGCAGGCCGGTGCGCACCGGCGTCACGGCTTTCTTCCTCCGGCGGTGTGTACGGCTGCCGGCCGGGGTAGTACTGGCCATGGCGTAGCCGTAGAGGTTCTCGGGGCCGTAGCTCTCCGTGAGGTCCGTGTGTGTATCCGTGACCCCGGTGGCGCGGCCTGTGGCGGCGCGGCCGGCGGCAGCGCGTCGGTGGCGTCCCATCTCCTGGCCTTCCTCGTCCTTGCGGGCAACGTGCCTCACCCGAACGAGTGAGGCTCATTGGGTCGGGACGGTACCCCATGGCGCAAGTGGAGGAAGTGCTCCGAGTGCAATTGGCCCGTTAGCGTGCACCCATGAACGAGGATGCACGGCTCGTGGCGTGGGTGCGCGGACGGGTCCAAGGCGTGGGTTTCCGCTGGTACACACGGGCCAGGGCGCTGGAGATCGGCAGGCTGAGTGGCTTTGCTCTCAATTTGGACGACGGACGGGTCCAAGTGGTCGCCGAGGGCCCACGGGACGGATGTCAGGCTCTGCTCGACTGGCTCCAGGGCGACGACACACCCGGGCGTGTGGACGGAGTGACTGAGATCTGGGACACGCCCCGCGGCCACTACGACAGCTTCGCGATCCGCTGATGTTTTCGACGACAACACCCCAGGCCGGGGGAGTGCGGTATGCCAGGCGCACGTGCCCGCGACAGAAATGACCTGGTGGTTGCCAAGAACGGCTCGTCGTGGGAGGCTCCGCAAGTAACGGTGATCTCCCCGCCCTCAGGGTCCCGCAGGAGTCGCAGCGCAGCCGTTTCAGAGCCGCGCGCCCCCGGGTTGCCCGCCAATACAGGGCGTGATCGTGTTGACCGTCAAACTTTTTGGTGAGACGCTGAAAGCCCCGCGCACCTTAGCTGTTTGGCATGTGGAACGGCAGCAAGAATTTAGCAAGTGTCAAGCATCGCGGGTGCGATTCCCTCACGACCTATCGACCCACACCGCATCGGTCGGTCACTCAGTGTGGAGGACCATCCATCATGGCAAAGGCGCTTCTCGGTTACGTCGGCGGCTCCGACCCGCGACTCATCGCCGAGATGCGACGGCTCCAGCAGCGCGTCCAGGACCTCGAATCCGAACTCGTACGGATTCAGGCCGAGAACGACGCGCTCGCGGCTGCCGCTTCTCACGACTCGGACTCGCTTCTCGACAGCATTGACGTACCCCAGGCGGAGCCTGCGCTCACCTGATCACTGCACCTCGTAGCACCACTATGACAGCGGTGGTTGGGCTGCCCGTATTCAGCCGCTCAGTTGTCAGAGTTGCAAGGGACGCCGCTCAGGCGTCCCTTCTTTCTTGCCCCCGTGCACGCTTCCACTCTCTTTAACGTCTGGTGTGCCCTGCACGTTCATGTGTGAAACCGCGCGTTCATGGAGTGAGATACGGGCGGAAGGTAGAGTCCAGCGGCGTGCACCTCAAGGCCCTGACCCTGCGCGGGTTCAAATCGTTCGCCTCGGCCACCACGCTGCGGTTCGAGCCGGGCATCACGTGCGTCGTCGGTCCCAACGGCTCGGGCAAGTCCAATGTCGTGGACGCGCTCAGCTGGGTGATGGGCGAACAGGGTGCCAAGTCGCTGCGCGGCGGCAAGATGGAGGACGTCATCTTCGCCGGCACCACCGGTCGGCCGCCGCTCGGCCGGGCCGAGGTGTCTCTCACCATCGACAACTCCGACGGCGCGCTGCCCATCGAGTACGCCGAGGTCACCATCACGCGGATCATGTTCCGCAACGGCGGCAGCGAGTACCAGATCAACGGCGACACCTGCCGCCTCCTCGACATCCAGGAACTGCTGTCCGACTCCGGCATCGGCCGCGAGATGCACGTCATCGTCGGCCAGGGCCAGCTCGACTCCGTTCTGCACGCCGATCCGATGGGCCGCCGCGCCTTCATCGAGGAGGCCGCGGGCGTCCTCAAGCACCGCAAGCGCAAGGAGAAGGCGCTGCGGAAGCTGGACGCGATGCAGGCCAACCTCGCGCGTGTGCAGGACCTGACGGACGAGCTCAGAAGGCAGCTCAAACCCCTTGGGCGGCAGGCCGCCGTCGCCCGCCGCGCCGCCGTCATCCAGGCCGACCTGCGCGACGCCCGGCTGCGGCTGCTCGCCGACGATCTCGTACGACTCCGCAGCGCGTTGCAGACCGAGGTGGCCGACGAGGCCGCGCTCAAGGAACGCAAGGACGCCGCCGAGGCCGAGCTGAAGAAGGCACTCCAGCGCGAAGCGCTGCTGGAGGACGAGGTACGGCAGCTCACCCCGCGCCTCCAGCGCGCCCAGCAGACCTGGTACGAGCTGTCGCAGCTCGCCGAGCGGGTGCGCGGCACGGTCTCGCTGGCCGACGCCCGCGTCAAGAGCGCCTCGTCCGCTCCGCCCGAGGAGCGGCGCGGGCGCGAGCCCGAGGACATGGAGCGCGAGGCCGCCCGGATCCGCGAGCAGGAGGCCGAGCTCGAAGCGGCTCTGGAGGCGGCCGAGCATGCGCTGGAGGACACGGTCGCGCACCGCGCCGACCTGGAGCGCGAGTTGACGGCCGAGGAGCGGCGCCTGAAGGACGTGGCCCGCGCGATCGCCGACCGCCGCGAGGGGCTCGCCCGGCTGAACGGCCAGGTCAACGCCGCCCGTTCGCGGGCCGCCTCCGCCCAGGCCGAGATCGACCGGCTCGCCGCCGCCCGAGACGAGGCCCAGGAGCGCGCGGTCACGGCGCAGGAGGAGTACGAGCAGCTCAAGGCCGAGGTCGACGGACTGGACGCGGGCGACGAGGAACTGAGCGCCCGGCACGACGAGGCCAGGCACGCCCTCGCCGAGGCCGAGGCCGCGCTGACGGCGGCCCGCGAGGCGGCCACCACGGCGGAACGCCGGCGCGCCGCGACCCGGGCGCGCCACGAGGCACTCGCCCTGGGCCTGCGCCGCAAGGACGGTACGGGGGCGCTGCTCGGCGCGAAGGACCGGCTCACCGGCCTGCTCGGCCCCGCCGCCGAACTCCTCTCGGTCGCCCCCGGCTACGAGGTCCCCCTGGCCGCCGCCTTCGGCACCGCCGCGGACGCCATCGCCGTGACCACCCCGGCCGCCGCGGCCGAGGCCATCCGCCTGCTCCGCAAGCAGGACGCGGGGCGGGCGGCGCTGCTGCTGGCGGGCACCGCCGACGTACCTCTCGAAGAGCGTCACGACGGGCCGCCGTACGCCGCCGACCTCGTCCGTGGACCCGAGGAACTGATGCCTGCCGTACGGCGGTTGCTGCGGGGGATTGTCGTCGTCGGCACCCTGGAGGACGCCGAGGACCTGGTGTACGCCCGGCCCGAGGTGACCGCTGTCACCGCTGAAGGGGATCTGCTCGGGGCGCACTTCGCGCACGGTGGGTCGGCCGGGGCGCCGAGTCTGCTGGAGGTGCAGGCGTCCGTCGACGAGGCCGCGGCCGAGCTGGAGGAGCTGGCCGTGCGGTGCGAGGAGCTCGCCGGGGCGCAGCACCGGGCGGCCGAGCGGCGCGGGGAGTGTGCCGGGCTCGTGGAGGAGCTGGGCGAGCGGCGCCGGGCCGCCGAGCGGGAGAAGTCGTCCGTGGCGCAGCAGCTGGGGCGGCTGGCCGGGCAGGCCCGCGGCGCCGCGGGGGAGGCCGAGCGGAGCACCGCGGCCGCGGTGCGGGCGCAGGACGCGCTCGACCGGGCCCTGGAGGAGGCGGAAGAGCTGGCCGAACGGCTCGCCGTCGCCGAGGAGATGCCGGTGGAGGAGGAGCCCGACACCGGTGTACGGGACCGACTCGCGGCGGACGGTGCCAACGCGCGGCAGACCGAGATGGAGGCACGCCTCCAGGTGCGCACGCACGAGGAGCGGGTCAAGGGGCTCGCCGGGCGGGCCGACTCGCTGGACCGGGCCGCGCGCGCGGAACGGGAGGCACGCGCGCGTGCGGAGCAGCGCCGCGCCCGGCTGCGCCACGAGGCCGCCGTCGCCGAGGCCGTCGCCTCCGGCGCCCGACAGCTCCTTGCGCACGTCGAGGTCTCCCTCGCGCGCGCCGAGGAGGAGCGCACCGCCGCGGACGCCGCCAAGGCCCGGCGCGAGCAGGAGCTGGGCCAGGCGCGTGCCCGGGGCCGCGACCTGAAGGCGGAGCTCGACAAACTGACGGATTCGGTTCACCGCGGTGAGGTACTCGGCGCCGAGAAGCGGCTGCGGATCGAGCAGCTGGAGTCGAAGGCGCTGGAGGAACTCGGTGTGGAACCGGCGGGGCTTGTCGCGGACTACGGTCCCGACCAGCTCGTGCCGCCCTCGCTCCCCGCCGAGGGCGAGGAGCTGCCCGAGGATCCGGAGCATCCGCGCAACCAGCCCCGGCAGTTCCACCGCGCCGAGCAGGAGAAGCGGCTCAAGTCAGCCGAACGGGCGTACCAGCAGCTGGGAAAGGTCAACCCGCTCGCCCTGGAGGAGTTCGCCGCGCTGGAGGAACGGCACAAGTTCCTCAGCGAGCAGCTGGAGGACCTGAAGAAGACGCGTGCCGACCTGCTTCAGGTGGTGAAGGAGGTCGACGAGCGTGTCGAACAGGTCTTCACCGAGGCGTACCGGGACACGGCGGTGCAGTTCGAGGGCGTCTTCAGCCGGCTGTTCCCCGGCGGCGAGGGACGGCTGATCCTGACCGATCCCGACAACATGCTCACCACGGGCGTGGACGTCGAGGCGCGGCCCCCGGGCAAGAAGGTCAAGCGGCTCAGTCTGCTCTCCGGCGGTGAGCGGTCGCTGACCGCCGTGGCGTTGCTCGTGTCGATCTTCAAGGCCCGGCCCAGCCCGTTCTATGTGATGGACGAGGTCGAGGCGGCGCTCGACGACACCAACCTGCAGCGGCTGATCCGCATCATGCAGGAGCTGCAGGAGGCCTCGCAGCTGATCGTCATCACGCACCAGAAGCGGACGATGGAGGTCGCCGACGCGCTGTACGGCGTCTCCATGCAGGGCGACGGTGTGTCGAAGGTCATCAGCCAGCGTCTGCGCTAGATGCGTGTAGCTGACACCGTTCCTCACCTGCGCTTCTTGTTGGCTTCAAAACTTGAACACAAGATGGTCACCTCTCAGGCGCAAGTTCCAGGTTGATGGCCACTTGACTTCGAAACTTGAAGGCATAGTCTCTGCAACGTTGCTTTTACCTTCAGGTGGTGGGCGGCATGAAGGTATGCGCCACTTGAACCACCGAGAAGGGCTCGCCCCCACCCCCGGCAGCGAGGCCGGTGGCCCGAGGAGTTACCTGTGACCAGCACTGCGCCCCCCAAGTCAGGAGCCCGAGCAGCTCACCCCGAGCATCTCGGCCATGTCATCTTCATCGCCGCGGCGGCTGCGATGGGCGGCTTCCTCTTCGGTTACGACAGTGCCGTGATCAACGGCGCCGTCGAGGCGATCCGGTCCCGCTACGACATCGGATCGGCAGCCCTGGCGCAGGTCATCGCCATCGCGCTGATCGGCTGTGCGATCGGTGCCGCGACCGCCGGCCGCATAGCCGACCGCATCGGCCGTATCCGCTGCATGCAGATCGCCGCCGCGCTGTTCACGATCAGCGCCGTCGGTTCCGCGCTGCCCTTCGCGCTGTGGGACCTGGCCTTCTGGCGCATCATCGGCGGCTTCGGCATCGGTATGGCCTCCGTGATCGGCCCCGCCTACATCGCAGAGGTCGCCCCCGCCGCGTACCGCGGCCGCCTCGGCGCCTTCCAGCAGGCCGCGATCGTCATCGGCATCGCCCTCTCGCAGCTCGTCAACTGGGGCATCCTGAACGCCGCGGGCGGCGACCAGCGCGGCACGCTCATGGGCGTCGAGGCCTGGCAGGTCATGCTCGGCGTCATGGTCATCCCGGCCGTCCTCTACGGTCTGCTCTCCTTCGCGATCCCCGAGTCCCCGCGCTTCCTGATCTCCGCCGGCAAGGACGAGCGCGCTCGTGAGGTGCTGAAGGAGGTCGAGGGCGAGAGCATCGACCTCGACGCCCGTGTCGCCGAGATCGAGCACGCCATGAAGAGCGAGCACAAGTCGACCTTCAAGGACCTGCTCGGCGGCGGCTTCTTCTTCAAGCCGATCGTCTGGATCGGTATCGGCCTCTCGGTCTTCCAGCAGTTCGTAGGCATCAACGTCGCGTTCTACTACTCCTCGACGCTGTGGCAGTCGGTCGGCGTCGACCCGTCGGACTCGTTCTTCTACTCCTTCACGACGTCGATCATCAACATCGTCGGCACCGTGATCGCCATGATCTTCGTCGACCGGATCGGCCGTAAGCCGCTCGCGCTCATCGGCTCCGTCGGCATGGTCATCGGTCTCGGCCTCGAGGCCTGGGCCTTCTCCTTCGACCTCGTGGACGGCAAGCTGCCGGCCGCACAGGGCTGGACCGCCCTGATCGCCGCCCACGTCTTCGTCCTCTTCTTCGCCCTCTCCTGGGGTGTCGTGGTCTGGGTCTTCCTCGGCGAGATGTTCCCGAACAAGATCCGCGCCGCCGCGCTGGGCGTCGCCGCCTCCGCACAGTGGATCGCCAACTGGGCCATCACCGCGAGCTTCCCGTCGCTGGCCGACTGGAACCTCTCCGCGACCTACGTGATCTACACGATCTTCGCCGCGCTCTCCATCCCCTTCGTGCTCAAGTTCGTGAAGGAGACGAAGGGCAAGGCCCTGGAGGAGATGGGCTAGGCCTCGTAGCAGAGGCTCCCCGAAGCTCGGGGAGAAGGGCCAAGTCCCCGCTGCCCCTCTCCTCGTACTCGTAAGAGACGTACCGCCCCGGCTCAGCCCTCGAGGTCCTTGAGCCGGGGCAGCACGTTTTCGCAGAACAGGTGCAGGCTGCGCCAGCCCTCGTCGACCGGCAT
Organism: Streptomyces sp. R21; assembly: GCF_041051975.1. Taxonomy (GTDB): domain Bacteria; phylum Actinomycetota; class Actinomycetes; order Streptomycetales; family Streptomycetaceae; genus Streptomyces. Next base: position 3,116,538 of record NZ_CP163435.1, on the reverse strand, counting down.
ACCACCGGACAGCGGATGCAGGACATAGCTGGCCAGACCCTGCGCGACGCACTCGTCCGGCGTGACGATCCGGTAGACGCCCTCGGCGCGCAGCTCGCCGACCGTCGTGGCCGCCGACTTCACCGCCGAGCGGATGTCACCCGACTGCCAGGAGGCGTAGGTCCGCGCCTCGTGCAGGAAGTGCTCGCCGTACTCCGCCCAGGCCCGGTCCGGGTCCTCGGCGACGTGCAGCAGCGGAGTCTCCGCCGCGGGCATCATGGTCCAGCCCTCGGTGCCGTACTCGACGAGCAGCTCCTTGTAGTACGACTCCAGCCCCGGCAGGTGCGCGCTCGGGAAGAACGGCAGCCCGAGCCGGGCGGCGCGGCGGGCCGCGGCCTTCGAGGAGCCGCCGACCAGCAGCAGGGGATGGGGCTCGGAGTACGGCCGCGGGGTGACCCGGACCGTGCGGCCCCGGTACTCGAACTCCTCGCCCGTCCACGCCTTCAGCACCGTCTCCAGCAGCTCGTCCTGGAGCCTGCCGCGCCTCTTCCAGTCGACGTCGAAGAGGGCGTACTCCTCGGGCCGGTAGCCGATCCCGGCCACGGTGACCAGCCGGCCGCCGCTCAGCAGATCGAGCACGGCGATGTCCTCGGCCAGCCGCAGCGGATCGTGCAGCGGGCCGATGATCGCCGACACGGTGACCGCGAGACGGCGGGTCGCGCCGAAGACCGCGCCCGCGAAGGCGAACGGCGAGGGCAGCCAGTTGTTGGCGACCCCGTGGTGCTCCTCCGTCTGCACGGTGGTGATGCCGCGGTCGTCGGCGTACGCGGCCATCTCGACCGCCGCCTTGTAGCGGGCGCTCAGCGACGCGGGCGTGGCGTCGGGGTCTACGAGGTTGAAGCGGACGACGGTCACGGGCATGGGGGACCCCCTTCACCGGCGGGTGGGAGGGGGACATTAGCTGACGGGGTGTCAGGTAACCAGACGTGTGAGCTCGCGAAGTCGGACGACGGCCCGCCCCGGCGCGCGGGGGCGTGCACCCCGGGGCGGAGAGCGAACGGTCTGCCGGGAGGTCACGCATACTGGGGACGTTATGGAAACCGTCATCCTTGCTGTAGTCATCGCCGTGGTCGTGATCGGCGCGCTCGGCGGGCTCGTCATCGGCAGTCGCAGAAAGAAGCCGCTGCCTCCCGAGGCGCCCACCACGACGCCCGACATCACCGCCCCTCCGGCCGAGCCGCACGTAGGCGACGAGGCCGAGACACCGCGCGAAGAACCGCGCCGCACGATCGAGGAGGTGGACCTCCCGGACGCCTCGGCGGCAGCCCCCGTCGTCGTCGAGGAGCCGCCCGCCCCGGCGATCGAGGTCCCCGAGCCGACCGCCGGCCGGCTCATCCGCCTGCGCGCACGGCTCTCCCGCTCACAGAACGCGCTCGGCAAGGGGCTGCTCACGCTGCTCTCGCGCGAGCACCTCGACGAGGACACCTGGGAGGAGATCGAGGACACGCTGCTCACCGCCGACGTCGGCGTGCAGCCCACCCAGGAGCTGGTCGAGCGCCTGCGCGAGCGGGTGAAGGTGCTCGGCACCCGCACGCCCGATGAGCTGCGCGCGCTGCTGCGCGAGGAGCTGATCGTGCTGCTCGAGCCCGCGTTCGACCGCGCGGTCAACACCGATTCGCCGCTCGACACCCCCGGCATCGTGATGGTCGTCGGTGTCAACGGCACCGGCAAGACCACCACCACCGGCAAGCTCGCGCGCGTGCTCGTCGCCGACGGCAAGAACGTGGTGCTCGGTGCCGCCGACACCTTCCGTGCCGCCGCCGCCGACCAGCTGCAGACCTGGGGCGAGCGCGTCGGCGCCCGCACCGTGCGCGGACCCGAGGGCGGCGACCCCGCTTCGATCGCCTTCGACGCGGTCAAGGAGGGGATCGAGTCGGGCGCCGACGCCGTCCTCATCGACACCGCGGGCCGGCTGCACACGAAGACCGGGCTCATGGACGAGCTCGGCAAGGTCAAGCGCGTCGTCGAGAAGCACGCCCCGCTCGACGAGGTGCTGCTCGTCCTCGACGCGACCACCGGGCAGAACGGCCTCGTCCAGGCGCGCGTCTTCGCCGAGGTCGTCGACATCACCGGCATCGTGCTGACCAAGCTCGACGGCACGGCCAAGGGCGGCATCGTCATCGCCGTCCAGCGCGAGCTGGGCGTACCGGTCAAGCTGGTGGGTCTGGGCGAGGGCGCCGACGACCTGGCGCCGTTCGAGCCGGAGGCGTTCGTGGATGCGCTGATCGGAGAGTAGAGCGCATACGAAAATTCGTAGGTGCAAGAAGCGCCCGCCCCCAAGGTGCAGTTGGGGACGGGCGCTTCGCTGTGTGGTGACGGGAGCTGGGCGATCGCTACGCGCGTGAGCGATGCGCCACGTACGCCAGTGTTCCGAGGAGCAGCCGTGCCTGTGGCGGCTTGGTCGCGGAGTCGAGGGCCGGAGGGCGCAGCCAGCGGACCGGGCCGAGCCCGCCGCGGTCGGAGGGCGGGGCCGTGATGTGGGCGCCGGGGCCCAGGCCGTGCAGGTCGAGTGTGGCGTCGTCCCAGCCCGTGCGGTAGAGCAGCTCGGGAAGTTCGGCCGCCGCTCCGGGGGCGACGAAGAAGTGGGCGCGGCCGTCCGGCGTCGCCGTCACCGGTCCCAGGGGGAGCCCCATGCGCTCCAGGCGGGCCAGGGCGCGTCGGCCGGCGGGTTCGGCGACCTCGATCACGTCGAAGGCGCGGCCGACGGGCAGCATCACCGCGGCGCCCGGGAACTCGGCCCAGGTCTGCGTCGCCTCGTCGAGGGTGGCGCCGGCGGGGACGGTCGGCGCGAAGTCCAGCGGATGCGCCCCCGGCGTACGGCAGTCGGCCTTGCCGCATGAGCACGCCCCCGCGGACGCCCGTGCGCCGGGCACCACGTCCCACCCCCACAACCCGGTGAACTCGGCCACGGCGGTGCACTCCGAGGAGCGGACGCGGCGACGTGCACCGGGCCGGATTTCGCGGATCCCCCGACTGCTGCCGATCGTGAAGCCCATGCCCCCTCCAACGGGTCCTGCGCGCCGGTGGTTACGAGACGGAGGCGGAACGTGACCCTGTGTCCCGCTACTCGGTTCGCCGCGTGGTCCAGGCGGCGCCCGGGGGTGTCACGGGTGGTGCGCGCGGCTTCGTGCGCCCCGACGTGCACCGCTCCGCCCACTCCCGGCCGTCCTATGTCAAGTGAATCGCTTGGAGGCGTCCGGGAGTTCATTCGAAGGGGTGGCGAATGGTGGCGTTTCAGTGTTCGCCATGGCTGGACGGGTGATCGTAGGATTACTTTGAGTGCACGAGTCCTGGGGACGTATGCACTCGTGGGTATGCCGGAGGCAAGTCGGTTTCCCGTTCGAAGGGTGAGAACTGCCGGACGCGCGGCCGTATTTACCGGCATTCTGATAGGGCTTGGCGCACGCAGCGTACAAGTGGTCTCAGGGATGGGGGCGTTCCAGTGGGCGGCAACGGCGGAAGCGGGACGACCGCGGCTAGCACCGACAAGCGCCCCAATGAGCTGCTGGGCTCGTGGTTCGTGCGCAGCGGCTGGTCGAAGGGCGAACTCGCACGTCAAGTGAACCGCAGGGCCCGCCAGTTGGGGGCCAATCACATCTCCACGGACACCTCGCGGGTACGGCGCTGGCTCGACGGCGAGAATCCGCGCGAGCCGATTCCGCGGATCCTGTCCGAGCTCTTCTCCGAGCGGTTCGGCTGTGTCGTCGCCGTCGAGGACCTGGGCCTGCGCGCCGCCCGCCAGTCACCGTCCGTATCCGGAGTGGACCTCCCCTGGACGGGCCCGCAGACCGTGGCGCTGATCAGCGAGTACTCGCGCAGCGACCTGATGCTGGCGCGGCGCGGCTTCCTCGGTACGTCGCTCGCCCTCTCCGCGGGCCCTTCGCTCATCGAGCCCATGCAGCGCTGGCTCGTGCCCAGTCCCGCAGCGCTGCACGAGGAGCCCGAGTCCGCGGCCGCGGCGCGCCGCGGCGGCCGGCTCTCCAAGCCCGAGCTGGACCTGCTGGAGTCCACCACGGTGATGTTCCGGCAGTGGGACGCCCAGTGCGGCGGCGGTCTGCGCCGCAAGGCGGTCGTCGGTCAGCTCCACGAGGTGACGGACCTGCTCCAGGAGCCCCAGCCCGCCGAGACCACCCGGCGTCTGTTCAAGGTCGCCGCCGAGCTGGCGGAGCTCGCGGGCTGGATGAGCTACGACGTGGGGCTCCAGCCCTCCGCGCAGAAGTACTTCGTGCTCGCCCTGCACGCCGCCAAGGAAGCGGGCGACAAGCCGCTCGGCTCGTACGTCCTGTCCAGCATGAGCCGCCAGATGATCCACCTCGGCCGGCCCGACGACGCACTGGAACTGATCCACCTCGCGCAGTACGGAAGCCGCGACTGCGCCAGCCCGCGTACTCAGTCGATGCTGTATGCGATGGAGGCCCGCGCCTACGCGAACATGGGCCAGCCCGGAAAGTGCAAACGCGCCGTCCGGATGGCCGAGGACACCTTCGAGGACGCCCTCGAGTTCGACGAGCCCGAGCCCGACTGGATCCGCTTCTTCTCCGAGGCCGAGCTGCACGGCGAGAACTCGCACTCCTACCGCGATCTCGCCTACGTCGCAGGCCGCAGCCCCACCTACGCCTCGATGGCCGAGCCGGTGATGCAGAAGGCCGTCGACCTCTTCGCCAAGGACGCCGAGCACCAGCGGTCGTACGCACTGAACCTCATCGGCATGTCCACCGTCCACCTCCTCCAGCGCGAACCCGAGCAGAGCACGGTTCTGGCCAAGGAGGCGATGGCGGTGGCCAAGAAGGTGCGCTCCGAGCGTGTGAACACTCGTATCCGAAAGACCGTCGACACGGCCGTCCGCGATTTCGGGGACCTCGCCGTGGTCATCGACCTGACCGAACAGCTCGCCGTCGACCTGCCCGAGACCGCCGAGGCGGTCTGAGGAAACCCCGGGCCCATCAGGCAGAACCCAAGGGCCCACTGGACCCCGGCCGCGGCCGGCCATCCCGAACCGACCGACTCGGCTCCCCCCATGCCAGGTCATCGGATGGCCGACCGCGGCCGGATTTTCCGCCTTCGAAGAAGGTTGCGCCACGATAACGATCGCGCGGCCGAACATCAGGCAGTTCATTAACGCGTAACACGTAAGACGCCTTCGTCACTGCGGCGAAACATCGAGGGGCGTCGACCGAAACCGCGCTGCGCCAATCTCATGGCGCATAACCGGCCCACCCCTCATGACCCGCTTACAGGCTTCGCCCGCACGGGGCCGTACCAATGACGAGGAGACGCCGATGGCACCAGCCATCACCCTTGCCGCAGAGGCGCCCAAGCTCTCTGCCGCCAACACAGGGTTCATGCTCATCTGTTCTGCCCTGGTGCTGATCATGACGCCAGGACTGGCCTTCTTCTACGGAGGCATGGTCCGCGTCAAGAGCACCCTCAACATGCTGATGATGAGCTTCATCAGCATAGGGATCGTCACCATCCTGTGGGTGCTGTACGGCTTCTCGCTCGCCTTCGGTACCGACCACGGCAGCCTCATCGGCTGGAACTCGGACTGGGTCGGCCTCAGCAACATCGGCCTGACGGATCTGTGGGACGGCTACACCATCCCGATCTTCGTCTTCATGGTCTTCCAGATGATGTTCGCGATCATCACGCCCGCCCTGATCAGCGGTGCTCTCGCGGACCGTGTGAAGTTCACGGCGTGGGCGCTGTTCGTCGCGCTGTGGGCGACGGTCGTCTACTTCCCGGTCGCCCACTGGGTCTGGGGCACCGGCGGCTGGGCCTTCGACCTGGGCGTGATCGACTTCGCCGGTGGTACGGCGGTGCACATCAACGCGGGTGCCGCGGCGCTCGGCGTGATCCTCGTCATCGGTAAGCGCGTCGGCTTCAAGAAGGACCCGATGCGTCCGCACAGCCTGCCGCTGGTCATGCTCGGCGCGGGTCTGCTGTGGTTCGGCTGGTTCGGATTCAACGCCGGTTCGTGGCTGGGCAACGACGACGGTGTCGGCGCGCTGATGTTCGTCAACACGCAGATCGCCACCGCCGCTGCCATGCTCGCCTGGCTCGCCTACGAGAAGATCCGCCACGGCGCGTTCACCACGCTGGGCGCCGCCTCCGGCGCGGTCGCCGGTCTGGTCGCCATCACCCCGTCCGGTGGTGCGGTCTCCCCGCTCGGCGCGATCGCCGTCGGCGTCATCGCCGGTGTGCTGTGCGCCATGGCGGTCGGCCTCAAGTACAAGTTCGGCTACGACGACTCGCTCGACGTCGTCGGTGTCCACCTCGTCGGCGGTGTCATCGGATCCCTGCTGATCGGCTTCTTCGCCAGCGGCAAGGGCCAGTCCGCCGCGACGGGCGTCTTCTACGGCGACCACTCCTTCGACCAGCTGTGGAAGCAGTGCGCCGGTGTCGGCGCGGTCCTCGCCTACTCCCTCATCGCCTCCGCGATCCTCGCCTTCCTGATCGACAGGACGATCGGCATGCGGGTCACCGAGGACGAGGAGATCGCGGGCATCGACCAGGCTGAGCACGCCGAGACCGCATACGACTTCAGCGGTGCCGGCGGCGGTGCCGCCCGCAGCGCAGTCCCGGCCGGAGTCGGCGCTGACAGCAAGAAGGTGGACGCATGAAGCTCATCACCGCCGTCGTGAAGCCGCACCGGCTCGACGAGATCAAGGAAGCCCTCCAGGCCTTCGGAGTGCACGGTCTGACCGTCACCGAAGCGAGCGGCTACGGTCGGCAGAGGGGCCACACCGAGGTCTACCGGGGCGCCGAGTACACGGTCGACCTGGTTCCCAAGATCCGTATCGAGGTACTGGCCGAGGACGACGACGCCGAACAGCTCATCGACGTCATCGTGAAGGCAGCCCGCACCGGCAAGATCGGTGACGGCAAGGTCTGGTCCCTCCCGGTCGAGACGGCCGTACGGGTCCGGACCGGCGAGCGCGGACCGGACGCGCTCTAAACAGAAGAAGCGAACAGGAGCCACTGGGTGACGAGTACGGACATGCGTACGGAAGCAGATGACTCGGGACCCAGCGGCTATGCGGCGGCCCGGCTGCGCCTCCTCCAAGAGGGGGCGCGGTCCGGGCCGCCGCGCCGTGCTGCCCTCGCCGAGCTCACGGACGACTGGCTCACCGGCCTGTTCTCCGCCGGCACCGAAGGGCTGCGCGGCGTCTCGCTGGTCGCCGTCGGCGGATACGGACGCGGCGAGCTCTCCCCACGCAGCGACCTCGACCTGCTGCTCCTGCACGACGGCAGCGATTCCGGCGCGGTCGCCGCCCTCGCCGACCGCATCTGGTACCCCGTCTGGGACCTCGGCCTGGCCCTCGACCACTCCGTCCGCACGCCTGCCGAGGCACGCAAGACCGCGGGGGAGGATTTGAAAGTCCAACTCGGCCTGCTGGACGCCCGCCACCTCGCGGGCGACCTCGGGCTCACCGCCGGACTGCGCACGGCCGTCCTCGCCGACTGGCGCAACCAGGCACCGAAGCGCCTCCCCGAGCTTCAGGAACTCTGCGCCGAGCGGGCCGAACGGCAGGGCGAGTTGCAGTACCTGCTGGAACCCGACCTGAAGGAGGCGCGCGGCGGCCTGCGCGACGCGACCGCCCTACGCGCCGTCGCCGCATCCTGGCTCGCCGACGCGCCCCGCGAGGGCCTCTCCGACGCCCGGCGCCGGCTCCTCGACGTCCGCGACGCGCTCCACCTGGCCACCGGCCGCGCCACCGACCGGCTGGCGCTCCAGGAGCAGGACCAGGTCGCCGCGGAACTGGGCCTCCTCGACGCCGACACGCTGCTGCGCCAGGTCTACGAAGCGGCGCGTGTCGTCTCGTATGCCAGCGATGTGACGTGGCGCGAGGTGGGGCGCGTGCTGCGGTCGCGCGCCGTGCGTCCGCGCCTGCGCGCCATGCTGGGCGGCGGCAAGCCCGTCGCCGAACGGTCGCCGCTCGCGGAGGGTGTGGTCGAGCAGGACGGCGAGGTGGTGCTCGCACGCGCCGCGCGCCCCGAACGCGACCCTGTGCTCCCGTTGCGCGCGGCGGCCGCCGCCGCGCAGTCCGGACTTCCGCTCTCCCTGCACGCCGTACGGCGCATGGCAGCCGCCGCGCGCCCCCTGCCCACGCCCTGGCCCGCCGAGGCGCGCGAACAGCTCGTCACGCTGCTCGGCTCGGGCAGCCCGACCATCGAGGTCTGGGAGGCGCTGGAGGCGGAGGGCCTGATCACGCGCCTGCTGCCCGACTGGGAGCGGGTCCGCTGCCGCCCGCAGCGCAATGCCGTGCACATCTGGACCGTCGACCGGCACCTCATCGAGACGGCGGTGCGCGCCTCCGAGATGACCCGCCGGGTGGGCCGGCCCGACCTGCTCCTCGTCGCCTCCCTGCTGCACGACATCGGCAAGGGCTGGCCCGGCGACCACTCCGTCGCCGGCGAGATCATCGCCAAGGACGTCGCCGTGCGCATCGGCTTCGACCGCGCGGACGTCGCCGTCCTCGCCACCCTCGTACGCCACCACCTGCTCCTCGTCGAGACGGCGACCCGGCGCGACCTGGAGGACCCGGCGACCGTGCGCTCGGTCGCCGAGGCCGTCGGCTCCCAGGGCACCCTGGAACTGCTGCACGCCCTCACCGAGTCGGACGCGCTGGCCACCGGACCGGCCGCCTGGTCCTCGTGGCGCGGCTCCCTGGTCGCCGACCTCGTCAAGCGGGTCGCCGCCGTGCTCGCCGGGGACGCCCCTGAGGAGCCGGAGGCCGCCGCGCCCACGGCCGAGCAGGAACGGCTCGCGATCGAGGCGTTCCGCACCCGAGGGCCCGTCCTGTCCCTGCGCGCGCAGACGGAACCGCCGGCCGAGGAGACCGGGACCCCGGCAGACCCGGAACCCCTCGGCGTGGAACTCGTCATCGCCGTGCCCGACCAGCCCGGCGTGCTCCCGGCGGTCGCCGGCGTTCTCGCCATGCACCGCCTGACCGTACGCACGGCGGAGCTGCGCGCCCTGGACCTCCCCGACAGCGTCCAGGGCTCCGTGCTGCTCCTGAACTGGCGGGTGGCCGCCGAGTACGGTTCGCTCCCGCAGGCCGCCCGGCTGCGCGCCGACCTCGTCCGCGCCCTCGACGGCTCCCTGGACATCGCAGCGCGTCTCGCCGAGCGCGACGCCGCCTACCCCCGGCGCCGGGGCGTGGTGGCACCCCCGGCCCGGGTGACGGTCGCCCCGGCGGCCTCCCGCCACGCCACCGTCATCGAGGTCCGCGCGCACGACGCCCCCGGACTGCTGCACCGCATCGGCCGCGCCCTGGACCAGGCGCGCGTCCAGGTGCGCAGCATGCACGTCTCCACACTCGGCGCCAACGCCGTGGACGCCTTCTACGTCACCGGCCCGAAGGGCGCCCCCCTGCCGGGCGAGGAGGCGGCCTCCGTGGCACGTGCGCTGGAGGAGACGCTGCGGGGCTAGAGCGCGTCCGGTTCCGTACGAGGCCGGGCCTCCCGTTTCCTGCGGATACGGGGCCGGAGCGCCCGGTTCCGTACGGGATCGGGGGCCCGCCCCGGTCTCGTACAACCGCGGTGGAGACCCCACCGCACGCGGCCAGATACCCTGGAGGGCGATTCCCATCGCCCCCGACCCCTGAGGACCGACGAGCGCCGTGTTCGATACTCTCTCCGATCGCCTCTCAGCGACGTTCAAGAACCTGCGGGGCAAGGGCCGACTGTCCGAAGCCGACATCGACGCCACCGCACGCGAGATCCGTATCGCGCTCCTCGAGGCCGATGTGGCCCTCCCGGTCGTGCGGACCTTCATCAAGAACGTCAAGGAGCGCGCGCTCGGAAGCGATGTCTCCAAGGCGCTGAACCCGGCCCAGCAGGTTCTGAAGATCGTGAACGAGGAACTCGTCACGATCCTCGGCGGCGAGACCCGCCGCCTGCGGTTCGCCAAGAACCCCCCGACCGTGATCATGCTCGCGGGTCTCCAGGGTGCCGGTAAGACGACCCTCGCGGGCAAGCTCGGCAAGCACCTCAAGGACCAGGGCCACTCGCCGCTGCTCGTCGCCGCCGACCTCCAGCGCCCGAACGCGGTGAACCAGCTCAGCGTCGTCGCCGAGCGCGCCGGTGTCGCGGTCTACGCGCCCGAGCCGGGCAACGGCGTCGGTGACCCGGTCAAGGTCGCCAAGGACTCCATCGAGTTCGCGAAGACGAAGGTCCACGACATCGTGATCGTGGACACCGCGGGCCGCCTCGGCATCGATCAGGACATGATGCAGCAGGCCGCCGACATCCGTGACGCGGTCTCGCCGGACGAGATCCTCTTCGTCGTCGACGCGATGATCGGTCAGGACGCCGTCAACACGGCCGAGGCCTTCCGCGACGGCGTCGGCTTCGACGGCGTGGTGCTCTCCAAGCTCGACGGAGACGCCCGTGGTGGCGCCGCCCTGTCGATCCGCCAGATCACCGGCAAGCCGATCATGTTCGCGTCGAACGGCGAGAAGCTCGACGACTTCGACGCGTTCCACCCTGACCGGATGGCCTCCCGCATTCTCGACATGGGTGACCTGCTCACCCTGATCGAGCAGGCGGAGAAGACGTTCAGTCAGGAAGAGGCCGAGCAGATGGCCTCCAAGCTGGCGTCCAAGAAGGGCCAGGACTTCACCCTGGACGACTTCCTGGCCCAGATGGAGCAGGTCAGGAAGATGGGCAGCATCTCCAAGCTGCTCGGCATGCTTCCCGGCATGGGCCAGATCAAGGACCAGATCAACAACCTCGACGAGCGTGACGTCGACCGCACGGCCGCCATCATCAAGTCGATGACCCCGGCCGAGCGCCATGACGCGACGATCATCAACGGCTCGCGCCGTGCCCGTATCGCCAAGGGCTCCGGTGTCGAGGTCAGCGCCGTCAAGAACCTGGTCGAGCGGTTCTTCGAGGCCCGCAAGATGATGTCCCGCATGGCCCAGGGCGGCGGCATGCCGGGGATGCCCGGGATGCCGGGCATGGGCGGCGGCCCCGGCCGGGCCAAGAAGAAGCAGAAGCAGGCCAAGGGCAAGCAGCGCTCCGGCAACCCGATGAAGCGCAAGCAGCAGGAACTGGAGGAGGCCCAGCGCCGCGAGGCCGGGGCCCAGCCGGGCGGCGACGCGTTCGGGCTGCCCCAGCAGGGGCAGAACTTCGAGCTGCCGGACGAGTTCAAGAAGTTCATGGGCTGACGACCGCAGGAAACTCATGGGCTGACGGCTCATCGCATACGTCCTCGGGGGCGCTCCTCTTCGGAGGGGCGCCCCCGGCGCATTCTGCGGGTGCCGGTGCCTGCTCCGTGTCGTAACGTCCGCATATGAGCAACCCTGTGCCGCCGCGCAAGACCCCCGAGAAGCCGTGGCGTAGCGAGGGCACCCCCGAGGAGCCGCCGAAGCCGCCACCCGGCAAGCGGGGCAGGCGGAGCGGCTGGTGGAACCTGGCCCTGACCGCCCTGGTCGTCTTCCTCATCGCCAACCTCGTGCTGTCCTTCTTCAACGAGGGCGACGAGCCGACGATCTCGTACACGGAGTTCAGCAAGCAGGTCGACGCCGGCAACGTCACCAAGATCTACTCCAAGGGCGACGCGATCCAGGGGCAGCTCAAGGACGCCAAGGACAATCCCGAGGGCGACGGGAAGTACACCAAGTTCAAGACCCAGCGCCCGGCCTTCGCCGACGACCAGCTCTGGGAGGACCTGACCAAGCACAACGTCACGGTCACCGCGGAACCGGTCGTCCAGCACCGCAGCTTCCTCGCCAACCTGCTCATCTCGCTGGCCCCGATGCTGCTCCTGGTCGTGCTGTGGATCTTCATCGCACGCCGGATGCGCGCGGGCCTGGGCGGCGGCGCGGGCGGCATGCTCGGCCGCAAGGCGCCTCCCAAGCCGGTCGAGCTGGAGCCCGGATCCGAGCGCACCACGTTCGAGGACGTGGCCGGGATCGACGAGGTCGAGGGCGAACTCAACGACGTCGTGGACTTCCTCAAGAACCCGGACGCGTACCGGAAGATGGGCGCCAAGATGCCCCGCGGTGTGCTGCTCGCCGGCCCGCCCGGCACCGGCAAGACGCTGCTGGCGCGGGCGGTCGCGGGGGAGGCGGGGGTGCCGTTCTTCTCGGCCTCGGCCTCCGAGTTCATCGAGATGATCGTGGGCGTGGGCGCCTCGCGCGTTCGCGAACTGTTCGCGGAGGCCCGCAAGGTGGCGCCGTCGATCATCTTCATCGACGAGATCGACACCATCGGGCGGGCCCGCGGCGGCGGCGCCGGCATGGGCGGCCATGACGAGCGCGAGCAGACCCTGAACCAGATCCTCACCGAGATGGACGGCTTCTCGGGCTCGGAGGGCGTGATCGTCATCGCGGCGACGAACCGCGCCGACGTGCTGGACCCGGCGCTGACCCGCCCCGGCCGCTTCGACCGGGTCGTCGTCGTCTCGCCGCCCGACCGCGGCGGCCGCGAGGCGATCCTGGAGATCCACACCCGGCAGATCCCGCTCGCCCGGGACGTCGATCTCGCCCAGGTGGCCCGTACGACCCCCGGCATGACCGGCGCGGAGCTGGCCAACCTCGCCAATGAGGCGGCCCTGCTCGCGGTCAAGCGCCAGCAGGAGCAGGTGACGCAGACGGACCTCTCCGAAGCGCTGGAGAAGGTGCAGCTGGGAGCCGAACGCCCGCTCGTCATGCCCGCCGAGGAACGGCGCCGCACGGCCTACCACGAGAGCGGCCACGCCCTGCTGGGCATGCTGCAACCAGGCGCCGACCCCGTTCGCAAGATCACCATCGTGCCGCGCGGCCGGGCACTCGGCGTCACGCTGTCGACGCCGGACTCGGACAGGTACGCCTACACCGAGGAGTACCTGCGCGGCCGGATCATCGGCGCGCTCGGCGGCATGGCGGCGGAACAGGTCGTCTACGGAGTCATCACGACCGGCGCCGAGAACGACCTGGAGCAGGTCACGAACATCGCGCGCGGCATGGTCGCCCGCTGGGGCATGAGCGAGCGCGTGGGCCGCCTCTCGGCCCTCCCGAACGACGCCCAGCAGGCCTACGGACTCTCGGCCGCGCCCCAGACCCTGGACGTCATCGACCACGAGATGCGCCGCATCGTGGACGAGTGCTACGACCAGGCCTGCAACCAACTCCGCGAGCACCGCGACCAACTGGACGCGCTCGCCGAAGCGCTCCTGGCGAACGAGACCCTGGAGGAGGCGGACGCGTACCGCATCGCGGGGATCACGCGGCTGACGAAGAAGGACGGATAGCCGGGCGGGCGGCAGACGGGCGGACGGGGGGACGGGCAGACGGGCGGACGGGCGGACGGGGGCTACGCGTCGGGCCCCGGACCGTGCGGCCCAGGGCCCAGGGCCCGTACGACGTCTACTTCTACGACGTCTACTTGTTGGCGAACTTCCAGATGTACGGCTCGCCGTCCTCCTCGGACCAGTGGATCTCCGCGTTCTTCGTGCTCGCGGGGATCAGGTAGGCCTCGCAGAAGGTGTGGCTCTCGCCCTGCTTCCAGCTCTCGACGTCGTAGGCGTCCTCGCAGCCCGGGACACCTTCGGTGGAGGAGCCGATGAGGATCGCGCCGCGCTGTCCGTCGGCCCAGACGGTGGAGCCGTCGTTCGCGTCGGACGAGCTCGTGATGGCGGGCCCGCTCTTGTGCGTGAACTTGACGTGGGCGATGGCGAGCACCTTGCCCTTGGCGTCCTTCTTGTCCTGGACGAGCTTCGCCGCCTCGGCCTCGGTGCCGATGTCGACCTTCGTGGCGAGGACGTCGTACGTGACCACGCCCTCCTCCTCCTTGACCTTCCCCGTGGCGCTCTCGCCGGTCGCCATCTCGCCTCCGGACGCGGCCTCGGACTTCGAGGCCTTGGCCGCCGGAGTGGCCGTGCTCTTCGCGTCGGCCTTGTCGTCCCCGCCGCCGCAGGCGGTGAGCGAGAGGGCGAGGACGGCGACGGGCGCGGCGAGGCGCAGCGCGGTCTTGTGGTGCAGCAAAACAGCTCCTGTATGCAGATGTGTTGTTCCCCGAGCGGTCCGAAAGGCTATGGGGGAGGTGTGCCACTTGGCGAAACGAGAGGCGCCCTCGTCCGCTTCCTTCACACCCTTCACACATGCATCAGGTAAATTTCCGTGTGCCTCGAACTCCCCGGACCTTCCGAGGAGTTCAAGGACCACGTGACTGCCGGGGCGTCGTCGGTCAGGGAGTCCGGGCGATCAGGTACCGGAACACGTTCGGCATCCACACCGTCCCGTCCCGCCGCTGATGCGGATGCAACGCCTCCGTCAGCTCCTTGTCGACCTGCGCCTGGTCCGTCGCCGTGACCGCCGCGTCGAACAGGCCCGTCGACAGCAGCCCTCGCACCGCGCTGTCCATGTCGGCGTACCCGAAGGGGCAGGCCACCCGCCCCGAGCCGTCCGGCCTGAGGCCGGCCCGCTGGGCGACCTCCTCCAGATCGTCGCGCAGGGCGGGCCGCCAACTCCCCGTGCTGCGCAGCGGATCCGCCAGCTTGGTGGCCACCCGGAGCACGGCGGAGGTGGCGCACCGCTCCGGCGGCCCCCATCCGGCGAGGACCACGGGCGTGCCGCGCCCGGTGAGCGGCGTGACCCACTCCAACAGCCCGCCGAGCCCTTCGGAGTCCCCCGCCAGACAGCCGATCGGTTCGAAGGCGGTCACCAGGTTGTACGCGGGCGTCTCCGCGTCGGCCGCGTCCACGGGGGAGCCGTCGATGATCCGGGTGTCGCCGCGCGTGCGCGTGCCCCACGCCCCCGGCAGCAGCCGCTCCCGCGCGAGGGCCAGCCGCTCGGGCGCCGCGCGGTCGGCACCGGTGACCGCGGCGCCCCGGGACGCCGCCATCAGGAGGGCGAGCCCCGAACCGCAGCCGAGGCCCAGCAGTCGCGTTCCGGCACCCACTTCGAGCCGCTCGTAGACGGCCTCGTAGAGCGGTACCAGCATCCGCTCCTGGATCTCGGCCCAGTCACGCGCGCGTGCACACTGATTCACGCGGGGTGCTGTTTCCGCGTGAGGGCGGTGCGGCCGCACGAGCGTAGGTGTCATCGAAAGCGCCCCAATCTGCCGAGAGTTGCTTGTGTGCCCCGTTGGTCCGCCCCCGTGCAGTGCGCTCGCACTCCCCCCGTATGCCAGGAAACTCCGCGCTCGTCGTGGCGTCCAGGGGTTGTGAGCCTCTCCTTGTGCGCCGCTTGAGCGCGCCCTTCCGGCGCCCCGCCGGGGGATCTTGCCGGGCCTCTCCGGGGGATCTTTCAACGCCCCTTCGGGGGATAACCGATTGCCCTTCCCGGGGCCGGTCCCCGTAGCATGCGCGCCATGGCGAAGGCACCCGTTCTCACGCCCAGGGCGGACGATTTCCCGCGCTGGTACCAGGACCTGGTCAACAAGGCCGAGCTGGCCGACAACGGCCCGGTGCGCGGCTCCATGGTCATCCGGCCGTACGGGTACGGCCTGTGGGAGCGGATGCAGCAGGAGATGGACGCCCGGATCAAGGAGACGGGCACCCAGAACGCCTACTTCCCGGTCCTGATCCCGCAGTCGTACCTGGCCAGGGAGGCCGATCACGTCGAGGGGTTCGCGCCCGAGCTTGCGGTCGTCACGCATGGCGGCGGCAAGGAGCTGGAGGAGCCCGCGGTCGTCCGCCCGACCTCCGAGATGATCATCAACGAGTACTTCTCGAAGTGGGTGCAGAGCTACCGCGACCTGCCGCTGCTGATCAACCAGTGGGCGAACGTGGTCCGTTGGGAACTGCGGCCCCGGCTCTTCCTGCGGACGAGCGAGTTCCTGTGGCAGGAGGGGCACACGGCGCACGCCACGTACGAGGAGGCACGCGACTTCGCCGCGCTCATCCACCGGAAGGTCTACGAGGACTTCATGGTGAACGTCCTCGCCATGGACGTCGTCCCCGGCCGCAAGACCGTCAAGGAACGCTTCGCGGGCGCCATCAACACCCTCACGCTCGAGGGAATGATGGGCGACGGCAAGGCCCTCCAGATGGCCACCAGTCATGAGCTGGGCCAGAACTTCGCCAAGGCCTTCCAGACCCGGTACCTGTCGAAGGAAGGCAAGCAGGAACTGGTCTGGCAGACCTCCTGGGGCTCGACGACCCGCATGATCGGCGCCCTGGTGATGATGCACGGCGACGACAACGGCCTGCGCGTGCCGCCTCGCCTCGCCCAGGTGCAGGCCGTCGTCCTCGCGATCAAGGGCGACGACGCGGTTCTGGCCAAGGTCCACGAAATCGGCGACCGGCTCAGGGCGGCGGGCGTCCGCGTCAGGGTGGACGACCGCACCGACACCCCCTTCGGACGCCGCGTCGTCGACTGGGAACTCAAGGGCGTACCCGTACGCATCGAGGTCGGACCCCGTGATCTGGAGAACGGCACCGCGATGCTCGCCCGCCGCATCCCCGGCGGCAAGGAGCCGGTGGCGATCGACGCTCTGGCGGGGCTGCTCCCCACGCTCCTCGAAGAGGACCAGGCGCTGCTGCTGAGGCAGTCGCGCGAGCGCCGCGAGTCCCGTACGTCGGACGTGGCCGGCCTCGGCGAGGCCGTCGAGGTCGCCGCCGCCGGCGGCTGGGCGCGCATTCCGTGGGCCGACCTCGGAGAAGAGGGCGAGGCCGCACTCGCCGCGCACGCGGTGACCGTACGGTGTCTGGTCGCCGAGGACGGGTCGGTGCCCGACAGTGACGACGCACCGGGTAACGTCGCGATCGTGGCGCGCGCTTACTGAGGTGGCGCCCTCCGTTGCGAGACCGGCCGAAACGCCTCTTGTGCATCTGATGACCACAGGTGCCCCGGCGCGCGGACATCGTCTACGCGCCGGGGCGTACGGGTTACTACGTACCGGCTAGGTGTGAACTGTGAGGCTTATCCGCAGATCAGCGCACCCGCCCTCGTCAGGACGCATCAGCGGCAACTGACGGGTACGTGCAAATTATTTGGGATGGCCCGGAATCGGAACACAGGGGCACTCCGGCTCGTTGTCATTACGTGAGCACGACACCACCTGTTCTCGCCGCAGAGCTGGCAGGGGCGTGGGCCGACATTCAGCGGCACCACCCCGAGCTGCCCGATCTTGCCGCGCCAGAGTCCCTGATCGGAGAGTCGTCGTCCGCCTGCGGGCACGAACTCTCCTTCGAACGACTGCTTCATGAGGCAGTCCACGGCATCGCCGCCGCCCGCGGAGTCCGCGACACCTCGCGCGCCGGCCGGTACCACAACCGCAGATTCCTCGCGATCGCCGAGGAGTTGGGCCTGGACCACCCCGAGGAGCCGCATCCCAGCAGCGGCTTCTCGCTGGTCACGCTCAACCCCGAGGCGAAGCGGCTCTACCGTCCGACGATCGAGCGGCTGCAGCGCGCCCTCAAGGCGCACTCCGCCGCGACGGCCGCGGACACCGCCCGCAGTTTCCGCGGCCCGGCCGCGCGGCACGGCTCCTCCGGAGGGGGCGTCCGCGTCAAGGCGGTCTGCGACTGCGGCCGCAACGTACGGGTCGTCCCGTCCGTCCTGGCTCAGGCCCCCATCATGTGCGGGGGGTGCGGGAAGCCCTTCAGGATCCCCGAGGTGGTCGGCGCGGCGGCCGGTTGAGCGGCACACCTCAGGCGCCGTACCGGGCAGTCGTCCGGCCGCGTTCGGCAACGGCATCTCGTGGATGCCGCTTCACGCGGTCGGCGTCGGCCGGGCCCGGCGCCGGACGCTTTCCGGCCGTGCGTCGCTGCAGGCTGCCCCGGGCAAGCCGCCCCGCCAGGATGTGGCACAATGGCTAGCTGTACTCGACAGCCGCACAGGACCCCTCTCTCCTCCGGCTGACGCGTCCATCGGGCACTCGGGTACCGCAACCCCACGCGGCAATCTGCCGTGCCCAACCACGTCAAGACCAGGAGACACCACTTCCGTGGCAGTCAAGATCAAGCTGAAGCGTCTGGGCAAGATCCGTTCGCCTCACTACCGCATCGTCGTCGCCGACTCCCGTACCCGCCGTGATGGCCGGGCCATCGAGGAGATCGGCCTGTACCACCCGGTGCAGAACCCCTCGCGCATCGAGGTCGACACCGAGCGTGCGCAGTACTGGCTGGGTGTCGGCGCGCAGCCGACCGAGCCGGTTCTCGCCATCCTCAAGCTGACCGGCGACTGGCAGAAGTTCAAGGGCCTGCCCGCCCCGGCTCCGCTGCTCGTGGCCGAGCCGAAGGCCGCGCGCCCCCTCTTCGACGCCCTGGGCGGCGACGACGAGGGCAAGGGTGAGGCCATCACCCAGAAGAAGAAGGCTGAGAAGAAGGACGAGGCCCCCGCCGAGTCCGCGTCGACCGAGGCCTGAGCATGCTCGAGGAGGCTCTCGAGCACCTCGTGAAGGGCATCGTCGACAACCCCGACGACGTGCAGGTCGCCTCGCGTGACCTGCGCCGTGGACGCGTCCTCGAGGTTCGGGTGCACCCCGATGACCTCGGTAAGGTGATCGGCCGCAACGGCCGCACCGCGCGCGCTCTGCGTACCGTCGTGGGCGCAATCGGCGGTCGCGGTGTCCGCGTCGACCTCGTCGACGTGGACCACGTCCGCTGACGTAGCAGCAGCACCGGCTCGGGCCGGGGAGGGCCATCGGGCCGTCCCCGGCCCGTAGTCGTCTACGCAGTAATGCGGTAGGCACACGACAGGAGATTCAGGAAAGTGCAGCTCGTAGTCGCGCGAGTGGGCCGCGCCCACGGCATCAAGGGCGAGGTCACCGTCGAGGTCCGTACCGACGAGCCGGAGCTGC
Organism: Streptomyces sp. R21; assembly: GCF_041051975.1. Taxonomy (GTDB): domain Bacteria; phylum Actinomycetota; class Actinomycetes; order Streptomycetales; family Streptomycetaceae; genus Streptomyces. The sequence continues at coordinate 3,097,764 of NZ_CP163435.1, read as the reverse complement.
GGCTCGGGCCCGGCGCCGTCCTGGCCACCGACCCGGCCTCCGCCGGACCGCTGACCATCGAGACCGGCCGGGTGCACAGCGGCCGCCTCCTGCTGCGCTTCGAGGGCGTGCGCGACCGGACCGCCGCCGAGGCCCTGCGCAACACCCTGCTCATCGCCGAGGTCGACCCGGACGCGAAGCCCGAGGACCCGGAGGAGTACTACGACCACCAGCTCATGGACCTGGACGTCGTCACCGTCGACGGCGCCGAGGTCGGGCGGATCACCGAGATCTCGCACCTGCCCTCGCAGGACCTGTTCGTCGTGGAGCGCGCCGACGGCACCGAAGTGCTGATCCCGTTCGTCGAGGAGATCGTCACCGAGATCGACCTGGCGGAGCAGCGCGCGGTCATCGACCCGCCGCCCGGCCTGATCGACGACCAGGCCGAGATCGCCTCCCCGCAGGAAGAGGCGTAATGCGGCTCGACGTCGTCACGATCTTCCCCGAGTACCTCGAACCCCTGAACGTCTCGCTCGTCGGCAAGGCACGCGCGCGTGGACAGCTGAATGTGCACGTGCATGATCTGCGGGAGTGGACGTACGACCGGCACAACACGGTCGACGACACCCCCTACGGTGGCGGCCCCGGCATGGTCATGAAGACCGACCCGTGGGGCGACGCACTGGACTCCGTCCTGGCGGACGGCTACGAGACGGGCTCCCAGGGACCGGTCCTCGTCGTGCCCACCCCAAGCGGGCGCCCTTTCACCCAGGAACTCGCCGTCGAGCTCTCCGAGCGGCCCTGGCTGGTCTTCACACCCGCCCGCTACGAAGGCATCGACCGCCGCGTCATCGACGAGTACGCGACCCGGATGCCCGTCTACGAGGTGTCCATCGGCGACTACGTCCTTGCCGGCGGAGAGGCGGCCGTCCTCGTCATCACGGAGGCCGTGGCCCGGCTGCTGCCCGGCGTGCTCGGCAACGCCGAGTCGCACCGGGACGACTCCTTCGCCCCCGGAGCCATGGCCAACCTCCTGGAGGGGCCCGTCTACACCAAGCCCCCGGCCTGGCGCGACCGCGAGATCCCCGAGGTGCTGCTCAGCGGCCACCACGGAAAGATCGCCCGCTGGCGTCGCGACGAGGCCCTGCGCCGTACGGCGGCCAACCGCCCCGACCTCATCGAGCGCTGCGAACCCTCGGCCTTCGACAAGAAGGACCGCGAAATGCTCTCCATCCTGGGCTGGGCACCGGACCCCGAAGGCGCTGCTCACGGTCGATTTTGGCGCAGGCCAGAGGTCGTGGGAGACTAGGTCGCTGTTGTACGTCGTCCGGCGCGCGCCCCTGCCACAGGGGGACACGACGCCCGCCCCGATGACGGGCGGCACATCTTTTGGAAAAACTACTTCCGCGGATGACCTGTGGCATCAGCGAAGAAAGCAGACGAAATGTCTCACCTGCTCGACTCCGTCGACAACGCGTCGCTGCGCAGCGACATCCCGGCGTTCCGCCCGGGTGACACCGTCAACGTCCACGTCCGCGTCATCGAGGGCAACCGCTCCCGTGTGCAGCAGTTCAAGGGCGTAGTCATCCGTCGCCAGGGCGCCGGTGTCCGCGAGACCTTCACGGTCCGCAAGGTCTCCTTCTCCGTCGGCGTCGAGCGCACCTTCCCGGTGCACACCCCGATCGTCGAGAAGATCGAGCTCGTCACCAAGGGTGACGTGCGTCGCGCCAAGCTGTACTACCTGCGCGAGCTGCGCGGCAAGGCTGCGAAGATCAAGGAGAAGCGCGAGCGCTGAGTTCGCGTCGCTGCTCGCGAGCCGCAGGCGAACGAGACAGCGAGAAGGTGCCACAGCGGGGCCGGATAACATCTGGCCCCGATGGACACCGAAGCACAGCACCTGGAGCGCGACCGCTCCTCCCGCCCTTCCGACTCCGAGGAGATCTCGGACACCGAAGGGCCGGAGGACCGGTCGCGCTTCGCGTTGGTCTCCTGGGTCGCGGACCGGCTCCCCGGTGGCCGGATCACCCTGACCGGGCTCGTCTGCCTGCTGTTTCTGCTGATCCTCAGCACCTTTGTGATGCAGCCGTTCCAGATCCCCAGCAGCTCCATGGAGCAGGGATTGAGGATCGGGGACCGCGTTCTCGTAAATAAGTTGGCGTACCGTTTCGGTTCCGAGCCGCAGCGGGGCGATGTCGTTGTGTTCGACGGCACTGGCTATTTCGGGAACGCCGACTACATCAAGCGCGTCGTCGGTGTAGGGGGAGACCATGTGGTCTGCTGCGACAAGGAGGGGAGGCTCGAGGTGAACGGCCGGTCGGTCGACGAGTCGACGTTTCTCTACCCCGGGGACAGTCCGTCCGGCGTGTCCTTCGACGTCGTCGTGCCCGACGGCACGCTGTTCGTCCTCGGTGACCACCGCAGCGACTCCCGTGACTCCCGCGACCACCTGGGCTCCCCGGGCGGCGGCATGATCCCCGTGGACGACGTCATCGGCCGGGCCGACTGGATCGCCTGGCCCACGGACCACTGGACGCGCCTGGAGCGTCCTGGCGCCTACGCGCGCGTGCCCGCCGCGGACGGTGCCCATGGGTAACCGCGGTAGACCGCGCGGCGCCTCCAGCACGGCCGCCGACAACCTGCTGCCCACCGGGTCGCGGCGTGCCGGCGGGGCCTCCCGGCCGGGCCGTGCCGAGCGGCGCAAGCTCCAGCGCAAGGTCAAGCGGCGCAGACGGCGTTCGGCGGTCAAGGAGATACCTCTCCTCGTCGGCGTCGCCGTCCTGATAGCCCTCGTCCTGAAGACCTTCCTCGTGCAGGCCTTCGTGATCCCGTCGGGGTCCATGGAGAACACGATCCAGATCGGCGACCGTGTCCTGGTCGACAAGTTCACGCCGTGGTTCGGTTCCAAGCCCCAGCGCGGCGATGTCGTCGTGTTCAAGGACCCCGGGGACTGGCTCAAGGACGAGCAGTCGACGTCCAAGAAGGACGACCCCATTGTCGTCAAACAGGTCAAGGAGGGGCTGACCTTCATCGGCCTGCTGCCCTCCGACAACGAACGGGACCTGATCAAGCGGGTCGTGGCCGTCGGCGGCGACACCGTGAAGTGCTGCGACACCCAGGGGCGCGTGACGGTCAACGGCACCCCCCTGAACGAGCCCTACATCCACGCGGCGGACAACAAGCCCTCCGCGTTCGCGTTCGAGGTGAAGGTGCCCGAGGGGCGCCTGTGGGTGATGGGCGACCACCGGGACAACTCGGCCGACTCGCGCTTCCACCGCACCGAGAAGTACAGCGGCACCGTCTCCGAGAAATCGGTCGTCGGGCGCGCCATGGTCATCGCCTGGCCGCTCGGGCACTGGAGCCGTCTCGAGGAACCGGACACATACGCGTCCGTGGCGAGCGGGTCGACCACCGCTCTCGGCCCGTCGCATAGGGTGGCCTCCGCGGATCTGAATGGATTGATCCCGCTCCCGAGCCCTGCGGAACTCCCGCTCGTTATGGGAGTGGTGGGCCTGCGTCGGATACGAGGCAGGCGGCGGCACGGAGTGAGGAGTGGATGTGGGGGATTTGGCGGTCGGCGCACGATCCGGACACGATGGCCCCGAGGAGCAGCCGGAGCGAACCGACGAGACGGCCACCCCGGCCACGGAAGACGTCGCAACCTCCGGCAGTGACTCCGGGGACGACGGTGGTACGAAGGAGCAGGGCGAGCAGCAACAGCCGTCCAAGAAGCCACGCTCCTTCTGGAAGGAACTCCCGCTCCTCATCGGCATCGCGCTGGTTCTCGCGCTGCTGATCAAGACCTTCCTGGTGCAGGCGTTCTCGATCCCGTCGGACTCGATGCAGCACACGCTCGAGCAGGGTGACCGCGTGCTCGTCGACAAGCTCACCCCGTGGTTCGGCTCCGAACCCGAGCGCGGCGAGGTCGTCGTCTTCCACGACCCCGACCACTGGCTGGACGGCGAGCCCACCCCCCAACCGAACCCCGTGCAGCGGGTCCTGGGCTGGATCGGCCTGATGCCGTCCGCCAACGAGAAGGACCTCATCAAGCGGGTCATCGGCGTCGGCGGTGACACCATCGAGTGCAAGGGCACGGGCCCGCTCAAGGTCAACGGCAAGGCGCTCAACGACGCGGACTTCGTCTACGCCGGCAACACCCCGTGCAGCGTCGACGACGGCGGTCAGTTCAAGGTGAAGGTACCCAAGGGCAAAATCTGGGTCATGGGCGACCACCGGCAGAACTCGCAGGACTCCCGCTACCACCAGCAGGACAAGAACAAGGGCTTCGTGCCGGTGGGCAACGTCGTGGGCCGTGCCATCGTGATCGCCTGGCCGCCCACCCGCTGGGACACACTGCCCGTTCCGGACACCTTCGACCAGGACCTCAGCGCGGCCGCTCCGGGCGCCCTCGGGCTCGCGGGCGCGGTGCCGCTGGTGCTGTGGCGCAGGCGGCGCCTTACCGTCGGAAACTGAGGGTTTCTGGCGGGGGTACCGCCGGGTAGGGTGCCGTCCCAGATCGCCGATCTTCCGCGGCCCGGTTTTCGGGCCGCGGGATCGATTCTCCGAGTTGGGGGAGCACTGGGATGAGCAGGACACGTGACATGGGCGAGGGCCGCGGGCGGCTCGGCAGCGTGCTGTCGGGACTGGCCGTGGCCCTCGGCTGTGTGCTCTTCCTCGGAGGATTCGCCTGGGGCGCTGTCGTCTACCAGCCGTACACCGTGCCGACCGACTCCATGTCGCCGACGATCGTGGCCGGGGACCGGATCCTCGCCGAGCGGATCGACGGCGGCGACATCAAGCGCGGTGACGTCGTCGTCTTCAAGCAGAAGTCCTGGGGAGACATGCTCCTCGTGAAGCGGGTCGTCGCGATCGGCGGGGACACCGTCGCCTGCTGCACGAACGGCAAGCTGACCGTCAACGGCAAGAAGATCGAGGAGCCGTACCTCGCCAAGGGCGAAGCCGCCGAGTCGACCACGATCCCGACCATCGAGGTTCCCAAGGGGCGGCTGTTCCTGCTCGGTGACGAGCGCAGCGGCTCGCTGGACTCCACGGCTCACCTCACGGAGGCGGGCAGTGGCTCGGTGCCGCGCAGTGTGGTGAAGGCACGTGTGGACGCCGTGGCGTGGCCCATGAACGGCATGCTGAAGCGCCCCACGGGCTTCGAGACCCTCGGCGGGATCTCCTCGCCGGGACCGCTGCGGCTGGTCCTCACCGCGATCGTGGCCGGCGCCGTCCTCGTCCTGGGCGGCGCGGCCTACGGCCCGATCGCCAAGCGGGCGGGCCGACGGCGCGGCCGGGCGGGGGCGGAGCTCGCCGGTGCCCGCTGAGACGTCGTACGGCGACACGGCCGAGGACTCCCACGAGGGCGGACCGCGCAAGGTCGCCCGGGTCGTTCTCCTCGACCCGCAGGAGCGCATCCTGCTGCTGCACGGACACGAGCCGGACGATCCTTCGGACGACTGGTGGTTCACACCGGGCGGCGGTCTGGAGGGCGAGGAGACGCGCGAGGAGGCCGCCCTTCGGGAACTCGCGGAGGAGACCGGCATCACCGAGGTCGCACTGGGCCCGGTGCTGTGGCAGAGGATGTGCTCCTTTCCGTTCGCGGGACGGCGATGGGATCAGGACGAGTGGTACTACCTGGCCCGTACGACCCAGACGGCGACCGTGGCCGCCGGGCAGACGGAGCTGGAACGGCGCAGTGTCGCCGGAGCGCGCTGGTGGACGTGCCAGGAACTGGCCGAAGCGCATGAGACGGTGTATCCGACCAGACTCGCCGGGCTGCTGCGGAGGCTGCTCGACGAAGGTCCCCCGGTCAGGCCCGAGGTCCTCGACACCGAAATCGTCTAGGGGCTCGCGGGGCTGGCGCACAATAGGGGGACGCACGGCTGAAGGGGAACATGCCATGAGCGCCGAGGACCTCGAGAAGTACGAGACCGAGATGGAGCTGAAGCTCTATCGCGAGTACCGCGACGTCGTCGGTCTGTTCAAATATGTGATCGAGACCGAACGGCGCTTCTACCTCACCAACGACTACGAGATGCAGGTGCACTCGGTCCAGGGCGAGGTGTTCTTCGAGGTATCCATGGCGGATGCCTGGGTGTGGGACATGTACCGACCTGCTCGTTTCGTGAAGCAGGTGCGGGTCCTCACATTCAAGGACGTGAACATCGAAGAGCTCAACAAGAGTGATCTGGAGCTGCCGGGCAGCTGAGCCGAGTGGCTGGGCCGAGCAGCTGAGGGCCGGCCGGACGCTCTTGTGGGTGACAGGGTTATCCACAATCGTCCGGCCGTCCACCAAGATCCAACAGCGGGCCGTCGTGGGTTCAGTGTGTGCGTCGGAGGTGGTGCCGACATGAGCACACACAAGACGGGCAACGCACGCAGCGCACTCGGAAAGTACGGCGAGGACCTGGCCGCACGGCGGCTGGCCGAGGCCGGGATGACGGTCGTGCAGCGCAACTGGCGCTGCGGCAGGACCGGTGAGATCGACATCGTGGCGCGGGACGGCGACGCGCTGGTGATGTGCGAGGTCAAGACCCGCAGGGCCGGGGCCTTCGAACACCCGATGGCCTCCGTCACGCCCGCGAAGGCGGACCGCCTGCGCGACCTGGCCGAACGCTGGCTGCAGGAACACGGAGGCGCACCACCCGGCGGGGTCCGTATCGACCTCGTGGGCGTCCTTCTCCCCGACCGCGGAGCACCCGTCGTCGAGCATGTGCGGGGGGTGGCCTGATGGGATTCGCGCGTACGTGTTCCGTGGCGCTCGTCGGCGTCGAGGGCGTCGTGGTCGAGGTCCAGGCCGACCTGGAGCCCGGAGTCGCCGCGTTCACGCTGGTGGGGCTCCCTGACAAGAGCCTGACGGAGAGCCGCGACCGGGTGCGGGCCGCGGTGGTGAACTCCGGCGCCGAGTGGCCGCAGAAGAAACTCACGGTCGGGCTGAGCCCGGCGTCCGTGCCCAAGGGCGGCTCCGGCTTCGACCTCGCCGTGGCGTGCGCCGTACTCGGAGCCGCCGAGCGCATCGATCCCCGTGTCCTCGCCGACATCGTGATGATCGGCGAGCTGGGGCTCGACGGGAGGGTACGACCGGTGCGGGGCGTGCTGCCGGCCGTGCTGGCCGCGGCCGACGCGGGCTACGAACAGGTGGTGGTCCCGGAGTGCGCGGCGGCCGAGGCCTCGCTGGTGCCCGGGGTCTCGGTGCTCGGCGTCCGCAGCCTGCGTCAGCTGATCGCGGTACTGACGGACGAGCCGGTGCCCGAGGAGCCGCCGGACGAGCTCGGCCGGCCCGACCCGCTCCTCGCCGGGCTGCGCGTGCCCGGCACGGGCGAGGCGACCGGCCTGTGCGGCATGGCCGTGGCCGAGCACGACCGGGGGCACGACCTCGCCGACGTGGTCGGCCAGCTGTCCGCGCGCACCGCGATGGAGGTCGCTGCCGCCGGCGGACACCACGTCTTTCTGCAGGGCCCACCGGGAGCGGGCAAGACGATGCTGGCCGAGCGCATGCCGTCGATCCTGCCCCGTCTCACCCGGACCGAGTCCCTGGAGGTGACGGCGGTCCACTCGGTCGCGGGCCTGCTGCCGGCGGGCAAACCGATGGTGGACGACCCGCCCTACTGCGCGCCTCACCACTCGGCGACGATGCAGGCACTCGTCGGAGGCGGCAAGGGGCTCGCCCGGCCCGGCGCCGTGTCGCTGGCCCATCGTGGGGTGCTCTTCCTGGATGAGGCACCGGAGTTCAGCAGCTTCGCGCTGGACGCCCTGCGGCAGCCGCTTGAGGCCGGGCACGTCGTCATCGCACGCAGCGCCGGTGTCGTGCGGTTTCCGGCGAAGTTCCTGATGGTGCTCGCGGCCAACCCCTGCCCCTGCGGGCGCTTCAGCGTGGCCAACGACCTCTGCGAGTGCCCGCCCTCCAGCGTACGGCGCTACCAGGCCAGGCTCTCCGGGCCGCTGCTCGACCGGATGGACCTGCGGGTCGACGTTGAGCCGGTCACCCGGGCCGAGCTGACGGAGCGCGGCGCTCAGGGGGAGTCGACGCAGATGGTGGCGGACCGGGTGCGGGCGGCGCGGGAGCGGGCGGCCGCACGCCTTGCCGGGACCCCGTGGCACACCAACAGCGAGGTGCCCGGGCGGGAGCTGCGTAGCCGCTGGCAGGCCCTGCCGGGCGCGATGGACGAGGCGGAACGGAGCCTGGAGCGCGGTGCGCTGACGGCACGCGGCCTGGACCGGGTGCTCCGCGTCGCCTGGAGCGTCGCCGACCTGAGCGGGCACGACCGCCCCGACGCCGGGGACGTCACCCTCGCCCTGCAACTGCGCACCGGCGTGCCCCGCGGAGTGCCGATGCTGATCGGCTCGCGCCCATGACGGACGACGATCGGCTTGCCCGGGTGGCCCTCGCCCGGGTCATCGAACCCGGGGACGAGCTCGGCGGACGGTGGCTGCGGGAGTTCGGGGCCGTGGAAGTGGCACGGCGGCTGGTGACGGGAGGGGAGCCGTTGCCCGGGGCGTCGGCGAAGCGCTGGGAGGGGCTGCGGGGGCGGGCCGGCCGGGTGCGGCCGGAGCGGGATCTGGCCGAGGCGCGGGAGGCGGGGGCACGGTTCATCTGCCCCGGTGACCCGGAGTGGCCCGCGCAACTCGACGACCTGGGCGACTCCCGGCCGACGGGGCTGTGGGTGCGGGGGCGGCCCAGTCTGCGGATATGGGCGCTGCGGTCGGTGGCGGTCGTCGGGGCGCGGGCCTGCACCGAGTACGGGGCGCACATGGCGGCGAAGCTGGGCGCAGGTCTCGCGGAGCGGGGGTGGGTGGTGGTGTCGGGCGGCGCGTACGGAGTGGACGGTGCCGCGCACCGGGGCGCACTCGGGGCGGGCGGCGCCACCGTCGCCGTGCTGGCCTGCGGCGTCGACCGGCCCTACCCGCGCGGACACACCCAGTTGATCACCCGGATCGCTGAACAGGGGCTGGTCGTGGGGGAGTTGCCGCCCGGCGATCATCCGACGCCGAGCAGATTCATCCTGCGCAACAGGGTCATCGCGGCGCTCACCCGGGGGACCGTGGTCGTCGAGGCGGCGTATCGCAGCGGGGCGCTGGTCACGGCGCGGGCGGCGCAGCGGCTGGGGCGGTTCACGATAGGGGTGCCGGGCCCCGTCACCAGCGGACTGTCGGCCGGGGTGCACGAACTCCTGCGCGAGGAGGCGGTGCTGGTCTCCGACGCCGAGGAAGTTGCCGAACTGGTGGGCGACATGGGGGAGCTCGCCCCGGACCGGCGTGGGCCCGTGCTGCCGCGTGACCTGCTGGAGCCGGGGGCGCGGCGGGTGCTGGCCGCGCTGCCGGGCCGGAGTGCGGCGAGCGCGGACGAGATCGCCCGCGATGCCGGTATGACGAAGGACGACACGGTCGGGAGACTGTACGAACTCCGATCACTTGGATTCGTCGAACGACACGGCGACGGCTGGAAGTTGACACGCCAGGCGATGATCTCCGTCCGCGGTGATCGAAGCGGGTGCTGACCGAGCGTGTTCGGCCGTCCGGGCGAACGCCGACACCCTTGGCAATTCCCGTAGTTGGCGCCTCGCGGTGATCACACAGGGCGACGATCGGGACCCTGGGTGTCGCCCAGCGGAACGTATCTGCGCAGGGGTGATCCCCTGCTGTTCGCGCACTGCGACACTCCAGTCACGCTACGCTCACGTGGATTCCGACGCAGACAGGCAACTCGACATCAGACCGACAGCTCACCCAGGCACCCACAGTTCACGGCAGAACGGCACAAGGCGACGAATGCCCCAGCACACCTCCGGGTCCGACCGGGCGGCGATCCCCCCAGCTGCCCGCGACGGCGGTAACGGGCGCCCGCCCGCTCCCTCGACCCTCGACGAGCTGTGGCGGTCGTACAAGGCGACGGGCGACGAGCGGCTGCGGGAGCAGCTGATCCTGCACTACTCGCCGCTGGTGAAGTACGTCGCGGGCCGGGTGAGCGTCGGTCTGCCGGCCAATGTCGAACAGGCGGACTTCGTCTCGTCCGGAGTGTTCGGACTGATCGACGCGATCGAGAAGTTCGACATCGAGCGGGAGATCAAGTTCGAGACGTACGCGATCACCCGGATCCGGGGCGCGATGATCGACGAACTGCGGGCGCTGGACTGGATTCCGAGGTCGGTGCGGCAGAAGGCGCGCAATGTCGAGCGGGCCTACGCCACGCTGGAGGCGAAGCTGCGGCGCACGCCGTCGGAGGGCGAGGTGGCCTCCGAGATGGGTATCGCCGTCGAGGAACTCCACGCGGTCTTCAGCCAGTTGTCGCTGGCCAACGTGGTCGCCCTGGAGGAGCTGCTGCATGTCGGCGGCGAGGGCGGCGACCGGCTGAGCCTCATGGACACCCTTGAGGACACCGGCGCCGACAACCCCGTGGAGGTCGCCGAGGACCGGGAGCTGCGGAGGTTCCTGGCGCGGGCGATCAACACCCTGCCCGAGCGCGAGAAGACCGTGGTCACGCTCTACTACTACGAGGGGCTCACACTCGCCGAGATCGGCAATGTGCTGGGTGTGACCGAGAGCAGGGTGAGCCAGATCCACACCAAGTCCGTGCTCCAGCTGCGGGCGAAGCTGGCGAGCTTCGGGCGGTGACCCCGGTGGTGCAGGGGGCTGAAACGTCCCTCCCCTTGCCGGTGCCCGGCCGCTGCCCGGTTCCCGCCGGGTGGCCGGAGTGACTGCCGCCGGGGGCGGTCCGTCCGTAAAGTGGCTGACGTGCCAAGGATTCGAGCGGCCTCCGTGGCCGAGCACCGGTCGATGCAGCGAGCCGCCCTGCTGGACGCGGCGCGCTCCCTGTTGTCCGAGAGCGGGACGGAGGCGCTGACGTTCCCGGCGCTCGCCGAGCGCACGGGGCTCGCGCGGTCCTCCGTGTACGAGTACTTCCGGTCCCGGGCGGCCGTCGTCGAGGAACTGTGCGAGGCCGACTTCCCCGTCTGGGCGGCGGAGGTGGAGGCGGCGATGGCCGCGGCCGACACCCCCGAGGGCAAGGTGGAGGCGTACGTCCGGCGGCAGCTCGCCCTGGTCGGGGACCGGCGGCACCGGGCCGTGGTCGCCATCTCCGCGAGCGAGCTCGACGCCGGGGCGCGCGAGAAGATCCGAGCCGCGCACGGGGGGCTCGTCGCGATGATCGGCGAGGCGCTCGGGGCGTTGGGGCATGCGGAGCCGAGGCTTGCCGCGATGTTGTTGCAGGGGATTGTCGACGCGGCGGTGCGGCGGATCGAGCTGGGGGCGGCCGAGGACCCCCTCGCCATTACCGACGCGGCCGTTTCCATGGCTCTGCGGGGGGTTCGGGGGTAGGGCCTCTGTGGCGGAGGCCCTGCCGTGTTCGGCACCCGGGGGTGGTGCCCACCATTGCCCGCAGCGGAGTGTCTACGTCACCGGCAGCAAGCGTGAAGGCCCCCTGTCGAGCAGCCAGGGCGGGAGCAGGGACAAGGGGTTCAGGTAGGTCTTGGCTCTCAGCAGGCCCCAGTGGAGGCAGGACGTGGGGCAGTGGGCGGGGGAGGGGTCCAGGGTGCCCAGGGGGTCGCCCGCTGTGACCTCGTCGCCTTTCCGTACCGTCGCGTGGACGGGGCCGTACGTCGTGCGCAGCGGGGGTTCGCCCGTTCCCGACAGTTCCACCGAGACCACGCCGCGGCCCCCGACCCGGCCCGCGAAGGACACCCGCCCCGGGGCCACCGCCCGCACCGGAGCACCCGGAAGCGCCGCCAGGTCCACGCCCCGGTGGCCGCGGCCGTAGGTCGTCGCCGGAGGCTCCCAGCCCCGTACGACGAGAGGGCGGTTGCCCACCGGCCAGGCGCGGGCGACGGACGGCACCGGGGTGTCCGGCTCGGGTGGTGCGGGCGGCGCCGTGCCGCTCGACCACGCGAGGGCGGACGGGAGCGCTACCCCCAGGACGGTCGCCGTCAACACCAGAAGCAACCCCAGCCACGTACGCACACATCGTTTCGCTCGCATGCGGGAACCGTGCCGCAGGTCGGGGCGTCCTCGCCGGGATCTGTGGAGTACCGGCCGGTTGTGGACAGCGGCGTCACCCGGCACCTCGCGGGTCCCGTACACTTCTTCTGGCGATCCGGGTCACCGGGTCGACTTCGCACGCCCCGACATCAGGCCATGAGTCGCAAGACGAAAAGCCGGTGTCAGCGCTCCTCGGTCCTCTGTGGCAAGGCGCACGCGGGCGTCAGGCGCGAGTGCCGTCCGGCACACGCGGCACAACCGAGAAAATCAAGGAGAACGGCCATGGCCGTCGTCACGATGCGGGAGCTGCTGGAAAGCGGCGTCCACTTCGGTCACCAGACCCGTCGCTGGAACCCGAAGATGAAGCGCTTCATCTTCACCGAGCGCAACGGCATCTACATCATCGACCTGCTCCAGTCGCTGTCGTACATCGACCGCGCCTACGAGTTCGTCAAGGAGACCGTCGCCCACGGCGGCACGGTCATGTTCGTCGGCACGAAGAAGCAGGCGCAGGAGGCCATCGCCGAGCAGGCCACCCGCGTCGGCATGCCCTACGTCAACCAGCGCTGGCTGGGCGGCATGCTCACCAACTTCTCGACCGTCTACAAGCGTCTGCAGCGCCTCAAGGAGCTCGAGCAGATCGACTTCGAGGACGTCGCCGCTTCCGGTCTCACCAAGAAGGAGCTTCTCGTGCTCTCGCGCGAGAAGGCCAAGCTGGAGAAGACCCTCGGTGGTATCCGCGAGATGTCCAAGGTGCCCAGCGCCGTCTGGATCGTGGACACCAAGAAGGAGCACATCGCGGTCGGCGAGGCCCGGAAGCTCAACATTCCGGTCGTCGCCATCCTCGACACCAACTGCGACCCCGACGAGGTCGACTACAAGATCCCGGGCAACGACGACGCGATCCGCTCCGTCACCCTGCTCACCCGCGTGATCGCCGACGCCGTCGCCGAGGGCCTCATCTCCCGTTCCGGCGCCGGCAAGGCCGCCGAGGGTGACAAGGCCGCGGGCGAGCCGCTCGCCGCGTGGGAGCGCGACCTGCTCGAGGGCGAGAAGAAGGCCGACGAGGCCGAGAAGCCGGCCGAGGCCGCTGCTGAGGCCCCGGCCGAGGCTGCTGCCGAGGCTCCGGTCGCCGAGGCCGAGGCCGAGGTCGCTGAGGCCCCCGCCGCCGAGGCCCCGGCCGCGGACGCCGAGCAGGCCTGACCCTCACCTCTTCGGGTATTTCGGACGGCGGGGGCCCACAAAGCCCCCGCCGTTCGGCCCGTAGATCTTCAGACTTCAGACTCCGAGAGAGATTCCAGGAATCATGGCGAACTACACCGCCGCTGACGTCAAGAAGCTCCGTGAGCTCACCGGCGCCGGCATGATGGACTGCAAGAAGGCGCTGGACGAGGCCGAGGGCAACGTCGACAAGGCCGTCGAGGCTCTGCGCATCAAGGGCCAGAAGGGGGTCGCCAAGCGCGAGGGCCGCTCCGCCGAGAACGGCGCCGTGGTCTCGATCATCGCCGACGACAACACCTCCGGTGTCCTGGTCGAGCTGAAGTGCGAGACGGACTTCGTCGCCAAGGGCGAGAAGTTCCAGGCCGTCGCCAACCAGATCGCCCAGCACGCCGCCGCCACCGCCCCCGCCGACATCGAGGCGCTGCTCGCCTCCGAGATCGAGGCCGGCAAGACGGTTCAGGCGTTCGTCGACGAGGCCAACGCGACCCTGGGCGAGAAGATCGTCCTGGACCGCTTCGCCGCGTTCTCCGGCACCTACGTCGCCGCGTACATGCACCGCACCATGCCCGACCTGCCCCCGCAGATCGGTGTCCTGGTCGAGCTGGACAAGGCCGACGCCGACCTCGCCAAGGGTGTCGCGCAGCACATCGCCGCCTTCGCGCCGAAGTACCTCTCCAAGGAGGACGTCCCGGCCGAGGTCGTCGAGTCCGAGCGCCGCGTCGCCGAGGAGACCACCCGCGCCGAGGGCAAGCCCGAGGCCGCGCTCCCGAAGATCGTCGAGGGTCGCGTCAACGGCTTCTTCAAGGAGGCCACCCTGCTGGGCCAGCCCTACGCGCTGGACCAGAAGAAGTCCGTCCAGAAGGTCCTGGACGAGGCCGGTGTCACCCTGAAGCGCTTCACGCGCATCAAGGTCGGCATCTGAGTCCGTACCGCGATCGACGCGCGACCCCGATAGGGTCGTCAGCAGTCGTCCGCGTACGTCGGCACGCGCGCGTGCGTGCCGGACGACAGCAGATCTGACGAGGAGGCCATTGCCGAGCATGGGAGCCAGCACCCCATCGGCAATGGCCTTCTTCGTATGTGCGACACGTAAAAGAGGCGAGATCTCCATGACCACCAGCCAGGCCGACAAGGGCGAGAAGAGCGACGAAGGCAAGGGCGCGGGCCGCTTTCTGCTGAAGCTTTCCGGCGAGGCGTTCGCCGGTGGCGGGGGACTGGGCGTCGACCCTGACGTGGTGCACAAGATCGCCCGTGAGATCGCGGCCGTCGTGCGCGGCGGTGCCCAGATCGCGGTCGTCATCGGCGGCGGCAACTTCTTCCGCGGCGCCGAGCTCCAGCAGCGCGGCATGGACCGGGCCCGCTCCGACTACATGGGCATGCTCGGCACGGTCATGAACTGCCTGGCTCTCCAGGACTTCCTGGAGAAGGAGGGCATCGACAGCCGCGTCCAGACCGCCATCACCATGGGCCAGGTCGCCGAGCCGTACATCCCGCTGCGCGCCGTGCGCCACCTGGAGAAGGGCCGTGTGGTCATCTTCGGCGCCGGTATGGGCATGCCGTACTTCTCCACCGACACCACCGCCGCCCAGCGCGCCCTGGAGATCGACGCCGAGGCGCTGCTGATGGGCAAGAACGGCGTGGACGGGGTCTACGACTCCGACCCGAAGACCAACCCCGAAGCGGTGAAGTTCGACTCGCTCGGCTACGGCGAGGTCATCACGCGCGACCTCAAGGTCGCCGACATGACGGCCATCACCCTGTGCCGGGACAACAAGCTGCCCATCCTGGTCTTCGAGCTTCTGGCGGAGGGCAATATCGCGCGCGCCGTCAAGGGTGAGAAGATCGGCACTCTTGTGGGTGACCAGAGCAGCCGAGCCTGACCGGGCCCCATCCCGACCGGGGGCCAACCCTGTTGGGGGACGGACCCTGACCGGGGGATGGACAATGTCCCGCCGGTCGGGAAACGTGCAGGAACAAGACGCGACGCAGCCGGCCGCCGCCCACCGGAAGCCGGGCCTACTCAAGACACGCAGGAGCAAGTGGTGATCGAAGAGACCCTCCTCGAGGCCGAGGAGAAGATGGAGAAGGCCGTCGTGGTCGCCAAGGACGACTTCGCCGCGATCCGCACCGGTCGTGCGCACCCGGCGATGTTCAACAAGATCGTGGCCGACTACTACGGCGCGCTGACGCCGATCAACCAGCTGGCCTCGTTCGCGGTGCCTGAGCCGCGGATGGCCGTGGTGACCCCGTTCGACAAGAGCGCGATGCGCAACATCGAGCAGGCGATCCGCGACTCCGACCTGGGCGTCAACCCCAGCAACGACGGCAGCATCATCCGAGTGGTCTTCCCGGAGCTGACCGAGGAGCGCCGCAGGGACTACATCAAGGTCGCCAAGACCAAGGGTGAGGACGCCAAGGTCTCGATCCGCTCCGTGCGCCGCAAGGCGAAGGACGCCATCGACAAGCTGATCAAGGACGGCGAGGTCGGCGAGGACGAGGGCCGCCGCGCGGAGAAGGAGCTCGACGACACCACGACGAAGTACGTCGCCCAGGTGGACGAGCTCCTCAAGCACAAGGAAGCTGAGCTTCTCGAGGTCTGATGAACGACTCTTCCTGGGGGGCGCCGCCACAAGCCGGGTACTGGGGGCCGTCCGACCAGGGGCCTGTCCAGGGGGCTGCCCCGGCGGGTCCCGCGTACGATGCGCATGAAGCCCAGCACACTCGCCCCATGCCCATCGTGCCCGACGTACCCGCGCATGGCGGAGACCAGGATGACAACCGGGGGGCCGCTCGGCTGAGCGGTCCCCTGTTCCGCGACGACACACCGCCGGCGGCTCCTCCCAACGGGGGTCCGTCGTACAACCCGCAGAGCCCGCAGGAGCCCATGCCCAGCGCCGCCCCCCAGCCCGTCCCCGCACCTCAGAAGAAGAGCGCGGGACGCGACCTGGGCGCGGCCATAGGAGTGGGTGTCGGGCTCGGTGCGGTGATCGCCGCGTCGTTGTTCATCGTCAAGGCCGTCTTCATCGGCGTGATAGCGGTCGCCGTGGTGGTGGGCCTGTGGGAGCTCACGTCGCGGCTGGAGGAGCGCAAGGGCATCAAGGCGCCCCTCGTCCCGCTGGCGGTCGGCGGAGCGGCCATGGTCGTCGCCGGTTACGTCCGGGGTACCGAGGGTGCGTGGGTGGCGATGGCGCTCACCGCGCTCGCTGTCCTGGTCTGGCGGATGACGGAGCCGCCCGAGGGCTACCTCAAGGACGTCACGGCGGGGGTCTTCGCGGCCTTCTACGTGCCGTTCCTGGCCACCTTCGTCGCGCTGATGCTCACGGCCGACGACGGGCCGCGCCGCGTGCTCACGTTCCTGCTGCTGACCGTGGTCAGCGACACCGGGGCGTACGCGATCGGCTGGCGCTTCGGCAAGCACAAGCTCGCCCCGCGCATCAGCCCCGGCAAGACCCGCGAGGGTCTCTTCGGCGCGGTCTCCTTCGCGATGGTCGCGGGTGCGCTGTGCATGCAGTACCTGATCGACGACGGCACCTGGTGGCAGGGCCTGATCCTCGGCCTCGCCGTCGCGGCCAGCGCCACGCTCGGCGACCTCGGCGAGTCCATGATCAAGCGCGACCTGGGCATCAAGGACATGGGCACACTGCTCCCGGGCCACGGCGGCATCATGGACCGACTGGACTCTTTGCTGCCCACGGCGCCGGTGGTCTGGCTGCTCCTCGTCCTCTTCGTCGGCTCCGGCTGACCCGCGGTTCGTTCGATGGGCCAGGGGCCCGCTGTCCACCGGACGGCGGGCCCTTTGTCGTACGCCCGCCGCGGGGCTCGCTCCGCTACGGTGATCGCCGACCTCTGACCAGGGTCTTTCACAGCTTTCAACGGGGGATGATCTGTGTGGGCGCGATACTTTTCAATCTGACGACCGCTGCACTGATGGTGCTGATGTTCAAGGGCGGTGTGCTCCTGATCGGCGAGGGCCCGCTCCGCAAGCGGCCGGTTCCCTGGGCCGCGGTCGCGCTCACCGCCGTGGCGGTCGGCGCGGTGCTGCTCCAGCTGAGCTGGTCGGGGGCGATGGACGCCCTGGACAGCGACCCGCGGAAGTCCGGCTGGTGGCGGGTGGTGACCTCGGTGTTCATGCAGAACGGCGGGGTCTTCGGGGCGGTCTGGAACATCGCCACCCTCGCGGCGATCGCCGCACTGACGCAGTGGTTCTGGGGCGGACCGCTGATGCTGGCGCTGTTCGCCGGCGGCATCCTGCTTCCCCAGCAGATCGACGCGCTGTTCGGTGAGACCGGCCACAGCACAGACCCGCGCAATTTCGCCGGCAGCTCCGGCGCGACGTACTTCCTGGCCGCGACCCTCTCGGCGGCCCTGCTGCTGTCCACCACCGACACCAAGGCACGGCTGCTCGCGGTGAGCGCGCCCGCGGCCGGCCTCGCGATGTGGCTGGCCCAGGAAAACGGCCACGGCCTCGTGACCTGCTACGGCTTCCTCCTCGGCGCCGCGGCGCTGCCACTGGCTCGCCGACTGCCGCGCCGGCTGGGGGCGACGGGGGCTGTGCCGACGGCGAGCGCCGTCCGGGCGGGCGAGCGGTAGCTTCCGAAGGCGTGCCGCCGGGCTCTCCACGGGCCGCCGGGGCGTGCCGGCGGGGGCCCCGGAGGCGCCGGAAACCGGCCTTCCGTGGGCCCCGGAACCGACCGCCGCAGGTCACACCAATTGATCTGCGACACTGGTATGGCCATGCCTAAGCCCGGAGAACTGGCAGGCGTCAGGCTTGAGTTGGCCTCTCACCTGCATGTTTGGTGGCACTCGGGTCCTTGTGTTGACCTGCGGGGCCGTCTCTGGGCCGTGCGCCGATGGTCAGGCGAGAGACATGCGGCGGCGTACCGCCCTGCCGCTGGCGGCCAGGAACTGCTTCAAAGCAGCGTTGTGCCGGTCCCAAAGCTCGGCATAGTCCGCATCGTTCACGTCGCCGCGTCGCCAGCTGCTTCCCAGCCGCCGGCCAGCCTTGTTGAGCTGATCTAGCGAGGCCAGCAGGGTGTCATCCTTCGAGAGGATCTGTAGGCGGGCTGTCGCCAGTCGCAGGGCTGAAAGGTCCCAACCAGCGACCCGCCCCTCCAAGCCCAGGTGACGTTCTTCCCAGATACGATCCCGGAAGTCCGAGGACGACGCTGCCACTGCGACGCACTGCTCAAGCAGAAGCTCCGACATGCGAGCCTGTTCCTCAGCCCGCTTCACCAGGTGCTGACCCACGAGCGCGATCGCGGCGCCAGCAATGGTGGCTAGCAACGTCCCCCATGCGCCCATGCAAGGGATTGTTCCCATTCCTTGCACGGGCGCATGCCTGTCACGTGGGGGGTCGGGATCCGAGACGTCGCGGCCAAGCGACAGGACGCCGTCCACGGCTTTCCTGGTCCGCTTCTGACTCGAAGGCATGAGGTGCGCGTACACCCGCAGAGTTAGAGCCGGGGGGAGCCCAAGCGTCTGCGGCTGCGGCTGCTCTCCGCCGCCGCCCAGCTCGTCACCATTGGGGCACGTGTGGGGCACGGCTGAAGCTGTGATGACGAAGCCCTGGTTGACAGGGGTCTGATGCGCGGTCTGTACGTCTTCCGACACGCGGTCGCGCAGTGCTGCTCCACCTGACTGTCGCACCCTCCTTGAGTGGCCCCCTGGGCCGTCCGTGGGCCGTCGAAGGGTGGCCCACAGCGACCAACAACGACCATTGGCGACCGCTCGACCACAGGCCAGTGCTGCGCCGACGCCGATCGCGCGAGGTCGCTCCGGGCCGACGTCACTTCCTGCGCAACAAGCGTGCAGGAGTGCCGCAGGGGGAACCTGCACCGAGCTGCGGAGGAACCTGCTGCTGTCAGCCCGCGCCGTATTGGTGTGGACGATGGCCCTGCCACTCCACCCAATGCGGATCGTCCAGGAGCTCCCACGCGTCAGACAGGCCCGCGCGCCGCAGGAACTCGACCAGGTCGGCGTCGCTGTGGGCGAGCCCGACGGGCTGGGTATGGATCGACACCCGGCGACCACCGGTACCCGCCGCACGATGCACGACGACGGGTGCTGTGCTCGTACCCTCAGGGCGCGACCGTTCGCGGCTCACAGCACGCCCAGGTCGGTGTCGGGGCGACAGTAGGGGCACGCCGTGATGCCGCCTTCTGTGATCGCGTGGCGGGCCTGCTCGCGTGTCAGTGGCTTCGTGTTCTTGCCAGCCATGCCGCAGTCGCCTGTATGGATGGCGTCGGGGGTGGGATTGCCGCCCGCCCGTTGGATCGCGAGCTTCCACCCTGGCGTGGGTGAGGGCAGCGTGCGTGCCGTACGGGCAGCGGCTACCTCCTGCCGCTCCAGCTCAGCGATGGTGTCGTCTGTGCGGCGCAGTTGCCAGACCAGCCATTCACGGACGCTGCGCAGGCGGTCCAGGCGGTCCAGGCGGTCCAGGCGATCTGGGCGAGACACGTTTTCGGACACAGGTTCGATTCTAGGTCCACTTGTGGCCTATATAGCAACGCTCTTGTCCCGTGCCACTGGATCTTGACCGTTAACCCGTGGCGCGCTGGAGGTGCTTCTGTCTGCCCTGACGGCCATCTGCACGGGTGCAGCCTGTCGTCACCGTTCCGTCACAAGTAGTCGCCGCACGGAACCCTGCCGCTCTCCCGCCCTATCTGCACTCACGTACCACGCGTACCGCGGGGCAACAACCGACGACCGAAACCCGCGGACGAGACGACTCAGGGGGACGACAGCATGCGTCACAGCAACGGCATTCGCAGGGCGGCTCTGGCGACGACGGCGGTCACGGCCGTCGCGGCGGCGGTGACCGGCATCCTGCCCGGCACCGCCATGGCGGCGAGCACCACCACCTCCACCCCGCCGCCCGCCTGCCGGGCCTCCGCTCTCCAGGTCAGCGCCTGGCAGGCCGCCCACCCGCCCGTCGGGACCGGGACCGGGGCGGCGGTCGTGCGGTTCACCAACGTCTCCGGGAGGACGTGCGTCCTGAAGGGCCACCCGACGGTCGCGGGCGCCGGCAACGGCTCCCCCGCCCACAACACCCCGCTCACGGTCACCCGCACCGGCAGGGCGGCCACCGTGACGGTCCGGCCGCACGGCAAGGCGTGGGTGAAGCTGACCTTCGTCCAGGTCCAGGGGGAGGGCGACGGCTACTGCAAGTCGGGCAACACCCCGAAGGCGTATCCGACGATGGTCATCGGGCTGCCGCACTCCGGGAAGCACCAGGTCGCCCTGAACGACGGGTGGTGGGCCGAGTGCGACAACAAGGTGACCGCCACCCCGGTCTCGGCGGTCAAGCCTTCCTGACCCCCCGTCCCCACAAATCGAGCAGCCTGCATGACGATCGCAAGGCCCTGACCTACACGTTTACGAGGAACTGCACATAAGTGCAGGTCGGCGACTCAGCGCACCTTCGGTGCGCTGAGTCGCCGACCTGCGGTGATCAAACTCCGATGACACAAACTCGCGTCCGTCAAAGTCCGATGGCAAACGGTCAAGATCCAGTGGCACGGGACACAGGCGGGGAGCCGCGGGGCGTGACAGCCGATTTCGGTCCGGGTGCTCTCCGCGGTGCGCTGGCCAGCGAGAACGCCTCTCGCGCTGGGCCGTCTGTGGGCCGTCCGAGGAGGGCCGACGACGACCAGGGACGACCGAGGACGACCACCCTGCCGAGCTTGAGCCCCAGGTCACACGATTCGATCTGCGACACTGGTACAGCCATGCCTAAGCCCGGAGAACTCACATTCGTCGCCCCCCGCGGAGCCAAGAAGCCGCCGCGGCACCTTGCCGATCTCACGCCCGCCGAGCGTAAAGAGGCGGTTGCCGCGATCGGTGAGAAGCCGTTTCGCGCCAAGCAGCTGTCGCAGCACTACTTCGCGCGGTACGCGCACGACCCCGCGGAGTGGACGGACATTCCGGCCGCCTCGCGCGGCAAGCTCCAGGAGGCGCTGCTTCCGGAGCTGATGTCGGTCGTGCGGCACATCAGCTGTGATGACGACACCACGCGCAAGACCCTGTGGAAGCTCTTCGACGGGACGCTCGTCGAGTCCGTGCTGATGCGGTACCCGGACCGGGTGACCATGTGCATCAGCTCGCAGGCCGGATGCGGGATGAACTGCCCGTTCTGCGCCACCGGGCAGGCCGGTCTCGACCGGAATCTGTCCACCGGCGAGATCGTGCACCAGATCGTGGACGGGATGCGGGCCCTCAGGGACGGCGAGATTCCCGGCGGTCCGGCGCGGCTGAGCAACATCGTGTTCATGGGCATGGGGGAGCCGCTCGCCAACTACAAGCGGGTCGTCCAGTCCATCCGTGCCCTCACCGACCCGGAGCCGGACGGGCTCGGGCTGTCGCAGCGCGGCATCACCGTCTCCACGGTCGGGCTCGTGCCGGCCATCCACCGGTTCTCCGACGAGGGCTTCAAGTGCCGCCTCGCCATCTCGCTGCACGCGCCGGACGACGAGCTGCGCGACACCCTCGTCCCCGTGAACACGCGGTGGAAGGTGCGCGAGGTGCTGGACGCCGGATGGGAGTACGCCGCCAAGTCGGGGCGTCGGCTGTCGATCGAGTACGCGCTGATCCGCGACATCAACGACCAGGCGTGGCGCGGTGACCGTCTCGGCCGGCTCCTGCGGGGCAAGCCGGTGCACGTGAACCTGATCCCGCTCAACCCCACGCCCGGCTCCAAGTGGACCGCCTCGCGGCCCGAGGACGAGAAGGCGTTCGTCGAGGCCATCGCGGCCCACGGCGTGCCGGTCACCGTCCGGGACACCCGTGGCCAGGAGATCGACGGGGCGTGCGGACAGCTCGCGGCCAGCGAGCGGTAGTCTGAGCGGCGTAAGTACATCTTCATATTCCGACAGGGGAGCGCCACAGCGCTGAGAGTGCGGGACAGACCGCAGACCCTCTGAACCTTGCCCAGGTCATTCTGGGTAGGAAGTTCGGTCACCACTCAAGCTGTTGCGCCCTGCCCGGGGACCTCTCGCGAGGTTCCCGGGCAGGGCCGCGTCTCTTCCTGGTCACTCCAGGAGGAATCCAGTGAGCACCACCATCAGCAGGATCACGGCCGTGGTCACGGCCGCCGGTCTCGGGCTCGTCACGCTGTCCGCGTGCGGCTCGTCCGACTCCGGCTCCGACGGCGGCGCCGGCTCCAAGACCGTGACGCTCGTCAGCCATGACTCCTTCGTCTACTCCAAGGCCGTACTGAAGGCGTTCGAGAAGCAGTCCGGCTACAAGGTCAAGGTCCTCAAGGACGGCGACGCCGGGCAGGCCGTCAACAAGGCGATCCTCACCAAGGACAACCCGCAGGGTGACGTCTTCTTCGGCGTCGACAACACCCTGCTCTCCCGGGCCCTCGACAACGGGCTGTTCCAGTCCTACGAGGCCAAGGGCTCCCAGGCGATCAAGTCCGAGTACCGGGTCGACCAGGACAAGCACCGGGTCACGCCCATCGACTCGGGCGACATCTGCGTCAACTACGACAAGGCCTATTTCAGCGAGCACAAGCTGACGCCGCCGGCCTCGCTCGACGACCTGATCAAGCCCGCGTACAAGAACCTGCTCGTCACGGAGAACGCCTCCACCTCCTCGCCGGGCCTCGGCTTCCTGCTCGGGACGGCCGCCAAGTACGGGGATGACGGCTGGCAGGGTTACTGGAAGAAGCTCAAGGCGAACGGCGTGAAGGTCGTCGACGGCTGGGAGCAGGCGTACAACGACGAGTTCTCCGGCTCCGCGGGCGGCAAGAAGGCCAAGGCCGACCGGCCGCTGGTCGTCTCGTACGCCTCCTCGCCGCCCGCCGAGGTGATCTACGGCGACCCGAAGCCGAAGACCGCGCCGACCGGCGTCTCGGCCGGCACCTGCTTCCGCCAGGTCGAGTACGCGGGGCTGCTGAGCAACGCCAAGAACGCCAAGGGCGGCAAGGCGCTCATCGACTTCCTGGTCACCAAGCAGTTCCAGGAGGACATGCCGCTCAACATGTTCGTCTACCCGGTGGTCGAGGGGGCGCAGGTGCCCGCCGAGTTCACGAAGTACGGCCCGGCGGCCAAGGACCCCGAGACCATGGCCCCCGCCAAGATCGCCGCCAACCGTGACCAGTGGGTCAAGTCGTGGACCTCGCTCGTACTGAAGTAGCCCCCCGAAAGGGCCGTACGGGGAACGCGGCGCGGCTCGGTCTCATGGCCGTGCCCGTCGCGTTCTTCGGGATCTTCTTCGCCTACCCGGTCGCCGCGATCGTCGCGCGCGGCCTCAAGGTCGACGGGGTCTGGCAGTGGGGGCGGATCGGGGATGTGCTCGGGCAGTCCGACATCCGGCACGTCCTGTGGTTCACCACCTGGCAGGCGCTCGTGTCGACGGTGCTCACGCTGCTGATCGCGCTCCCCGGCGCGTATGTCTTCGCGCGCTTCGATTTCAGGGGCAAGCAGATCCTGCGGGCCGTGGTCACCGTTCCGTTCGTGCTGCCGACCGTTGTCGTCGGTACGGCGTTCCTGGCGATCGTCGGCCGCCGCGGGCTGCTCGACCAGCTGTGGGGCGTACGGCTGGACACCACTGTGTGGGCGATCCTGATCGCGCACGTGTTCTTCAACTACGCGGTCGTCGTACGGACCGTCGGCGGCCTCTGGGCGCAGCTCGACCCGCGGCAGGAGGAGGCCGCGCGGATGCTGGGTGCGTCACCGATGAAGGCCTGGCGGAAGGTCACCCTGCCTGCCCTCGGGCCCGCCGTGGCCGCCGCCGCGCTCATGGTCTTCCTCTTCACCTTCACCTCCTTCGGTGTGGTGCAGATCCTCGGCGGTCCCACCTTCTCCACCCTCGAAGTGGAGATCTACCGGCAGACCTCGGAGATCTTCGACCTGTCCACTGCCGCCGTGCTGACGATCATCCAGTTCGCGGCCGTCGGCGCGATCCTCGCCGTGCACGCCTGGACCGTACGCCGGCGCGAGACCGCGCTGCGGCTCGTGGCCCCGGAAGTGACCGCGCGCCGGCCGCGCGGAGCCGGGCAATGGGCGCTGCTCGCGGGGGTGCTGGCGAGCATCGCCGTGCTGCTGGTGATGCCGCTCGCCGTGCTGGTCCAACGGTCGTTGGACGCACCGGGGTTCGCGTACTACAAAGCGCTCACCCACGACGACGGCGGGATCTTCCTCGTCGCGCCGATCGAGGCGATCGGCAACTCGCTGCGCTATGCGCTCGCCGCCACCGTCATCGCCGTCCTGATCGGCGGCCTGGCGGCCGCGGCTCTGACCAGGCGCGCGGGCCGCCTCGTGCGCGGCTTCGACGCGCTGCTGATGCTGCCGCTCGGCGTCTCCGCGGTGACCGTCGGCTTCGGGTTCCTGATCGCGCTGGACGAGCCGCCGCTCGACCTGCGCAGTACCTGGCTGCTCGTACCGCTCGCGCAGGCGCTGGTGGGCGTCCCCTTCGTCGTACGCACCATGCTGCCCGTCCTCAGGGCGGTGGACGGACGGCTGCGGGAGGCGGCGGCGGTACTCGGGGCGTCGCCGTGGCGGGTGTGGCGCGAGGTGGACCTGCCGATGGTGCGCCGGGCGCTGCTGGTCGCGGCCGGGTTCGCCTTCGCGGTGTCGCTGGGCGAGTTCGGTGCGACCGTCTTCATCGCGCGGCCCGACAACCCGACACTGCCGGTTGCCGTGGCCCGGCTGCTCGGGCGTGCGGGTGACCTCAACTACGGCCAGGCGATGGCCCTTTCGACCATCTTGATGGTGGTGTGCGCCGTGGCGCTGCTGCTCCTGGAGCGCGTCCGCACCAGTCCGACCGGGGAGTTCTAGATGCCGCTGAGTCCGGGGAGTTCTCGATGCTGCTGAGCCTTCAGGACGCGACCGTGCGCTTCGGCGGGCGGGCCGTGCTCGACGCCGTCGACCTCGACGTCGCCGAGCACGAGATCGTGTGCGTGCTCGGGCCGAGCGGCAGCGGCAAGTCGACCCTTCTGCGGGCCGTGGCCGGGCTCCAGCCCCTCGACGCGGGGCAGGTGCGGCTGGGCGGCCGGGACATGAACGGGGTGCCCGCGCACAAGCGGGGCGTCGGCCTGATGTTCCAGGACCACCAGCTGTTCCCGCAGCGGGACGTCGGCGGCAACGTCGCCTTCGGGCTGCGCATGCACGGCACGGCGAAGGGCGAACAGGCCGAGCGCGTAAGGGAGTTGCTGGATCTCGTCGGGCTGCCCGGCGCGCACCGGCGTGCCGTCGCCGCGCTCTCCGGCGGCGAGCAGCAGCGCGTCGCGCTCGCCCGCGCGCTCGCGCCACGCCCTCGTCTGCTGATGCTCGACGAACCGCTCGGCCAGCTCGACCGCTCACTGCGGGAACGGCTCGTCGTCGAACTTCGGCAGCTCTTCAGTGAATTGGGCACCACCGTGCTCGCCGTCACGCACGACCAGGGCGAGGCCTTCGCGCTCGCCGACCGGGTCGTGGTGATGCGCGATGGGCGGATCGCCCAGTCCGGTACGCCCCTTGAGGTCTGGCAGCATCCGGCGGACGAGTTCGTGGCACGCTTCCTCGGTTTCGACAACGTGGTCGGGGCGACGGTGAGCGGCGAGGCCGCGGACACGCCGTGGGGGAAGGTCCCGGTCCCCGAGGGCGCCCCGCAGGGCCCGGGCACACTGCTCGTGCGGCCTGCCGGCGTACGGCTCGTGGACGTGGCGGACGGCCTGCGCTGCACCGTGGCCGCACGCACCTTCCGGGGCACCCATGTCGCCGTACATCTGCAGCCCGAGGACGCGCCACGTCTGGAGGCGGCGTGCGCGCTGCGGGACGCGCCGGAGCCCGGTGGCGAGGTCGGGGTGGCGTTCGACGCAGCCGAAATTGTCGTACTCGGGGAGCCTGCCGGCGCATAAGGTGCCGATCATGACGCTACTCGGACATGACCGCTACTGCGACGAAATCGAGCTCCAGGTACAGCAGTTGAGAGCAGTCGTGGCCTCCGGTGCCGATCTGTCCGCGACCGTGCCGACCTGCCCGGACTGGTCGTTGGAGGCGCTCGTACGCCACACGGGCGGGGCCCTTCGCTGGGTCGATCACATCGTCCGTACGCGGGCGCAGGGGCCTGTCCGCGACGAGGACGTGCCCTTCGCCGGCGGCCCCGAGGCCAAGGGCGACCCCGCCGCACTGGACGCCTGGCTCGCCGAGACCGGTGAGCTGCTCGTCGCCGCGCTGCGCGAGGCCGGGCCCGGCACGCAGGTGTGGGCGTGGGCCGGGATCCACGACTCCGGCTTCTGGGCCCGCCGGATGACGCACGAGCTGACGATCCACCGCGCCGACGCGACACTGGCCGCCGGGCTGCCGTACGAGGTAGCGCCCGAGGTGGCCGCCGACGCGATCGACGAGTGGCTCCAGATCGTCGAGTACGTGCAGCGGACGGACCCGCACGACGCGGCGCGCCAGCTGACCGGCCCCGATCGCAGCATCCACCTCCACGCAACGGACAGCGCAAAGGAGTTGAATGCGGAGTGGCTCGTCGAGCTCGGCGAAAAGGGCGTCACCTGGCGGCGCGGCCACGAGAAGGCGACGGTCGCACTGCGTGGTCCGCTGACCGCAGTCCTGCTCGGTTTCTACCGCCGACTGCCGCTGGACAGCGCCGAGTTGGAGGTCCTGGGCGAGCGTGAGCTGCTGGAGTTCTGGCTGGAGCGCGCGACCTTCGGGTAGGCGTGTGGCCCGCCCCCTGCACGCAGGGAACGGGCCACGGCTCGGCGAAGGCTGATCAGTTGGACTTCGATGCGCCACGGCGGCGCATGCCGAAGAACACCGCGCCGCCGCCGACCAGGACGAGGGCACCGGCGATACCGGCGATCATGGGGGTGTTGGAGTTCGCACCGGTCTCGGCGAGGTTGGAGTCACCGGCCGCGGGGGACGGGGAGTTGTCGCCGGTCGTGGTGGCGGGGGCGGTGCTGCTCGACTCGGACGGGGTCTCCGAGGGCGAGGGCGTCTCAGAGGCGGAGGGGGTGTCCGACGGCTTCGGAGTCTCCGAAGGCGAGGGAGTCCCGGTCTCCGAACCCGAGCCCTTGCACGCCTCGGACGGCGTGGTCAGGTTCGGCGTGATGTCCTCGTCGACGATGTTCGCGGCCTTGATGTGGACGCGGTACTGGGCCTTCGGGGCCCATTCCTCGGAGAACGTGAGGGTCGCGCCGGCGCTGGTGCCGGTGACCTTCTTCTCGCCGACGAGCTTCTCGTCGGCGCCGTTCGACTCGAGGTAGACCGAGACGGTGGCTTCCTTGCCGGAGGCGTCCGTGTCGGTGACGGTGATGGTGCCCTTCCCGTTGTCGTCGCAGCCGGCGACGGCGGAGAAGTCACGGATGTTGCAAGCCATTGCGTTGCCGGCGACACCGAGCGCGAGCGCGGCGGTGGCGGAGGCAACACCGAGGATGCGCACTGAACGTGCGGTACGGCGAGATATGGACACGATTGCCCTTCACAGGTTGTGCAACTGCGGGGGGTTAGGGGGTTCTGCGCGACAACAGCGCCCCCACGAGTCTCACAGGTTTATAAGTGCCGCCTAAGGGATGTCAATCCGTAGAGGCCGCATGCCCGTTGGCTTTGCCTTGCCATTAACCGCCCAGGTGTTTGAGCGCCTCCGGAGCGTCATCGATGCTGTCGACCAGCGCGATCCGGGACTCCATCGCGCGCTGCCTGGCCAGGGACTGCAGGAGCGGCCACGTCGGGTGCTTCTCGGTCCAGTGCGCGCGGTTCACCAGGACCATGGGGGTGGGCTCGCCCCGGGACTCGTAGTAGTTCGGGGTCGCGTTGTCGAAGATCTCCTGGACCGTGCCCGCGGCGCCCGGCAGAAAGACGACACCCGCGTTCGAGCGGGCCAGCAGCCCGTCCTCCCGGGTGGCGTTGGCGAAGTACTTGGCGATGTGCGAGGCGAAGGCGTTCGGCGGCTCGTGGCCGTAGAACCAGGTGGGGATGCCGACCGAGAGACCGCCCTTCGGCCAGCGGGCCCGCACCTCGAAGGCGGACCGCGCCCAGTCGGTGATCGAGGGAGAGAACGACGGTTCCTTCGCGAGGAGTTGGCAGGCCTCCTCCAGCATGGCGTCGTCGTACGGCGCCGCGTACGCGCCCAGGTTCGCGGCCTCCATCGCGCCCGGTCCGCCGCCGGTCGCCACCGTGAACCCGGCGCGCGTCAGCTCGCGGCCCAGGCGCGCGGCACCGGCGTACGCCTCCGTTCCGCGCGCCATGGCGTGACCGCCCATGACGCCCACCACCCGGGTGCCGCCCAGGAGTTCGTCGAGGGCGTCGGAGATCGAGTCGTCGTGGACGGCGCGCAGCATCGACGCGTAGACGTCGCGGTCGGCCCCGGTCCGCCGGAACCAGTCGTAGGCGAGGGCGTCCGGCGTCCGCTCGTACCCCTGGTCGAGCGAGGCGAACAGCTCGTCGGCCGTGTAGAGGTGCCCGCGGTAGGGGTCGAAGGGCAGGTGCGGGACCGGCGGGAAGACCAACGCGCCGTCGGCGCGCACCTTCTCGGCCGCGTCCTCCCGCATCGGGCAGCCGAGGAAGACGGCCTGCGCGGTGTCCGTGGCGAGCAACTCCCGCGTGCGGTCCGTCAGATCGACGGCCTGTACGCGGTAGCCGGCCAGGGTGCCGCGGGCCGAGACGGTCGCGTCGAACTCCTCGAGCGTCTCGATCTCGCGGTCGTCGTGATGGGCCGCATGGGCCGGGCTCGTCTGCACGGGCCCATGCTAGGGGGCCTCTGATTCAGCCCTGGACGGCAGCCGGGTCCATCCACATGACCTCCCAGGTGTGGCCGTCGAGGTCGTCGAAGGAACGGCCGTACATGAAGCCCTGGTCCATCGCCTCCTCGGTGCCCGTGCCCCCCGCCGCGAGCGCCTTGTCGACCAGTTCGTCGACCTTCGCGCGGCTCTCCGCGCTCAGACACAGCAGCACCTCGCTGGTCGTGGTCGGGTCCGCGATCTCCTTCTTCGTGAAGTCCGCGTAGCGCTGCTTGCTCAGCATCATCGCGACGATGGTGTCGCTGATCACGACACAGGCGCAGTCGTCCGTGGAGAACTGCGGGTTGATCGTGTACCCGAGCTCCGTGAAGAACTTCTTCGAGGCGTCGACGTCGTTCACGGCCAGGTTCACGAAGATCATCTGCTGGTACATGTGAGGTCTCTCCCTGTGAGGTGGTGTGCCGTACGAGGGGTAGACGGCTGATCCGCACACAACTCATCGGTCCGCGCGGATCTTTTCCGTACGTGTTCTCAGCCGTGTTCTCAGCCGGCCAGCGGAATCGCCGCGAGCTCGGCGACCATCCAGGTCAGCGGGAGGAACACGGCGGCCAGCGCGCCCGCGCGCAGCAGCGCCGCGCTGCGCAGCACCGTCGCGGGCGCCCCCAGCCGCAGCAGCGCCGCCGTGGTGTCCGCGCGCGCCTGTCTGGCCTCGACCGCCGCGGTGAGCAGCGTCGCGACGGCGCATCCGGCGACGAGCAGCGCGCCCAGGGTGGTGAGCGGCCCGAACGAGGGGCGCGCGCCCGCGTAAAGGGTCGCCACGGCGTAGGCCCCGGAGGCCACCGCGCACACCACGCCCAGCGGACGCCCGATGCGCCGGGCCTCCTCCTGGAGGATGCGCCCGGCGAGCAGCCGTAGCGCTCCCGGGCGTACGGACTGCAGCAGGCGCCCGCACAGGTGGGTGATCGCGGGCCCGGCCAGGGCGAGTCCGACCGCGGTGAGGGTCCAGCCGGCGAGCACCCCGGCGGGTCCGCCCGCGAAGCCGCCCGGCAGGACGGGCCCGGAGGCCTGCCCGGAGCGGCTCGCGTACGTCTCCACGGCGAGGCCCGCGGCGAGGACGGCCGTGCCCCAGGGGAGCCCGCCCGGGGCGGGGAGGGGCGGCGCGGGGTGCTGCGGGTCGAGCGGGCGGCCGGGCTGGTCGGCGTAGGGGCCCGCCTCGGCGTTCGTACGGGATGCCCCGCGGGCGCCGTGCCGTCCGGCGCGCGCCGGCTTCCCGCCCCGCGGTCGCAGCACCAGCGCGGCGGAGACCGACGCGGCCAGCGGGACGAGCACCAGCAGGGTCAGGGCGGCCGGAAGGGGGAGCGGCTCCTTCGCGGCCAGCAGGTCGGCCGCGGCGCGGTCGAAGGGCATCCCCGTCAGGTCGCCGCGCAGATGCAGGAAGAAGAGCAGCGCGAGCATCGAGCCGAGGGTGCAGGACAGGGCGGTCGTGGTGGCGGAGATGGCCATCAGCCGTCCGGGGCCGAGCCCCACCGCCGCGAGCCCGGGGCGCGGCCGGGTCCCCGGGTCCGTCCGGGCGACGGCGACCGCGAAGTACACGGTGGCGGCGGCGGGCGCGACGCACCAGGCGAGCCGGAGGGCCGAGCCGCCCGGGTCGTCCGGGTGCCCCATGGCGTACCCCAGCGTGCACAGCAGCAGGAAGCCGGTGCCCGCCGCGGCGGCGGCGACCAGGAGCCGGCGGAGCTGGACCAGGGGGTGGGCCCCGCGGGCTAGACGGAGAGCGAGCACGCGGCCCGGCCTTCCGACTCGGCGACCGGGGGCAGGTGGACGGTGTTCACGCGCCGTCCGTCGAGCAGCGACACCGTGCGGTCGGCGAGCGCCGCCGTGTCCGCGTCGTGCGTGGCCAGCACCACCGTGATGCCGTGCGAGCGGGCCGCCGTGGTGAGGGTGCGCAGCACCTGGGCGCGGTCGGCACGGTGCAGCGGGGCGGTGGGCTCGTCGGCGAAGAGCACGGTGGGGGCCGCGACGAGGGCACGCGCGATGGCCACCCGCTGGCGCTCGGACTGGAGCAGGGCGTGCGGGCGCTTGCGGGCGCAGTCGCCGATGTCGAGGCGCTCCAGCCACTCCAGGGCGGCGGTCTTGGCGCCCTTGCGTCCGTTGCCGCGCAGCATCAGCGGCAGGGCCGCGTTCTCCCAGGCGTTCAGCTCGGGGACGAGCACCGGCGCCGGGTCGATCCAGCCGAAGCGGTCGCGGCGCAGCCGTTCGCGGGTGAGCGCGCCCATGGTGTGCACGGGCGTGCTGTTGAACCAGACCTCGCCCTCCTGGGGCAGAAGCTGTCCGGACAGGCACTGCAGGAGGGTCGTCTTGCCGCTGCCGCGCGGGCCGCCGACGGCGAGGATCTCGCCCTCGCGGACGCCGAGCGAGACGCCGCTGAGCGCGAGCGAGCCGTTGTGCTTGACGTGCAGGGCACGTGCCCAGAGCACGTCGTTGTCCGGCGGGGCCACCATCGCGTACACCTCGTTCAGATCTGATTCACCGAGCCAAGTCCCCCGGACGGGGGAACGAAGGCAGGGCCGATCGGTCACTGGGCACGCTAGGTATTCGGGGGCGGGAGGCCGGACAGCACGCGGCCCCGGGCCGCCCATTCTCACTCGAACGGGCGCCACCGGGGCCGGTGTTGATCACAGGATCACAAGGATCCGACGATCAGAGCTTGGTCCACGCCTCCGTCAGCACCTGACGGATGATCCCCTCGATCTCGTCGAAGGTCGACTGGTCGGAGATCAGCGGCGGCGACAGCTGGATGACCGGGTCACCGCGGTCGTCGGCGCGGCAGTAGAGGCCGTACTCGAAGAGCTTCTTGGAGACGAAGCCGTAGAGCACGCGCTCCGACTCCTCGTCCGTGAAGGTCTCCTTGGTGGCCTTGTCCTTCACCAGCTCGATGCCGTAGAAGAAGCCGTTGCCGCGGACGTCGCCGACGATCGGCAGGTCGTGCAGCTTCTGGAGGGTCTTCAGGAAGTTCGCCTCGTTGTCGAGCACGTGCTGGTTGAGGCCCTCGCGCTCGAAGATGTCGAGGTTGGTGAGCGCCACGGCCGCGGAGACCGGGTGGCCGCCGAAGGTGTAGCCGTGCAGGAAGGTGTTGTCGCCCTTGTAGAACGGCTCGGCGATCTTGTCGGAGACGATGCAGGCGCCGATCGGGGAGTAGCCCGAGGTCATGCCCTTGGCACAGGTGATCATGTCCGGGATGTAGTCGAACTTGTCACAGGCGAACATCGTGCCGAGGCGGCCGAAGGCGCAGATGACCTCGTCGGAGACGAGCAGCACGTCGTACTTGTCGCAGATCTCGCGCACGCGCTGGAAGTACCCGGGCGGCGGCGGGAAGCAGCCGCCGGCGTTCTGCACCGGCTCCAGGAAGACGGCGGCGACGGTCTCCGGACCCTCGAAGAGGATCTCCTGCTCGATCTGGTCGGCGGCCCAGCGGCCGAAGGCGACCGGGTCGTCGCCGTGGATCGAGGCGCGGTAGATGTTGGTGTTCGGCACCTTGTGCGCGCCCGGGACGAGCGGCTCGAAGGGGGCCTTCAGGGCGGGCAGGCCGGTGATCGACAGGGCGCCCTGCGGGGTGCCGTGGTAGGCGACCGCACGCGAGATGACCTTGTACTTCGTGTGGTTGCCGGTGAGCTTGTGGTACTGCTTCGCCAGCTTCCACGCGGTCTCCACGGCCTCGCCGCCACCCGTGGTGAAGAAGACCTTGTTGAGGTCGCCGGGCGCGTGGTGCGCGAGACGCTCGGCGAGCTCCACCGCCTTCGGGTGGGCGTACGACCAGATGGGGAAGAAGGCCAGCTCCTGCGCCTGCTTGAAGGCGGTCTCGGCCAGCTCGGTACGGCCGTGGCCCGCCTGGACCACGAACAGACCCGCGAGACCGTCCAGGTAGCGCTTGCCCTTGTCGTCGTAGATGTAAGTGCCCTCGCCACGAACGATCGTGGGGACGGGCGCGTTCTCGTACGAGGACATGCGGGTGAAGTGCATCCACAGGTGGTCGTACGCGGTTCGGCTGAGGTCCTTGGTGCTCACGGCTATCGGGTTCCCCACATGTAGGTCTGCTTCTTGAGCTTCAGATAAACGAAGCTCTCGGTGGAGCGCACGCCGGGCAGGGCCCGGATGCGTTTGTTGATGACGTCCAGCAGGTGGTCGTCGTCCTCGCAGACGATCTCGGCGAGGATGTCGAACGAGCCCGCGGTCATCACCACGTACTCGACTTCCGACATGGCCGTCAGCGCGTCCGCCACCGGGTCGAGGTCGCCCTCGACATTGACGCCCACCATCGCCTGCCTGCGGAAACCCACGGTGAGCGGGTCCGTGACGGCGACGATCTGCATCACGCCCTGGTCGAGCAGCTTCTGCACGCGCTGGCGCACGGCCGCCTCGGAGAGGCCGACGGCCTTGCCGATCGCGGCGTACGGACGGCGTCCGTCCTGCTGCAACTGCTCGATGATGGCGAGGGAGACGGCATCCAGCTGGGGAGTGCCGTTCCTGGACTCACGGGTGTCCCGTGCGTCCCTGGGGTCTGCGCTTCGACTGGCCACGACCTCACTGTGCACGACGTCTCGACAGTTCCGCAAGGCCGTAGCGATGAAATTCGTTGTTTACGAGTACGTGTCTTGCGGATTTCGCAGTTCTGGGGCGACCAGGGGTGTTGAAAACGTGGCAGCACGGATTAGGGTGGGTCCCAGGCATCTCAGGTAGTGGACACCTGGGTCGTTGGACACCGACAGGAGGGCCGGGCAGTGAGCACCGAGCTGCGTCGTCTGCGCAATTACATCGACGGAGAATTCCGCGATGCCGCCGATGGGCGGACCACGGAGGTGGTCAACCCCGCGACCGGTGAGGCGTACGCGACCGCGCCGCTTTCCGGACAGGCGGACGTCGACGCCGCGATGGCGGCCGCCGCCGAGGCCTTCCCGGCCTGGCGCGACCAGACGCCCGCCGAGCGGCAGAAGGCCCTCCTGAAGATCGCTGACGCGTTCGAGGAGCGCGCCGAGGAGCTCATCGCGGCCGAGGTGGAGAACACGGGCAAGCCGATCGGGCTGACCCGCTCCGAGGAGATCCCGCCGATGGTGGACCAGATCCGCTTCTTCGCGGGCGCCGCCCGCATGCTGGAGGGGCGGAGCGCCGGCGAGTACATGGAGGGCATGACCTCCATCATCCGCCGTGAGCCGATCGGCGTCTGCGCGCAGGTCGCGCCGTGGAACTACCCGATGATGATGGCCGTATGGAAGTTCGCCCCGGCGCTCGCCGCGGGCAACACGGTCGTCCTCAAGCCCTCGGACACGACCCCCGCCTCCACCGTCCTGATCGCCGACATCATCGGCGGCATCCTGCCCAAGGGCGTCTTCAACGTCATTACCGGCGACCGTGACACCGGCCGCGCGATGGTCGAGCACCCGACCCCGGCGATGGCCTCCATCACCGGTTCGGTGCGCGCGGGCATGTCCGTCGCCGAGTCCGCCTCCAAGGACCTCAAGCGGGTCCACCTGGAGCTGGGCGGCAAGGCGCCGGTCGTGGTCTTCGAGGACACCGACATCGCCAAGGCCGTCGAGGACATCTCGGTCGCGGGCTTCTTCAACGCCGGCCAGGACTGTACGGCCGCCACCCGCGTCCTCGTCCAGGAGTCGATCCACGACGAGTTCGTGGCCGCGCTCGCCAAGGCCGCCGCGGACACGAAGACCGGGCAGCCGGACGACGAGGACGTGCTCTACGGGCCGCTCAACAACCCGAACCAGCTCAAGCAGGTCACCGGGTTCATCGAGCGCCTGCCCGCCCACGCCAAGGTCGAGGCGGGTGGCCACCGGGTCGGCGAGAAGGGCTACTTCTACGCCGCGACCGTCGTCTCCGGCCTGAAGCAGGACGACGAGATCATCCAGAACGAGGTCTTCGGCCCGGTCATCACCGTGCAGTCCTTCTCGGACGAGGCGCAGGCGATCCAGTGGGCGAACGGCGTCGACTACGCCCTCGCCTCCTCGGTGTGGACCAAGGACCACGGGCGCGCGATGCGGCTGTCCAAGTCCCTCGACTTCGGCTGCGTGTGGATCAACACCCACATCCCGCTGGTCGCCGAGATGCCGCACGGCGGCTTCAAGAAGTCCGGCTACGGCAAGGACCTCTCGGCCTACGGCTTCGAGGACTACACCCGCATCAAGCACGTGATGACGTCGCTGGACGCGTAGGTCTTTCAACGGCGCGGCCCCGGACGGGAGTTGATCCCGTCCGGGGCCGCGCCGTTTCCCCCTCCGGGGTGGTCGGGCGTCCTTGGTGCGCGCGCTGAGGCCGGGGTCGCCCGGAGGCCGGGCCGACCGTGGAGGTCAGCCCGCCGCGATGTACGACGACTCCGCCGCCGTCAGCTCCAGCGCGGCCGCCCGCTGCCAGTCCGCCGTCTGTTCCGGTCGGCGGGCCCCCACGATCGCACCCGTGACACCCGGCCGGGCCAGGACCCACGCGATGGCGACGGCACCGACGGTCGTGCCGTGCGCCTCGGCGACCGTACGCAGCCGTTCGACCGTGTCCAGGTTGCGATCGAGGTCGCGGGTGAAGTCCGGGTGCGTGCGGCGCCAGTCGGAGGGGGCGAGGGACGCCACGCGTTCGCGGGTGAAGGAACCGGTGAGCAGGCCGGAGTGCTGCGGCGAGTAGACGATCACGCCGGTGCCGTGGTCCGCGGCCCAGTCGATCTCCGGCTCGGCGGTGCGGTTGAGGACGGACAGCGGCGGCTGGATCGCGTCGACGGGTGCGATCCGCCGGGCGATCTCCAGCTGCTCGGGACCGTGGTTGGACAGCCCGATCGCCCGCACCTTGCCCTCGGCCTTCAGATCGGCCATGACCTGCCAGTACTCCTCCAGCGGGGTGACCCGGCCGCCCCCGGCGGGAGTGCCCTCGCCGTCCCAGTCCAGTGAGGCGCCCGTGTCCGGCCAGTGCACCTGGTAGAGGTCGATCGTCTCGACGCCGAGCCGGCGCAGCGAGTCCTCGACCTCGCGGCGCACGCTGTCGGGCCGCATGATCCGGCTGGGCGCGAGGGTCGGGTTCTCCGGGTCCCAGACGAGGCCCGCCTTGGTGAAGACGTATGGGCGGTCGGCCTCGGGCAGCCCGGCCAGCGCCTTGCCGATCACCTCCTCGGAGTGCCCGAGGCCGTACACGGCAGCCGTGTCGATCCAGTTGACGCCGAGCTCGACCGCGCGGTGCACGGTCGCGATCGACTGCGCGTCGTCCTGTGCGCCCCAGGTGAAGCGCCAGCCGTCACCGCCGAACGACCAGCCGCCGAGACCGATCCTGGAGAGGGACAGTCCGGTCGAGCCGAGGGAGCGCCGGGGGAGAGTCATCGTCGTACATCCGTCCATGAGTTGTCCGCCGCCGTCCGTGCGTCGGGCACGGACGCCGCCTGTGACCACGACTCTGCGCCTGTCGCCGGAGCCCCGACAGGCACGTCCGAACGGGGGGAAAGACTTGACCACCCACGCGCGCCGCCCGCCGGGGATACTCGGACGCATGACAGCGGTGGGAGAGCGGCGTACCGAACTCAGCCAGTTCCTGCGGTCCCGGCGGGCCCGGCTCCGGCCGGACGACGTGGGGCTGGCCTCCTACGGGCAGCGCCGGGTGCCGGGGCTGCGCCGCGAGGAGCTGGCGCAGCTCGCGGGCGTCAGCGTCGAGTACTACGTACGGCTGGAGCAGGGCCGCAACCCGCATGTGTCGGACGGCGTGCTCGAAGCCGTGGGGCGGGCGCTGCGCCTGGACGAGGCCGAGCAGGAGCACCTGCGCAACCTCGCCCGCCCGGACCGGGCGCTGCCGGCCCGCCCCAGCAGGGCCCGTGCACCGCAGGGTGCCGCCGTACGGCCCGCGCTGCGCCGGCTGATCGACGCGCAGCCGGGGCCCGCCTATCTGTGCGGGCACGCCACCCAGGTGATGGCCTGGAACTCCCTCGCGGCCGCCGTCTTCGGCGACTTCGGCCAACTGCCGCCGGACGAGCGGACGTTCGCGCATCTCGTGTTCCTCGACCCCGCCTACCGCGAGCTGTTCGCGGACAGTTGGGGGGCCAAGGCGGAGTCCACGGTCGCGTTCCTGCGGGTCGGCGCGGGACGGCACCAGGACGATCCCGTACTGGCCGGGCTGATCGGCACGCTCGCCATGAAGAGCGAGGAGTTCCGGGTGCTGTGGGCGCGCCAGGACGTACGGGACAAGGGGCCCGGGCGGTACGGGCTGCGCCATCCGCTGGTCGGCGCGCTCGACCTCGACTTCGAGATCCTGCACACCCCGGAGCCCGGCCAGGTCCTGGTCAACTATCTGCCGGTGCCGGGCACGGGCGCGGAGGACGCGCTCGGACTGCTCGCCAGTTGGAGCGCGCCGGTCGCCACCCGTCGGCGTACGGACTGAGCCGTATGGTCTGAGCCGCGGCGACCGCTCCCGTATGGACTGATCGACAGGGTGTCGGGTCGGTGCGCCACCGCTTGACGCAGCGTCCATTGTTCGAGCACAGGGCATGACGGCATGCTGCCCACGTGCCCCACACGCCGAAGAAGTTCTCGCCGTCCCGTCGGTCCCTGCTGCGTGCCCTCGGCGGTGGTGCGGCGCTCGGCGCCCTCGCGGGCTGCGGGGTCCCCGCCGCCTATGTGTCACCCGGCGACCGTGCCGGAGCCGACCTCTCCGCCAGTGACAAGCGGCTGACCTGGGCGAACTGGCCGCTGTACATCGACACCGACGACGAGGACACGACTCGGCGGCCCACGCTGGACGCCTTCGAGGAGCGCACCGGGATCTCCGTCGACTACGTCGAGGAGATCAACGACAACGACGAGTTCTTCGGCAAGATCAGCCCCTCCCTCATGAACCACCAGCGGACGGGCCGCGACCTGATCGTCATCAGCGACTGGATGTGCGCCCGGTTCGTCCGGCTCGGCTGGGTCCAGGAAATGGACCGCGCCCGCCAGCCCAACGTCACCAAGTACCTTGACCCGCTGCTGCGTTCGCCCGCTTTCGACCCAGGGCGCAGGTCGACCGTGCCGTGGCAGTCCGGGATCACCGGCATCGCGTACAACCGCCGCAGGGTCGGCCGCGAGATCAAGCACGTCTCCGACCTGTGGGCGGACGACCTGAAGGGCCGGGTCACCCTGCTCTCCGGCCTCGACGAGGCGTTCGCGCTGCTCATGCAGGGCAACGGCGTCGACATCACCCGGTGGACCGCGGACGACTTCCACCGGGTCTGCGACCAGGTCGAGAAGAACGTGCGCAGCGGCCACATCCGGCGCTTCACGGGCAACGACTACATCAAGGACCTGTCGAGCGGTGACGTCCTCGCCTGTCAGGCGTACTCCGGGGACGTGATCCAGCTCCAGGCCGACGACCCCGACATCCGCTTCGTCGTCCCCGAGGAGGGCGCGGAGCTCTGGGCGGAGTCGCTGATGATCCCCAACCTGGCCCGCCACAAGGCCAACGCGGAGAAGCTCGTCGACTACTACTACCAGCCGGAGGTCGCCGCGGAACTGGCCGCCTGGGTCAACTACGTCTGCCCGGTCCCCGCCGCCCAGGACATCCTCGCCTCGTCCAAGGACAAGGACACCGCCGCCCTCGCCGAGGACCCGCTGATCTTCCCCGACTCCGGGATGCGCAGGCGCCTCGCGATCGCCCGCGACATCACGTCCACGGAACGCACGGAGTTCGCCAAGCGGTGGAACGCGATCGCGGGGCTGTAGCGCCTTCAGCGGGTACGGGGCGGGTTTTGAACACGTTCAAGTAGGGCGTACGCTCCTGCCATGAGCGACAGTGGTGACAGAGTCGCCCTTCTCCAGGGCATCCGTGCGTGGCTGGTCCTCTTCGTCGTCTGCCTCGTGCTGAGCGGGGCGACGGCCTTCCCCCTGGTGCACGAACTGCACTGGACCGAAGACCTGTTGAGGTCCCTGTCCGTGCCGGAGCACCTGCCCGCCCTCATGGACTGGATCGAGCGCGTACGGCAGGGGATCGACGTCGCCGACGAGCAGTACCCCTTCCTGCTGTACGGCACCGACTGGCTGGCGTTCGCGCACCTCGTGATCGCGGTCGCCTTCTACGGGCCCTACCGCGACCCGGTCCGCAACATCTGGGTCGTCGAGTTCGCGATGATCGCCTGCGCCGGCATCGTCCCGCTCGCCCTGATCTGCGGACCGCTCCGCTCCATCCCCTTCTGGTGGTCGGTCATCGACATGTCCTTCGGGGTCTTCGGGGTGATCCCGCTGTACGTCGTGCGCAGGAAGATCAAGCGACTGGAGGCACTGACCGCCGTCTTTGCCCCCGTGCTCGCTACTTGAGCGCCGCGAGCGCGATCCGCTGCGCCACCGGGTTCATCGACTCGCCCTTCGCGTCCGTGGAGTTGACCGAGTAGACGAGGGTGCGGGAGAGGTCGCGGGTGGCCACGACGACCGCGCTGTAGCCGTAGCGGGCGCCCGACTTGAGCCAGTACACCTTGCCGCCGTACTCGAAGCGCTGGAGCCCGGCGCTCATGTCGGCACCCTCGATGTTCGAGGGGACGGTGAACATCTCCTCCAACTGCGGCTTCGGGACGATCTCGCCCCGGAAGAGGTGGGTGATCAGCCGCTCCAGGTCCGCGGTCGTGGAGATCATGTCGCCGGCCGCCCAGCGGTCCGCCTGGTTCCACTCGGTGACATCGACGAACTCCGTCGTGCCGTCCGCCTGCTTCACCGCCTGGTAGCCGTGGTTGTGCGGGCCGTGGATGCGGGGGTCGGTGCCGGGGAAGTACGTGTGGTGCATCCCGGCGGGGCGCAGCACGCGCCGGGTGGCCTCGGAGGCGTACGAGTGTCCCGTGACCTTCTCGATCAGCATGCCGAGGATCGTGTAGTTGATGTTCAGGTAGTCCTGCTGCTCACCCGGGTCGAACTCCGGGCCCTTCGCCACCGCCGAGGCGACGACCTGCTGCGGCGTGAGCGTGTCGAAGCGGTGCGCGTACGCGTCCTCGAAGGCGTCGCCGAAGCCGTCACCCGCCTGGATCCCGCTGGTGTGGTTCAGCAGCTGCCGTACGGTGACGGGCTTGAAGGCGGACGACAGGAGCCCGGGGAGATAGTGCTGCACCGGGGTGCCCAGGTCGACCTTGCCCTCCGCCGCGAGTCGCAGCACCACCGCCGCCGTGACCACCTTCGTGGTCGAACCTGCGCGGAAGAGCGCGTTCGGGTCCGCCTTCCGGCCGCCGGCGAGATCGTGCACGCCCGCGCTGCCGCGCCAGCGGCCGTCGGTGCCCCCGACCCGCACCAGCGCGGCGGTCGCGTCCGCGTCCGGGAGCCCGGCGAGCGCGGCGCGCAGGGCCTCGGCGTCGGGTCCGGTCGTCCGCGCGGCGACCGTGCCGGGGGAGGCGAGCGCGGGCGCGCTCAGGGGGCCGGCGGCGAGACCGAGGGCGAGGGCGGCGACGAGGGCAACTACGGGGCGGCGTACGGCCATTGAGCACTCCTGTGATCGATGCGCGGTCGAAGATGATGTTCATCCTGCGGCCGTACGCGTTGCCCAGGGATCGTCACTGAGGAGGGGCCGTCCCCCGCATCGGCGCAAGGGTCGCCCCTAGGGGGTTCGGGAGGGTCCTCGCGGGGGCGAAAGTCACGCGCCGCCCACCCTCGCGAAAAACTGTTATCGCGGAGCGTCCCCCTCCGTCTCCCGAGGTGAAACGTCGTGGACATGGCCCCGTGCGCCGTGGCGATGGACAAGAAGGTACGTTCCGAAGACGAAAAGACCAGGGGAAGGACGGACGTGGACGGGCGGGAGTGGCGCTCCACCATCGCGGCCGCGCAGGCCGGTGACCGGCGCGCGCTCGACGAGCTGGTCGCCGGCTGGCTGCCCCTCGTCTACAACATCGTCGGCCGCGCCCTGAACGGACACGCGGACGTCGACGACGTCGTGCAGGAGACCATGCTGCGCGCCGTCGACAACCTCGGCTCGCTGCGCGACCCGGACAGCTTCCGGTCCTGGCTGGTAGCCATCGCCATGCGCCAGATACGGGACCGGGCGCGCCGCCGGACCTCCGAGACACTCGACGACGGCGCCGGCGACCAGGCCGCCGACTTCGCCGAACTGACCGTGCTGCGGCTCCAGTTGGAGGGGCAGCGGCGCGAGGTCGCGGAAGCCGTGCGCTGGCTCGACGACGAGGACCGCGAGCTGCTGTCGCTGTGGTGGCTGGAGGTCGCGGGCGAACTCACCCGGCGTGAACTGGCGGCCGCCGTCGGCATCAGCCGCCAGCACGCCGCCGTCCGGGTCCAGCGCATGAAGGCGCGACTGGAGGCGGCACGCGGCATCGTGCGCTCCCTCGGCTCGTCCTGCCCCGACCTGCGCGAGGTGACCGCCCGCTGGGACGGGCGGCCCGACTCGGTGTGGCGCAAGCGGCTCGCCCGGCACATCCGGGGCTGCGCCTTCTGTTCCGGGCCCGCCGAGACCGTCGTACCGGCCGAACGGCTCCTCGTCGGAATCGCCCTCGTCCCCGTGCCCGTCGGCTTCACGCTGTCCCTGGCGCTCGGCGGCAAGACAGCGGCGGCCGCGGCCGTGGCTGCCCCGGTCGGCTGGTCGGCGAAGGTGCTGGGCGTGCTGACCAAGCCCGCCGTCGCGGTGACGGCGGGCGCGACCCTCGCCGCCGGCGGCGCGTACGTCGTGACGCAGGTGCCGGACGCGCCGCCCCCGAAGGCCCTCGCACCGACGGCGGCGAGCACGGCACGTCCGCCGTCCCGCACCCCGTCCGCCGCACCGAGCCCGACACCCTCGGCCTCCCCGTCCGCCTCGCCTTCCCCTTCCGTTTCGGCCAAGGCCTACGGCACTGTCGTCGACGGCGTCGACGACGCCCCGGCGCCGGACGCGCGGCCCGCCGCCCTGCCGCACCGCCCCGAGTCC
Organism: Streptomyces sp. R21; assembly: GCF_041051975.1. Lineage (GTDB taxonomy): Bacteria > Actinomycetota > Actinomycetes > Streptomycetales > Streptomycetaceae > Streptomyces. Next base: position 3,056,036 of record NZ_CP163435.1, on the reverse strand, counting down.
GGGATCACCAGCACCGGCGGCGCGCACGCCGTGATGAATCACCGCGGTGACGGCGTGACCCTCAAGGGACAGGGCTATGTCCTGGTGCGCTGGCAGATCTCCCCGAAGTACCGGCCGGGCGGGCTGGTCATGCCGAGCTGGACCGGGCTGAAGGGCAAGCTCTTCCACGTGGCGTCGGGCGGCGGCCGGCGGATGGACGACACCTTTCCGGACAGCGGCGACGGCTACACGTCCGGCATGGGCGGACCCACCATCGGCTACGCCGTACTGCCGGACGGCACCCAGCAGATGTGGCAGAACGAGTACTTCTACCTCGACGGCTCGGTCACCCTCACCGTGAACGAGCGGGGCGCCGACTACGGCCTGAGCGTCTTCCCGTCGAGCTGGACCGCGGCCGACACGGACATCACCACCGGCCCGGCCCAGGGCGCGATCCGCTACGGCCTCGTCCGCGACACTGGCAAGGACACCACCCCGGTACCGCAGTACGTCACGCGCACCAGCCCGGCCGATCCGGCGACGGTGGCCCAACACACCCGCTTGTAGGGCACGTTCAGAGGATTACCGGGTCACGCCTTGCGCAGGGCGCACAGCGCGTCGATGCGGTTGGTGGTGATCGAGTCCACGCCCACATCGAGGAGCCGCCGCATGGAGCGGCGGGTGTCGGGCGTCCACACCGACAGCAGGTAACCGTCGCGGTGGACGCGGGCGGTGAGTTCGCGGTCGACCAGGGCGAAGCGGTAGTTGATCCAGCGGGGCCGGACCGCCGCGAGCAGCGCGGGACGCGGTGGGGCGAGGGTCGTCCAGGTCAGCGCGATCTCCGCGGCGTGGTCGGCCGCGCGCACCGCGAGCATGGTCTCGGCGCCCGCGCAGTAGTACACCCGCTCCTCGGCCCCGCACTCACGCACGACGTCGACGATCCGGCGTACCGCCCGCCGGTCCGGGCCGCCCGGCAGGTCGATCATCAGCCGGGCGTCACCGGCCGCCGCCAGCGCGTCCACGAGCGTGGGCACCCCGCCGGCCGTGAGCCCGCGCACCTCGTCGAAGGAGAGCGAGCGCACCGGCCGGTCGTGCTCCCACAGCCGCTTCAGCGACCCGTCGTGCAGCAGGACCGGCACGTTGTCGCGGGTGAGTCGGACGTCGATCTCGACCGCGTCCGCGCCCAGGCGGAGCGCGGAACGCAGCGAGTCGACGGTGTTCTCACGGACGCGGTAGGGGTCGCCGCGATGGGCGACGGCAGTCACGGTGCGCATGCGCCCATTGTGAAGGTGGCGGGAGTCAGGGTGCGAGCCACGTCGAGGTGTACGTGTCGATCTCCTCGGCGAGCTTCTTCTTGCCGGGCTCGTCGAGGAAGGACGCGGCGACACCGTTCTTGGCGAGCGCGGCGAGACCCTGCTCGTCGAGGTCGAGGAGCCGGGCGGCGACCGCGTACTCGTTGTTGAGGTCGGTGCCGAACATCGGCGGGTCGTCCGAGTTGATGGTGACGAGCGCGCCCGCCGCCACCATCTCCTTGATCGGGTGCTCGTCGAGTGTGCGGACGGCGCGCGTGGCGATGTTGGAGGTCGGGCAGACCTCCAGGGCGATGCCGTTCTCGGCGAGGTGCGCGAGGAGCTTCGGGTCCTGTACCGAGCTCGTGCCGTGTCCGATGCGCTCGGCGCGCAGGTCCCGGAGGGCGTCCCAGACGGTGTCCGGTCCCGTCGTCTCGCCGGCGTGCGGCACGGAGCGCAGCCCGGCGGCGATGGCCCGGTCGAAGTACGGCTTGAACTGCGGCCTCGGTACGCCGATCTCCGGCCCGCCGAGCCCGAAGGAAACCAGGCCCTCGGGGCGCAACGAGTCCGTGGTGGCGAGCCGCACCGTCTCCTCCGCGGCCTCGAGACCGGCCTCACCGGGGATGTCGAAGCACCAGCGCAGGACGACACCGAGCTCGGCCTCGGCCGCCCTGCGCGCGTCCTCGATCGCCTCCATGAAGGCCCGCTCGTCGATGCCCCGGCGGGTGGAGGAGAAGGGAGTGAGGGTCAGCTCGGCGTAACGGATCTGCTGGCGGGCCATGTCCCGGGCGACCTCGTACGTCAGCAGCCGTACGTCCTCCGGGGTGCGGATGAGGTCGACGACGGACAGGTACACCTGGATGAAGTGGGCGAAGTCCGTGAACGTGAAGTAGTCCGCGAGGGCCTCGTGATCGGTCGGCACCTGCGAGTCGGGGTGCCGGGCGGCGAGAGTGGAGACGATGCGCGGGGAGGCGGAGCCGACATGGTGCACATGCAGTTCGGCCTTGGGCAGTCCGGCGATGAAGGCGTGCAGATCGCGGGTGTCGGCGTGCTGGGTCAAGGGGTTCCTCCCCGGGAACGGCGCCTGCGGACCATGGCCGGCGGGCGCGGGTGATCGGCTGATCGATGACTCAGGGTTCATCGTAGGACGCGCCCTACGCCGCCGGATCTCGGGCCGTAACATGACGGAACGTACGGCAGAGCAGAGGGGACACCACCCATGCCCGACGACGCGCAGGCCCCGGACCCCCCGGAAGCCGCCGCCTCGTGGCCTTGGGCGCCCCCGACCGCTTCCGCGTCGCCGACAGACGGCAGCGCACCGGCTCTCGCTCCGGAGGACGATGCGGGCCGCCTTTCCTCGCTGTCCTCCGGGCAGGACGACACGCAGGCACCGCAAGCCGCCGCACCGTTGCCGTGGGCGTCCCCGGTCGCTTCCGCGTCGCCGGCGGACGGCAGCGCACCGGCTCTCGCTCCGGAGGACGATGCGGGCCGTCTTTCCTCGCTGTCCTCCGGGCAGGACGACGCACAGGCACCGCAAGCCGCCGCACCGGTGCCGTGGGCGTCCCCGGTCGCTTCCGCATTCTCCGCCGACAGCAGCGCACCGGCTTCGCTCTCGGAGGAGTCGATGCCCACCGCGTCTGCCGGTCCAGCGGACGCGACGCCCGCTGCAAGCCGCGCCATCCCCACGTCCCAGGTCCCCCTGGACAAGGCCGCCGGCGACCGGGGCCCGGAGCCGAATCTGTGGGCGCCCCCGGTGGACACGCCCCGGCCTGCGCGGGGCACCCCTCCCGCGTATCCCTCTGCCGCTTTCCTTTCTTCTCCTCCTGCTCCCGCAGCTCCCTTTGGCCCCGGCGAGCCCGTCCCTCCGCCGCCCATTGGCCCGGAGGGTCCGGGGCAGTCGCCGTACGGTTATGGCTACGGCTATCCGGCATACGGCCACCCGCAGGCTCCGCACCACCATCACGGCGCCCCCGGCTACGGCTGGAACGCGATGCCGCTCGTGCCGAGCAACGGGATGGGCACCGCCGGGCTCGTGCTCGGCATCATCGCGGTCGTGGTGTTCTGCCTGTGGCCCCTGGCCATCGTGCTGGGCATCCTCGGGGTGATCTTCGGTGCGGTCGGGCGGCGCAAGGCGCGGCGGGGCGAGGCGACGAATGCGGGGCAGGCGCTCGCCGGGATCATCTGCGGAGCCGTCGGCATCGCGCTGGGCATCGCCGTGCTGGTGATCGTCCTGGTCGTGCCCGACGACAGCGGGGACGGCGCCTCGGACGACGGCGGCTTCTCCACCTCGCTGTCACTGGCCGTGGCGCCCAGCCGTTAGGCGCTGAGGCTCAGCCCCGCTCCCGCAGTCTCTCCCGTGCCTCCATCAGCGCGAATCCCAGCAGGTTCGGCCCCCTCCACTGCTCCGGATCCGCGGCCCGCTCGTCGTCCGCAGCGAGTCCGATGCCCCACACGCGGTCCACGGGGCTGGCCTCGACGAGCACCCGGTCGCCGGTGGCCAGCAGAAACGTCCGCAGATCGGCGTGCGCGGCGAACTTGTGGACGCTGCCCTCGACCACGATTCCGTAGCGCTCCCGCTCCCACAGGGAGTCGTCGAAACCGCGCACCAGCCGCCCCGCCTTCTTGGCGAGCGCGGGGTTGGGCGCGTCGATCGCGGCGCGCTCGGCCTCGGCGTCGCCGAACAGGCGCGCCTTCGCCGCCATCATCCAGTGCTCGGCCGTCGCATACGCCACGCCGTCCACGGTGAACGACGACGGCCACCACTGGCTCAGGCAGCTCGCGCCGACCTGTCCGTCCTGACGCGGCCGGTGTCCCCAGAAATGCAGGTACTTGACCCGTGCCCCCGCGCGGACTTCCCTGGTCAGGACTGCCAAAGAGTCGATCTTCCCCATGCACGCGAGTCTGGCACGCACCACTGACAATCCGTCCCGCCTTTTCCCCGTGGACTCGACACCTGGTCGACGCCTTCCTTAACTGATCGACAGAATTCGTCGCGTAACCAAAAGGCAACAACGGAATCACTTGTTGGAGTGCCATTGCTCTGTCAGGATCGGCACTCAAATCGAGCTGGAGCTACGCCGACCCCCGCTGGACGGGGAGGGGCGGCGGAGGAGAGCGACATGCACAATCCGGGCCATCGCTTCCAGGCGCAGGACCGTTTCGCGGACGGCGCGCAGTACATCGCCGGACGGCTGACCAAGGGCACCTCCGGCCGCACGCACGCGGTGGTCGACCCCGCCACCGGCGACGAGGTCTACACGTACGAACTGGCGAGCACCGTGGACGTGGACGCGGCCGTCGCCGCCGCCCGCCAGGCGTTCCCGGGCTGGTCGGGCGCCACCCCCGGCGAGCGCTCCGACGCACTGCACCGCTTCGCCGCCGTGCTCGCCGAGCGTGCCGAGGAGTTCGCGCAGGCCGAGTCCCTCCAGTGCGGAAAGCCGCTCAAGCTCACCCGTGAGTTCGACGTGCCCGGCACCATCGACAACACCGCGTTCTTCGCAGGCGCGGCCCGGCACCTCCAGGGCCAGTCCGCGGGCGAGTACTCCGGCGACCACACCTCGTACGTACGCCGGGAGCCCATCGGTGTCGTCGGCTCCATCGCGCCCTGGAACTACCCCCTGCAGATGGCCGCGTGGAAGATCCTCCCGGCCATCGCCGCGGGCAACACGATCGTGCTGAAGCCGGCCGAACTGACCCCGCTCACCTCGCTGCTCTTCGCCGAGGCGGCGACCGCGGCCGGGATCCCCGACGGGGTCGTCAACATCATCACGGGCGCCGGCAAGGACGCGGGCGAGCACCTCGTCGGCCACCCCGACGTCGCCATGACCTCGTTCACCGGGTCCACCGCCGTCGGCAAGCGGGTCGCCGAGATCGCCACCTCCACGGTCAAGCGGCTCCACCTCGAACTGGGCGGCAAGGCGCCCTTCGTGGTCTTCGACGACGCCGACGTGGACGCCGCCGTCAACGGCGCGGTCGCGGGCTCGCTCATCAACACCGGCCAGGACTGCACGGCCGCCACGCGCGCGTACGTGCAAAGGCCCCTCTACGAAGAGTTCGTCGCCAAGACGGCCGCCCTCATGGCGAGTGTCCGCGTGGGCGATCCCTTCGCGCCCGGCACCGACCTCGGCCCGCTCATCTCGCACGCCCAGCGCGACCGCGTCGCCGGATTCGTCGACCGGGCGCGTGGCTACGCGCGCGTGGTCACCGGCGGCGAGGTCCCGCAGGGGGACCTCAAGAGCGGCGCCTACTACCGGCCCACCCTGGTCGCCGACGCCGCCCAGGACAGCGAGATCGTGCAGTCCGAGATCTTCGGTCCCGTCCTGGTGGTGCTGCCCTTCGACAGCGACGACGAGGGCATCCGGCTCGCCAACGACACGCCGTACGGGCTCGCCGCCTCCGCCTGGAGCCGCGACGTCTACCGGGCCAACCGCGCCACCCGTGAGATCAAGGCGGGCTGCGTGTGGGTCAACGACCACATTCCGATCATCAGCGAGATGCCGCACGGCGGTTACAAGGCGTCCGGCTTCGGCAAGGACATGTCGGCGTACTCGTTCGAGGAGTACACCCAGATCAAGCACGTCATGTTCGACAACACCGCGGAGGTCAGGAAGTCCTGGCACCGCACGATCTTCGGGGACCGGCCGTAGCCGGTCGGTCGCACTCGACCGACCGGCCACCGCAGGGGGCAGACCAGGCCGCGACCAGGCCGCGACACTCCGGAAAGGCACCACGAGCATGGAGCAGTACGAGCCCGACCGACTCTCCCCGGTCCAACTGGCCGCCATGCGGCGCAGTTACAGGAACGGCAGGGCCTCTCTCAGCCGCCGTTCGCTGCTGCGCGCCTCCGCGGGCGGCGCGCTCGCCGTCGGCGGTCTCGGGGCGCTGAGCGGCTGCGGGATCCCCGCCGCCGGCAAGACCCAGGGCGGCGTCTCCGCCGAGGACCACTCGGCCAAGGAGAAGACAGTCAACTTCTCCAACTGGACCGAGTACATGGACGTGGACGACAGCGAGAAGCACCACCCCACGCTCGACACGTTCGCCAAGCGGACCGGCATCAAGGTCAAGTACACCGAGGACATCAACGACAACGTCGAGTTCTTCGGCAAGATCAAGCCGCAGCTCGCGGCGGGCCAGGACACCGGCCGCGACATCATCGTCGTCACCGACTGGCTCGCGGCCCGCCTCATCCGCTTCGGGTGGGTCCAGAAACTGGACGCGGCCAACCTGCCGCACGCCTACACCAACCTGTCGCAGCAGTTCCGCAACCCCGACTGGGACCCGGGCCGCGCCTACTCGTATCCCTGGCAGGGCATCTCGACCGTCATCGCGTACAACAAGAAGGCGCTCGACGGCATCGAGGTGAAGTCCATCTCCGACATGCTCGACAACCCCAAGCTCAAGGGGCGCGTCGGCTTCCTCTCGGAAATGCGCGACAGCATCGGCATGACGCTGCTCGACATGGGCAAGGACCCGGCGAAGTTCACCGACGACGACTTCGACGCGGCGATCGCCCGTCTCCAGAAGGCCGTCGACAAGGGCCAGATCCGCCGCTTCACCGGCAACGACTACACGGCCGACCTCACCAAGGGAGACCTCGCGGCCTGTGTCGCCTGGGCCGGTGACGTCGTCCAGCTCAAGGCCGACAGCCCGGACGTCGACTTCATCATCCCGGACAGCGGCTACCTGACGTCCTCGGACAACATGCTGATCCCCAACAAGGCGCGTCACAAGACGAACGCCGAGCGGCTCATGGACTACTACTACGAGCCCGAGCCGGCCGCCGAACTCGCCGCGTACATCAACTACGTGTGTCCCGTGGACGGGGTGAAGCCCTATCTCGCGAAGATCGACAAGGACGCGGCGAACAACCCGCTGATCATTCCTGACAAGGCCATGGCCGCCAAGTCGCACGCCTTCCGCTCACTGAGCCAGAAGGAAGAGACGGCCTACGAAGAGAAGTTCGCGAAGCTCACAGGGGTGTGACCACGATGACGAATGACAACAGCGGCGACGTCCGCCTCTCCGGGATCAGCAAGACGTACGACAACGGCTTCACCGCCGTGCAACCGCTGGACCTGACCGTGCCGCAGGGCTCCTTCTTCGCCCTGCTGGGCGCGTCGGGCTGCGGCAAGACCACCACCCTGCGCATGATCGCCGGCCTGGAGGATCCCAGCTCGGGCACCGTCCACCTCGGCGAGCAGGACGTGACGAACCTGCCGCCGTACAAGCGGCCGGTCAACACGGTCTTCCAGTCGTACGCCCTCTTCCCGCACCTCGACATCTTCGAGAACGTCGCCTTCGGCCTGCGCCGGCGCGGCATCAAGTCGGTGAAGAAGCAGGTCGAGGACATGCTCGACCTCGTACAACTGGGCGAGCAGGCCCGCAAGAAACCGCACCAGCTCTCCGGCGGTCAGCAGCAGCGTGTCGCCGTGGCCCGCGCGCTGATCAACCACCCCAAGGTGCTGCTTCTCGACGAGCCGCTCGGCGCCCTCGACCTCAAGCTGCGCCGCCAGATGCAGCTGGAGCTCAAGCGCATCCAGACCGAGGTCGGCATCACGTTCATCCACGTCACGCACGACCAGGAGGAGGCCATGACCATGGCCGACACGGTCGCCGTGATGAACGCGGGCCGCGTCGAACAGCTCGGCTCGCCCGCCGACCTGTACGAGAACCCCAACACCACGTTCGTCGCGAACTTCCTCGGCACGTCCAACCTGATCGAGGCCGAGGTCGACTCCAAGAGCGGCGACGAGATCGTCCTCAAGGCGGGCGGCGGCAAGCTGCTGCTGCCCGAGGCGCGATGTTCGGCGCCCACGACGACCGGCGGCAAGGTGCTGGTCGGCGTACGCCCCGAGAAGATCTCGCTGACGCACGCCGACGAGGCCGGGGAGATCCCGGTGGGCCGCAACCGCATCACCGGCAAGATCGCCGACTCCAGCTTCATCGGCGTCTCCACGCAGTACGTCATCGACAGCGCCGTCTGCCCGGAGTTCGAGGTCTACGCCCAGAACGTCGACCGCGACTCCCGGCTGGTGCCCGGCGCCGACGTCGTCCTGCACTGGAACCCGGCGCACACCTTCGGCCTGGACGCGGCGCAGGACATAGACGCCGGTGTCGAGTCGGTCGAGGAAGAGGCCGCCTGATGTCGACCCTCACCGAGGCGCCACCGCCTCTCGCGCCCACCGCGCCCGAGAAGAAGCCCCCACGCAGAAGGGGCCGCCTGACGCCGTACTGGCTGCTGCTGCCCGGCATGCTGTGGCTGGTCGTCTTCTTCGCGCTGCCGATGGTCTACCAGGCCTCCACGTCCGTGCAGACGGGCTCCCTGGAGGACGGCTTCAAGGTCACCTGGCACTTCCAGACGTACTGGGACGCGCTGGTCGACTACTACCCGCAGTTCCTGCGCTCCATCCTCTACGCGGGCTCGGCGACGATCCTGTGCCTGCTGCTCGGCTACCCGCTGGCGTATCTGATCGCCTTCCGCGCGGGCCGCTGGCGCAACCTGATCATGATCCTGGTGATCGCGCCGTTCTTCACCAGCTTCCTGATCCGCACGCTCGCCTGGAAGACGATCCTCGCGGACGGCGGCCCGGTCGTCGGCGCCCTCAACTCGCTGCACGTCCTGGACGTCACCAGCTGGCTGGGCATCACGGCCGGCGACCGCGTCCTCGCGACCCCGCTCGCGGTGGTCTGCGGTCTGACGTACAACTTCCTGCCGTTCATGATCCTGCCGCTCTACACCTCGCTGGAGCGGATCGACGGGCGGCTGCACGAGGCGGCGGGCGACCTGTACGCGCGGCCGTTCACCACCTTCCGCAAGGTGACCTTCCCGCTGTCGATGCCGGGTGTCGTCTCCGGAACGCTGCTGACCTTCATCCCGGCCAGCGGTGACTACGTGAACGCCGACCTGCTCGGTTCCACGGACACCCGCATGATCGGCAACGTCATCCAGACGCAGTTCCTGCGGATTCTCGACTATCCGACGGCCGCAGCGCTCTCGTTCATCCTCATGGCCGGAATCCTCTTCATGGTCACGTTCTACATCCGTAAGTCCGGGACGGAGGATCTGGTTTAAATGGCCTTCGTCAACTGGCTCAAGCGTCATTTCGTCGTCATCGCGGGACTGGGGACGCTCGGATATCTGCTGCTGCCCAACGTCGTCGTCACGGTGTTCTCCTTCAACAAGCCGAAGGGGCGCTTCAACTACGAGTGGCAGAACTTCTCCACGGGCGCCTGGCGCGACCCGTGCGGCGTCGCCGACATGTGCGGTTCGCTCTCGCTCAGCCTGCAGATCGCCGTCTGGGCGACGATCGGCGCCACCATCCTCGGCACGATGATCGCCTTCGCGCTGGTCCGCTACCGCTTCCGCGCGCGCGGCGCCGTGAACTCGCTGATCTTCCTGCCGATGGCGATGCCCGAGGTCGTCATGGCAGCCTCGCTGCTCACCCTCTTCCTCAACCTGGGCGCGCAGCTGGGCTTCTGGACGATCCTGATCGCCCACATCATGTTCTGCCTCAGCTTCGTCGTCACCGCGGTCAAGGCGCGCGTGATGTCGATGGACCCGCGCCTGGAGCAGGCGGCGCAGGACCTGTACGCCGGACCGGTGCAGACCTTCCTGCGCGTCACCCTGCCCATCGCGGCCCCGGGAATCGCCGCGGGCGCGCTGCTCGCCTTCGCGCTCTCCTTCGACGATTTCATCATCACCAATTTCAACGCGGGCTCGACCGTCACCTTCCCCATGTTCGTCTGGGGCTCGGCTCAGCGCGGAACACCCGTTCAGATCAATGTCATCGGTACGGCCATGTTCCTGGTCGCCGTACTGTTCGTCCTGTTCGCCATGGTCATCGGAAATCGCCGTAGCAGGCAAAAGGCGTAGCAGGTAAAAGCCGTAGCAGGCAGAAAATGCAAGGCTCAACAGCAATAGGCGTCACCGCAGAAATCCTGTAGGGAGTTGAAATCATGGCCCGAGGCGCCATGACCCGTTGGACCACGTCTCTCTCCGAAGCCCAGCCGGTTCCGTACTGGCTGGACGACCCCGGCAAGCCCCACCCCGAGCCCGCCCTCACCGGCGCCGAGACCTGCGACCTGCTCGTCGTCGGCGGTGGCTACAGCGGACTGTGGAGCGCGCTGATCGCCAAGGAGCGCGACCCCCAGCGGGACGTGGTGCTGGTGGAGGGCCGCGAGGTGGGCTGGGCCGCCTCCGGCCGCAACGGCGGATTCTGCGCCGCCTCCCTCACGCACGGTCTGGCCAACGGGCTCACCCGCTGGCCGGACGAGATCAGGAAGCTGGAGGAGCTGGGCGCCCGCAACCTCGACGAGATCGAGGCGGCGGTCGCCCGCTACTCCCTCGACTGCGACTTCGAGCGCACCGGCGAGATCGACGTCGCCACCGAACCGCACCAGGCGGCCGAACTGCGCGACTGGTACGAGGAGATGGAGCGGGCGGGCCTCGCGGACGGCACCGAGTTCCTGGACGCCGACGCCGTGCGGGAACAGGTCGACTCACCGACCTTCCTGGCCGGTCTGCACGACCGCCGCGGCGTCGCCATGCTCCACCCCGCGAAGCTCGCCTGGGGCCTCAAGCGCGCCTGTATGCAGCTCGGGGTGCGTGTGTACGAGAACACCCCCGCGCTCGACCTGAAGGCCCACGGCGCGGGCATGGCCGTACGGACTCCGTACGGCTCGGTCCGCGCCCGCAGGGTCGCGCTCGGCACGAACATCTTCCCGAACCTGGTCAAGCGCGTGCGGTCGTACACCGTCCCGGTCTACGACTACGCGCTGATGACCGAACCGCTGACCGCCGACCAGCTCGCCTCCATCGGCTGGAAGAACCGTCAGGGCCTTGGCGACAGCGCCAACCAGTTCCACTACTTCCGGCTCTCCGCCGACAACCGCATCCTGTGGGGCGGTTACGACGCGATCTACCCGTACGGCGGCCGGGTGCGCGCCGAGTACGACGACCGGCCGGAGACGTACGCGAAGCTCGCCGGGCACTTCTTCACCTGCTTCCCGCAGCTGGAGGGCGTTCGGTTCACACACGCCTGGGGCGGCGCGATCGACACCTGCTCGCGCTTCTCGGCCTTCTTCGGTACGGCGCACCAGGGCAGGGTCGCGTACGCGGCCGGGTACACGGGCCTGGGTGTGGGCGCGACCCGGTTCGGTGCGGACGTGATGCTGGACCTGCTGTCGGGTCAGACCACCGAGCGCACATCGCTCGAAATGGTCCGCAAGAAGCCGCTGCCGTTCCCGCCCGAGCCCTTCGCCTGGACGGGCATCGCCCTCACCAAGTGGTCGCTGGCCCGCGCCGACGCGCACGGCGGACGCCGCAACCTGTGGCTGAAGACCATGGACAAGCTGGGGCTGGGCTTCGACAGTTGACGTCCGGCGGGGCGTGCGGGCGCACGGAAGCATTCTTGATCGTGCGGCGTACGCCCTGCTCAACCGCTGTGACCCGGTTCACTACCAACTGGTAGGGGAAACCCGCGTAATGCTCGGCCGGGAACCTCCCTCTCTCCTGTGACGCGACTCGCGTCCACACGAGAAAGAGGGAGGTTCCGTCATGACAGGGGCCAAGACCGCGGTCGAGTGGCTGGCATCCGTGGCTCCGGATCCCGAGGCCTGCCGGTGGGAATGGGAGCGCAATCCCCTCGGGGTCGCGCTGCTTCCGGCGGGCAAACTCTGGGACGTGCTCATCCTGCCGGGCGAGCTCGGTTACCCGACGCTCGACGTACTGACCCGCGTGATCGACCAGCCCGGTCCGGTGCTCGTCGACTTCGGAGACGCACGGATGGGCTTCTTCGTTCCCGCGGGCACCGCGGCCCGGTGGCTCGGCACGGGGGTGCGCACTGCGGGCCGCGGTACGTGGATCGTGGTGCCCTACCCCGGCCGGTCGACCGGCGGTGTCCGCTGGCTCGTCCCACCGGACGGTTCGGGCACGCTCACCGACCCGGCGCTGCTGGAACTGGCCATGCACGAGGCGGCCGCTGGGCTCGCCATAGACGAGGACCGGTAACCGGCAGAGGTCTTGACAAGTGAATTGGTCTGGACCAAATTGGGCGCGCTCCACCCTCCTGAATTCCCCCATGCCCGGAGGCAGTTGTGGATCGCACCAGACCTCTCGCTCGTCGCAGACTTCTCGCCGTGTGCACGGCCGTCGTACTGGCCCTGCCCGGCATGACCGCGCTCTCGTCGGCCGCCCGTGCGGCCGACGCGGACCTCGCCCGAAACGGCGGATTCGAGTCCGGCCTCGACGGCTGGACCTGTACGGCGGGCAGTGGAACGACAGTCGACTCACCTGTGCGCAGTGGCGGTTCCGCGCTGAAGGCAACCCCGGCCGGCAGCGACAACGCCCAGTGCGCGCAGACGGTGACCGTCAAACCCGACTCCCAGTACACCCTCGCCGGATACGTCCGGGGCAGCTACGTCTATCTCGGCGCGAGCGGCACCGGCACCACCGACGTCTCCACCTGGACCCAGTCCGCCCCCGACTGGCAGCAGCTCACCACCACCTTCCGCACCGGCGCGTCCACCACCAGGATCACGATCTACACCCACGGCTGGTACGGCACCGGGGCCTACTACGCCGATGACGTCTCGCTGACCGGCCCCGGCGCCGACGCCGGTCAGCCGCCCGCCGCGCCCACCGGCCTCAAGGCCGGCACCGCCACGGCCGGCAGCGTCCCCCTGTCCTGGTCCGCGGTCTCCGGCGCGACCGGTTACGCGATCTACCGTGACGGGGCGAAAGTCCAGACGGCGACCGGCACTTCGGCCACCGTGACCGGCCTCGCGCCCTCCACCGCGTACAGCTTCCAGGTCGCCGCGGTGAACGACGCGGGGGAGTCGGCCAAGTCGGCGGCGGTGACCGCGACGACCTCGGCCGGATCGAGCGGCACCACCGACCTCCCCACCCACGCCCTGGTCGGCTACCTCCACGCGAGCTTCGCGAACGGCGCCGGCTACACGCGGATGGCCGACGTCCCCGACAGCTGGGACGTCATCGACCTGGCCTTCGGCGAACCCACCTCCACCACCTCCGGCGACATCCGCTTCACCCGCTGCCCGGTCACCGAATGCCCGACCGTCGAGAGCGACGCCGACTTCAAGGCGGCCATCAAGGCCAAGCAGGCGGCCGGCAAGAAGGTGCTGATCTCCATCGGCGGCCAGAACGGCCAGGTCCAGCTGACGACGACGGCCGCCCGCGACACCTTCGTCTCCTCGGTCTCGAAGATCATCGACAGCTACGGCCTCGACGGACTGGACATCGACTTCGAGGGCCACTCGCTCTCCCTCGACGCGAGTGACACCAACTTCAAGAGCCCGACCACACCGGTGATCGTCAACCTGATCTCGGCCCTGAAGACCCTGAAGGCCAAGTACGGCTCGAAGTTCGTGCTGACGATGGCGCCGGAGACCTTCTTCGTCCAACTCGGCTACCAGTACTACGGCACGGGCAAGTGGGGCGGCCAGGACCCGCGCGCGGGAGCGTACCTCCCGGTGATCTACGCCCTGCGCGACGACCTGACGCTGCTGCACGTCCAGGACTACAACTCCGGCTCGATCATGGGCCTCGACAACCAGTACCACTCCATGGGCGGCGCCGACTTCCACATCGCCATGACCGACATGCTCCTGACCGGCTTCCCGGTCGCGGGCGACGCGAACAACGTCTTTCCCCCGCTGCGCCCGGACCAGATCGCGATCGGCATGCCCGCATCGACGAACGCGGGCAACGGCTATGTCCCACCGGCCGAGGTGATCAAGGCCCTGGACTGCCTGACGAAGAAGACCAACTGCGGCTCGTACGCCACCCACGGCACCTGGCCCGCCCTGCGCGGCCTGATGACCTGGTCGGTCAACTGGGACCGCTTCGCGAACGGGGAGTTCTCGAAGAATTTCGACGGCTACTTCGGCTGAGCCCGGCGGTTACTTCGGCCGAGGTTCGCGGGCTGTGCGTTCGCCGCGGCCGAGGAACATCGCGAGTCCCGTCAGCAGCATCGTGCACAGGCACCAGCTTCCCGCCACGTCCAGCGGCCAGTGATAGCCGCGGCGGACCAGACCGAAGGGGACCGCGAGGTTGACGGCGACGCAGGCCGCGACGAGCGCGCGGCGCATGAGGCGGCTGCTGAGCCAGGGGAGGAGGAGCAGGGTCGCGGCACCGTAGGCGATGGCGGCGGTGGCCGTGTGGCCGGAGGGATAGAAGCCCGTGCCCGGGCCCATGAGCGGTGGGCCCGGCCGGGCGATCAGTTCCTTCAGGGGGACGACCATCGCCGGTACGGCGGCCATGGCCGCGGCTGCGATGGCCGGTTCTCGCCACCAGCGCGGCACTCCGGCCCGTCGGGCGCGCCACGCGACGTGGACGAGGACGACGACGAGGACGGGAACGGCGACCGTGCTGTTGCCGAAGTCGGAGAGGAATCCGTAGATCCGCTCGGGCTTCACGACCGCGTTGCTGAAGCGCTCGTCCGCGCGCGCGAGCGGGCCGCCGACGGCGACCTGCCAGGTGATGAGCGCGAAGAGGACGGCCGGAAGACCGAAGAGTCCGGCGAATCCGAAAGGTCCGAGGGAGAAGGTCGGCCGCCCCGGAACAGGGGGGGTAGTTCCGAGGCGGCCGTCCGGATCGGGTTGTCGCACGCCCCGGGGGGTTTGGGGCGGGCGACTGTCCGATCGGTGAGGAGATCCGGAGCCAGAGGCTCCGAGTGTGTGCGCGAGGGCACGACCAAGGCGAAGCTGGGGAGGCCCCGACCTGGTGTCACCCACAGTCCCCTGTGGGCGGGGTGTATCTCTCATCTGCGTAAGAACCTACGGCAGGGGGTGCCGGTCCGACAGGCGGAATCGCGTCCCGTCATGCACCTCGCACACCTTCTTCACACGCTCCGACCCTTGTCGCCCCGGCACCGGATGGGCCCGCATTCACCCACACGAGTGAAGCGGAATCCGGCCTCGGGGCGCATGGGACATCAGATACGGGCGAAGGCCTGCTCGATGATGTCGAGACCTTCGTTCAGCAGGTCCTCGCCGATGACCAGCGGCGGCAGGAAGCGGAGGACGTTGCCGTACGTGCCGCACGTCAGCACCAGCAGGCCCTCCTGGTGGCACGCCTTGGCGAGCGCGGCGGTCGCCTCGGCGTTCGGCTCCTTGGTGTCGCGGTCCTTCACCAGCTCGATGGCGATCATGGCGCCGCGGCCGCGGACGTCGCCGATGATGTCGAACTTGTCCTGCATGGCGGTCAGACGGGACTTCATCGTCGCCTCGATCGCCTTCGCCTTCGCGTTGAGGTCGAGCTCCTTCATCGTCTCGATCGAGCCGAGCGCACCGGCGCAGGCCACCGGGTTGCCGCCGTAGGTGCCGCCCAGGCCGCCCGCGTGCGCGGCGTCCATGATCTCGGCGCGGCCGGTGACGGCGGCCAGCGGCAGACCGCCCGCGATGCCCTTGGCGGTGGTGATCAGGTCCGGGACGATGCCCTCGTCCTCGCACGCGAACCACTGGCCGGTGCGGCAGAAGCCGGACTGGATCTCGTCCGCGACGAAGACGATGCCGTTGTCCTTGGCGAACTTGCTGATGGCCGGCAGGAAGCCCTTCGCGGGCTCGATGAAGCCGCCCTCGCCGAGCACCGGCTCGATGATGATCGCGGCGACGTTGTCGGCGCCGATCTGCTTGTTGATCATGTCGATCGCCTGGGCGGAGGCCTCGGCGCCGGCGTTCTCGGGGCCGGTCAGCCAGCGGTAGCCGTACGCCACCGGCACGCGGTAGACCTCCGGCGCGAACGGGCCGAAGCCGTTCTTGTACGGCATGTTCTTCGCGGTCAGCGCCATCGTGAGGTTCGTACGGCCGTGGTAGCCGTGGTCGAATACGACGACGGCCTGGCGCTTGGTGTACGCGCGGGCGATCTTGACGGCGTTCTCGACGGCCTCGGCACCGCTGTTGAACAGGGCCGACTTCTTGGGGTGGTCGCCCGGCGTCAGCTCGGCCAGCGCCTCGGCGACGGCGACGTAGCCCTCGTACGGCGTGACCATGAAACAGGTGTGGGTGAAGTCCTGGAGCTGGGCGCTCGCGCGGCGGACGACGGCCTCGGCGGAGGCGCCGACCGACGTCACGGCGATGCCGGAGCCGAAGTCGATGAGACGGTTGCCGTCGACGTCCTCGATGATTCCGCCGCCCGCGCGCGCGGTGAAGACCGGCAGCACCGAGCCCACACCGGCCGCGACCGCGGCGGTACGGCGGGCCTGCAGTTCCTGCGACTTCGGGCCGGGGATGGCGGTGACGACGCGGCGCTCCTGCGGAAGTGCGGTCATGAGGGGCTCCCTGATGATGATCTTGCGAACCGGACGGCTCCCGGCGAACGGGGTGTGTTCCGGGCGGGGGTGTTTTCGGACGCTTGCCTTCTTTTCTCGCAGGCTAGGGCGGGGAGCGGAGGGTCGGCATGCTCCATGTGGGCGTTGTCGGTGATCCGGCTTGTCCGTCGTGGACAGGTCGCGGGGCGGGTCGCGGACAGGTCGCGGACACAGAGGAGTGTCCACCGCTCGGTGCGGGCCCGGCCGCGTAAGCGGTGAACTCCCCTTGCGGGGGCGTTAGATTGACTCGCGGACGGTGTACGCAGCGGCTGGTCAGGGGGCAGGGCGATGAACGGCGACGGGACGCAGGACGCGCGGGGTACGCATGCGAATCCTGTGCCGCGGCCTGCGGGGCCCCCGCCGCCGATGTTGATGCCGGGCATGCCCGCGATGCCCGCCAAGCCTGCGGGGCCGCCACCCGCCGTACCCGAACAGGCGCCCGCGCACCGGCCGAGCGTCGTGGAGTGGCTGAACGAGCCGCGGCCGGCCGCCGGGCCAGGGATCTGGCGGTACGGCTACCGCACGCCACGGTCGGTGAAGGCGGCGGTACGGCTCTCCCCGGTCACGATCATCGGCCTGGTGATCCCGCTGGTGGTCGCGCTGCTCCTCTGGTCCGCGTGGCGGCACGGCGGCGTGCCGTACCAGTGGGCCCTTCTGAGGCTGTTCACGCCGGACGACTGGTGGTGGGCCGGCACCACCTCCCCCAAGGGCATGGAGGGGCGGGAGGCCGGTGTCGTCTACGACGGCGTGTTCTTCGGCCTGCTCGTCTACGGCGTCGGGCGGCTGGGCAGCTGGCCGGACGTCGTACGCCACTTCGTCACCCGGCGGGAGCAGCCCGCGCGTGCGCTGTTCGCCGCCGCGGGCGCACTGATCACGCTGAGTTTCGTCTTCCCGAACGCCTTCCCCGGCGTCGGCTGGGACGCCCTGCCCGTCGTCGCGCCGCTGTTCTCCCTCATCGTCCTGATCACCGGCGGCTACGAGGTCTTCGAGTCGCAACTGCTGACGGACCTGCTGTACACGGCCATCACGCTGCTGGTGCTGTGGCCGTTCGCCCGGATGGGCGGCTGGCGGACGCTCGGCAAGGAGTGGCTCGCCGCCCGCAGCCGGGCGAAGGAGGGCCCGCGCGAGCCGTCCGCCGCCGCCCTGCCGCCCGCCCAGTGGCCCCAGCTCCGCGAGGCCGGGCAGCACCAGGCGGCCGAACTGCTCACCGCCGAGGTGCTTACCGGCCGTATGAACGACGTGGACTGCGCCCGCGTCCGGCACGCATGGACCCTCGCGACGCGCGACACGAGCCGGCTTCCCTCCTTCACCGACACCGTGCTGCGGGGCGGCGGTGCGGCCTGGACCCACCCGTCCGGCGCCCGTGACCTGCCCGCCCGCACCATGCGGCACGACGCGCTGGAAGGGCAGGTGCGCATCGGCCGGTGGGTGGCCGCGGAACGCACCCCGCACGCTTACAGCGGCTCGGGCGCGGCCCTCGACATGGACGCCCTCGGCACCTCACTGCTCGCCGTCGGGCCCTCCGGTTCCGGCAAGACCCGCCACCTGATCCGGCCGGTCGTGGAGTCACTGGTCCTCCAGGCGCTCACCGGGCGGTGTGCCGTGGTCGTCGTCGCGGCCGCCGGCACGCCGGTCGGCCCCGACTCCGCGTTCGACGTCGTCGTCCGTATCGGGAACCCCGCCTCCGTCCACGACCTCGACCCGTACGCCGACTCCGACGACCCCGACGAAGCGGCCGCCTTCCTCGCCGAAGCGCTGGTCGGGGACCTCGACGGCGTCGGCAGCCAGCGTGCCGCCACCGCGCTCGCCCAGCTCCTCGGCCCCTACCGGGCGGTGCACGGCGGCTTCCCGACCCTGCCGGAACTGCGCGAACTCCTCGAGGGCGAACCGTCCGCCCTGGCCTCCCTGCGGGAGGCACTGTCCGGCGACGAGCACGCCGCCATGCGCCGAGAACTCGAAGCGCGGGCCCGGCAGGCCGGGAGCACGGCGGACGCCGGACCCGCGCTCGCCGACCGGCTCGCCCTGCTGGACCGGCCGGTCTTCGCCGAGTTCTTCGGGGCAGGCGGTGCGCGGCCGTTCTCGCTGCGGGCCGTCGCCCACCATCCGATGCGGGTGCGCATCGACCTGCCCGAGCATGGGCACGAGGAGGCCTCCCGGCTGATGACGCGACTTGTGCTGGCGCAGTTCGCGGCTGTGGTGCGTGGGGGAGAGCGGGGCGGTGAGTGGCACGGGGACGGGGGCGGCGAGCGGTCGCATTTCGCGTGTCTGGTGCTGGATGACGCCGCGGGTGCGTTGACTGCCGATTCCGTACGGCGGATTCAGCGGCTGCGGTCCCAGAACGCCGGAGTCGTTCTCGCCCTGCGGACCGTCGGTGACGTACCCGAGGCGCTGCACGGGCCGCTGTACGGGGCCGTCGGTTGCCGTATGGCGTTCTCCGGCGTCACCACGTGGGACGGCAGCCGGTTCGCCCATGCGTGGGGCACGGAGTGGGTGGAGACCCGGGACGTCGCCAAGCACACCGTCTTCGCCGACCAGCCGATGACCCGGGCCATCCACGCCCTGCGCAAGCTGGTGACCGGCAAGGCCGTGACCACGGACGCCGTCACCGTGCGGCAGGTCGAGCGGGAGCGGTGGTCCGCCTCCGAGCTGGCACAGGAGGTGCCGCCGGGGCACGCGGTGCTGTCGCTGACCAGCGTGCGGGGGGAGCACGCGCCGCCGTTGTTGGTGGATCTTCGGGGATGAGTCGGCGGGGCGGGACGGGGGCGAGTCGAGGGCCGGATGGGGTGCGTGGGTGCGGGGATCTACGGCGTGGTGACCAGGACGTCTGGACATACCGTCACCCCGTGACCGTACGGTGAGGCAGAATCGGCACAGGTCGTTCATACGTCGCGGCCAAAAGATCACAAAGATCACACAGACCTGAAGGCCTCATGCCCCCCACGCTCGCCTCGCTAGTCCACCACTCCGCGCTCAAGCTGACCGTGCGCGCGGGCGAGGACCGCCTTGACGTGCCCGTCCGCTGGGCGCACGTCAGCGAGCTCGCCGACCCCGTGCCCTACATGGAGGGCGGGGAGCTGCTGCTGATCACCGCGCTCAAGCTGGACGCGGAGGATCCCGAGGCCATGCGACGGTACGTGAAGCGGCTGGTCGGAGCGGGTGTCGTCGGGCTCGGCTTCGCCGTCGGGGTCAACTACGAGGACATCCCGAAGGCGCTCGTCGACGCCGCCGAGGAGGAGGGGCTGCCGCTCCTCGAAGTGCCCCGGCGCACACCCTTCCTCGCCATCAGCAAGGCCGTGTCCGCCGCCATCGCCGCCGATCAGTACCGCGCGGTCACCGCCGGGTTCGCCGCGCAGCGCGAGCTGACCAAGCAGGCGCTGAGCGGCGGACCCGAGGGGCTGCTCGGCGCACTCGCCTCCCAGGTCGACGGCTGGGCCGCCCTGTACGACGCCTCCGGTGCCGTGGTCGCCACGGCGCCCGACTGGGCCGGGCGGCGCGCTGCCCGGCTCACCGCGGACGTCGAGCGGCTGCGGGAGCGGCCCGCGCCCGCCAGCTCCGTCGTGGGCGGCGAGGACCGGGTGGAGCTCCACTCTCTCGGCACCGGCCGGCGACCGCGGGCCGCGCTCGCCGTCGGCACGGCCGCCGCCCTCGGCACCGCCGAGCGCTACGCCGTGCACTCCGCGATCGCGCTCCTCACCCTCACCACCGAGCGGTCGCGGTCCCTGCACGCCGCCGAGCAGCGGATCGGCGCGGCCGTGGTGGGGATGCTGCTCGCCGGGGAGCCCGATCACGCGCGGGCCGTCGCGGGGGAGCTGTACGGGGCGCTGCTCGACGCGCCGTTCCGGCTGATCCTCGCGGAGTCGGTCTCCGCGAGCGAGGCGGGTGGCGACCCGTTCGGCGGGCTCGCCGAAGTCGTCGAGTCCGCCGCCGCGCGGGCCGGGGAGTGTGTGCTCGTCGTGCCCGACGGGGAGCGGCTCGTCGCGCTCGCCGTGGACGGGGGCGCGGCCGTGGCCGCCTGCCAGGAGTTCGCCGGGGCGGCGGAGGCCGCGCGGGCCACCGCGCGTGAGCAGGCCGCGGGGGACGAGGACGAGCTGGTCATCGGGCTCTCGGCGCCCGCCGGGCCGATCGCCGCGGCCGCCGCGTACAAGCAGGCCGAGCAGGCGCTGTCCGTCGCGCGGCGGCGGGGGCGGGCGCTTGTCGAGCACGAGCAGCTGGCCGCGGGGTCCGTCGTGCCGCTCCTCGCCGACGACGCCGTGCGGGCGTTCGCGGACGGGTTGCTGCGGCCGCTGTACGAGCACGACGCGACCGGGCGAGGAGACCTCGTGGCCTCCCTGCGCGCCTGGCTGTCCCGGCACGGGCAGTGGGACGCGGCGGCCGCGGACCTCGGGGTGCACCGGCATACGTTGCGGTACCGGATGCGGCGGGTCGAGGAGATCCTGGGGCGGTCGCTGGATGATCCGGATGTGCGGATGGAGCTTTGGTTGGCGTTGAAGGCGGTTGCTGGCGCGGGGGCCTGACGCCGGGCGCCTGACCGCCGGTGGGTGGGTCGGGGCCGTGCCGGTACGTCTTGCCCGTCGCCGCGTGGGCGTACTGCCCGGGGGTTGCATTCGGCGGGACTTGGCGGGCGGTCTGCTACGCGACGGGCAGAGACGTACCGGCACGGCCCCTTCCGCCGCAGGGCGACTGCGGGTGCGTAGGGGTCTGGGTGGCGCCGGGGGCCGGCGGGTCCGTCCTCCCTGCGGGCAGTCGTGCGGGTTGGGGCGGCTGCCCGCCCAGCGGCGGCTTGCGGGTGCGTGGGGCGCCGGGTGGCCGGCGCAGCCGCTCAACCTGCGGGCAATCGTGCCGCTGGGTCGGCTGCCCACCCAGCAGGCGCTATCGCTGCGGGTGCGTGGGGCGGCAGGTGGCCGGCGTAGCCGCTCTCCCTGCGGGCAATCGTGCCGCTGGGGCGGCACGGGTGGGCGCAGGCGGCGCCCTGTCAGCGCCGGGCTGCGTGACCCACCCCTGCTCGGCACCCACGCCGGGTGACTGTGCAAACAGGGGGCACCCGGGGCTTGCCCACCCACCCCGGGTGCCAGGCAGCGGTACGCGGCGTCCGGGACGGCGATCAGGACAATGTGGTGCAGCCGGGTGGGGGAGTGCTACGGGTCGGACAAACGACCCCCTCGGGGTCGGGGCCTACCGTGGGGCGGGTAAGCCAAGGACACATCAGCCTCGGAAGGGCCGGGACTCTCGCTATGACTTCCACGCACGCCTTCTGGCTCGCCGGCCGCCAGGCCACCGGCGAGACCACCTTCGACGTCACCTCGCCGTGGGACGGCCGCCTCGTCGGCCAGGTCAGCGTCCCGACCGAGGCCCAGGTGGAGGAGGCCGTGGCCGCCGCGCACGCCGTGCGCGACGAGTTCGCCGCCACCCCGGCCCACGTACGCGCCGCCGCCCTCGACCACGTCAGCAAGCGCCTCGTCGAGCGCACCGAGGAGATCGCCCAGCTCATCTCCGCCGAGAACGGCAAGCCCATCAAGTGGGCCCGCGGCGAGGTCGGCCGGGCCGTGTCCGTGTTCCGGTTCGCGGCCGAAGAGGCGCGTCGGTTCAACGGGGGAGAGGCCCAGCGGCTCGACACCGACCTCGGCGGTCAGGGGCGACTCGCTCTCACCCGCCGCTTCCCGAAGGGCGTCGTGCTCGGCATCGCGCCGTTCAACTTCCCGCTCAACCTGTGCGCCCACAAGGTCGCCCCGGCGATCGCGGTCGGCGCGCCGATCATCCTGAAGCCCGCGCCCGCGACGCCGCTGTCGGGCCTCATCATCGGTGAGCTGCTCGCCGAGACCGAGCTCCCGGCCGGGTCCTGGAGCGTGCTGCCCGTCGCCAACGACCGCATGCCCGCGCTGGTCCAGGACGAGCGTCTGCCGGTCATCTCGTTCACCGGCTCCGACAAGGTCGGCTACGCGATCATGGACTCGGTGCCGCGCAAGCACTGCACCCTGGAGCTCGGTGGCAACGGCGCGGCCGTGGTCCTGGGTGACTTCGCCAGTGACCAGGACCTGGACTGGGCCGCGACCCGCATCGCGACCTTCTCCAACTACCAGGGCGGCCAGTCCTGCATCTCCGTGCAGCGCGTGATCGCGGACGCGTCGGTGTACGAGCGGCTGCTGCCGCGCGTCGTCGCCGCCGTCGAGGCCCAGGTCACCGGTGACCCCTCCGACGACAGGACCGACGTCGGCCCGCTGGTCAGCGAGGACGCCGCCCAGCGCGTCGAGTCGTGGGTCCAGGAGGCCGTCGAGGCCGGCGCCACGCTGCTCACCGGCGGCAAGCGCGACGGTGCCTCGTACGCGCCGACCGTCCTCGCCGACGTACCGGCCGACGTGACCATCTCCTGCGAGGAGGTCTTCGGACCCGTCCTCACCGTGCAGAAGGTGGAGGGGGAGGCCGAGGCCTTCGCCGCCGTCAACTCCTCCAAGTACGGCCTCCAGGCAGGTGTGTTCACGCACGACCTGCAGACGGCCTTCCGTGCCCACCGCGCCCTTGAGGTCGGCGGCGTCGTCATCGGTGACGTGCCTTCCTATCGCGCCGACCAGATGCCGTACGGCGGTGTGAAGCAGTCCGGTGTCGGCCGCGAGGGCGTCAGGTTCGCGATGGACGACTACACGTACGAGCGGGTGCTCGTCCTGACGGGCCTCGCGCTCTAGAGCCGCCGGACGGCAGATCCAACGGCCGGAGCCCGCTGTGCGGGGGCTCCGGCCGTTGGTGTGTGCGGGGCCGGGCACTGGAGTAGCTAACGACAATCGTTTTCATGTAACGTGTGCGCATGGCCGTACCCAAGCGCAAGATGTCCCGTTCCAACACCCGTCACCGCAGGTCCCAGTGGAAGGCGGCGACACCCGACCTCGTCCCCTTCTTCGCCGACGGGCATGAGTTCGCCGTCCCCCGTCGGCTCGTCCGCGCCTACGAGCGCGGGCTCCTGAAGCCCGAGGGCTGAGAGCCTGTGTCACATCCCCGGACGGAGGGGCCCGGCACCGATGCCTTCCGGTGCCGGGCCCCTTCATTTGTGTCGACCCCTCCGGACCCTCAACCGGCGAAGCCGACATGCGCGAGCCGCAGCGGGCCGCGCAGTCTGAGGTGGATGTCATGCACGCCGGTGGCTGTGATCTCGCCGCCGGGTGTTGTGGTGTAGTCGTACGGGCCCTTGGTCGGCGCGACGGTCACGGTGGCGAGCGAATCGCCGCCGTCCAGGGAGAGTTCGACCACTCCCTCGCCTGCGGCCTCGAGGGTAAGGTGGGTTACTCCGTCTCCGAAGTCGCAGTTGTGGAAGACCAGTTCGCCCGTTGCGTCGTTCTTCGGTGCCACCGCTTCGCCCGACACCTTCGTACGATCGAGGATCTCGGTGTCCTGCTGGGTGTCGAAGTCGGCTGCCGCCAGGCCCAGTTCGCGGATTCGGCGGGGAGCGGCCGGGGTGCCTTCGAGGTCGATCGTCGTCCTCAGGCGGATGTCCTCGCTCGACGCTCCCGCCAGGAGTTCGTACGCTCCCGGCTCCAGGCGCCAGGTGCCGTGCGCCACGTCCCAGAACTCGAAGACGGCGAGCGGGAGTTCGAAGGTGAGCGTCGCTGAGGCGCCCGGTGTCAGGTGGATGCGGCGGTGGGCGACGAGTTCGCGGCGGGGGCGCGGGACGGAGGGGGCGACGGCTCGGATGTAGAGCTGGGCGACTTCGTCCGCGGGAGCCTCGCCTGTGTTGGTGACCTTGAGGGACACCTTCAACTCGGCACCGTTGACGGCGGTGTTGAGGTTCTCGTAGGTGAACCTTCCGTACGACAGGCCGTGGCCGAACGGGAACAGCGGGGTGCCCTCGAAGTAGAGGTACGTCTGGCGGCTGCCGATGACGTCGTAGTCGAGGAGGTCGGGCAGGTCCTCGTCGGCGGCGTACCAGGTCTGCGGGAGGCGGCCGCCGGGGGAGACGTCGCCGGCCAGGATCCGGGCGAGTGCCGTGCCCGCGGCCTGGCCGCCGTGTGCTGTCCAGAGGACGGCCGGGAGGTCTGAGGGGTCCACCGCGTACGGGTACGCGGAGACCAGGACCAGGACCGTGTTCGGGTTCGCGGCGCGGGCGGCGCGCAGCAGGCGCTCCTGGTGGTCGGGCAGGCGCAGCGTCGGACGGTCCTCCGTCTCGCGGCCGTTGAGGTGCGGGTCGTTGCCCGCGACGACCAGGACGACGTCCGCCGCGGCTGCCGCGCGGGCCACCGCGTCCTCGCCGCTCCCGATGATCTCCAGCGAGAAGATTTCCGCGTCTTCTTCGGCAACCTTCACGCCGTCGGCGGCGACAGAGACGTGCCTACCGGTCCCGAGGTGCTTCAGGAGGTGGCCGTGCGCGTGGGTTTCGGAGGGTTCGAGGCGGAAGGTCTCCTGGACGATCCAGCCGCCGGGCTGGTCCGCCGACGCGCGGAGGTATCCGTCGTCGGCGACCGAGAGATAGCGGCCGTCGGGCGCGCGCAGGGTCAGCACACCCTCACCCCAGTCGATCAGCGCGAGTTCGCTGCCGGTGGCGTCGGCGGTGAGCGGGGGCAGGTCGGTGCGGCCCGCGAGGAGCGCCGGGTCCAGCGCGCCCTCGGCGCCTCGCGCCTCGTCGGCCGCCTCACCGGCCGCGGGGACCGTCAGATACGTACCGGCCGATGTCCTCAGCCGGACGCGGTCCACGCCCTCCGCGAAGTCGACCCGGTCGGCGCCGAAGCGCTCGTACATGCCCTCCAGGGGGGTGGAGCGGTGCAGCAGGGTGCCGCTGTACCAGTCGAGCTTGCATTCGTCGGCGAGCAGGCCGACCACGGCGACACGGGTGTCCGGCGCGAGCGGCAGCAGGCCATCGCTGTTCTTGAGGAGGACGATCGCCTGTTCGGCGGCTTCCTGGGCGAGCGCGCGGTGGGCCGGGGTGTCGAAGTCGTCGGTGGTGGCGTACGGGTCCGCCTGCGGGTCGAACTCGCCGAGCCGGAAGCGGACCGAGAGCTGGCGGCGGACCGCCGCGTCGATGTCGGCCTCGCTCAACAGGCCCTGTTTCAGGGCGCCTTGGATGCGTGCGGTGACTTTCGAGCTGTCGGTGCCGTGGTCGGTGAAGCTGTCGACCCCGGCGAGAAGCGCCGCCGCGGTCGCCTCCTCGTGGGTGTCGAAGTAGTGCTCGGAGTCGACCAGGTTGGAGGGGGCGCCCGCGTCCGAGCAGACCAGCAGCTCCTCGTCGGTCCAGGTGCGCAGCTGCTCGCGCAGATACGGCGAGACGTGGTTGGGGCGGCCGTTGACCAGGTTGTACGCCGGCATCACACCGGCCACCGCGCCCGCCTCGACCGCCTCGCGGAAGGCGCGCAGGTCGTACTCGTGCAGCACGCGCGGGCGGACCGAGGAGGAGGTGACGTCCCGGCCCGTCTCGTTGTTGTGCGCGAGCCAGTGCTTGAGGACCGGGGCCGTGCGCCAGTACGTCGGGTGGTCGCCGCGCAGGCCCCGGGTGTAGGCGGTGGCGATGGCGGAGGTCAGCTTGGGGTCCTCCGAGCAGCCCTCCTCGTTACGGCCCCACAGCGGGTGGCGGAGCAGATTGACCGTCGGGGCCCAGACGTTGAGGCCGAGGCGGTCGTCGCGGGCACGCATGGCGCGGATCTCGGCGGAGACGGCCTCGCCGACGCGGCGTACGAGATGGTCGTTCCAGGTCGCGCCCAGGCCGACGGCTTGCGGGAACACGGTCGCCGGGCCCATCCAGGCCACCCCGTGCAGTGCCTCCTGGCCTGTGCGGAAGGCCGCGATGCCCAGACGCTCCACGGCGGGCGTGAACTGGTGCAGGAACGCGACCCGTTCGTCGAGCGTGAGCCGCGACACAAGGTCGTCGATGCGCTTCGCGAACGGCAGCTGCTCATCGCGGAAGGGCGGCGTAGACGGCGGTTGTTCGGTCACGTGAGGATCCCTTTGCGATGGAGCGGCGAGATTCTTTCGAAGCGCTTCGATGCTCATTCGACCAAGGGGCGGGTGTCAAGACACCTCGGCGCAACAACTCCGCTTCCTCACCGTGATTTCAACTGGCAGGCCGAGCTGGTCCAGTCCTCTATACCCCCGAGGAATCTTGGAATCGAGTCTTGTGCACCCCCAGGTGTTCACTTAACCTCGCAGCAACATCGAAGCGCTTCGACTAATCGGGAACTGCCCACCTGAGGTGTGCAGTTCCCCGCATGGGTCGGAGCATCGCTTCAGCTCAGCCAGTTCCACTCAGACACCGCAGCCGACGGCTCCTCCGCCGGGTGTCCTGCTGTGCGCCACGAAGGGTTGACGCAATGACGCCGAACTCCGCCCCCTCCGTTCCGAGCCGGAGAAGCTTCCTCGCCTCCACGGCGGTCGCCGCAGCAGCGGTGGCGGGAGGGATGCCGCTGCTCGCCGCCTGCGGCGGTTCGGACGACGGCTCGCGGGAGGGCACCACTTCGGGCAAGAACGCCAAGAAGCTGCTGCCGGCGTACGTGGCCAGCAACGTGGTGGTGCCGGACATCCCCGCCAAGAACGGCTCCGCGCTCGGCTTCACCAGCAAGCTGGACCTCGCCACCCTGAAGGCGTCGGTCACCAAGAAGCTCGGCAAGGGCGGCAAGGTCACCATCATGTCGCCGTTCTGGGGCTCCCCGCCCAAGAGCGGCAACGCCTACTACAAGGGCATGAACGACCTCATCGGCGTCGACGTCACGTGGCAGAACCAGGACGGCAACACCTACGACCAGAAGCTCGGCGCCATCCTCGCCTCCAGCGACATCCCGGACGTCGTGGTCGTCCCCGGCTGGAACATGGGCGGCAAGATACCCACGGCCATCATCAGCAAGTTCGCCGACCTCGGCCCCTACCTGTCCGGCGACGCGGTCAAGGACTTCCCGAACCTCGCCGCGATCCCCACGGACTCCTGGCAGCGTTCCATCTTCGGCGGCAAGCTGCGCGGCCTGCCGATGCCGGCCCCCTGGGCGCCCAGCATCGTGCCCCTGTACCGCCAGGACATCTTCGAGAAGGAGGGCTACGAAGTACCCAAGTCCTGCGACGAGTTCATGGCGCTGGCCAAGGAGATCACCAACCCGAAGGCCAAGCGCTGGGCGTGTCTGGACATGAAGTGGACCGCCTTCCAGGCCTTCGGTGTGCTCTCCGGCAGTGAGAAGCCGCTGGGCTGGAACATGGTCGACGGCAAGCTGGTCTACCGCATCGAGACCGACGAGTACCTCGAAGCGCTGGAGTGGTCCCGCAAGCTCTTCGCCGCCGGGGTCGTCCACCCCGACGCCAAGATGGGCAAGAACGCCCCCGACCCGGGCCCCAAGTTCGCCAAGGGCGAGTTCCTGATCTACCCGAACAACATCTCGCAGTGGTACGGCCGCACCGCCGAACAGGCCACCCAGAACCCGGACTTCAAGGTCTGGGGCATGGACGTCTGGGGCCACGACGGCGGCAACCCCACCATGTGGGCCGAACAACCCGCCGGAATCTTCGCCTTCGTCAACAAGAAGGCCTCCGAGTCGGTCATCCGCGATGTGCTCGCCGTCGCCAACGTCACCGCGGCGCCGTACGGCACCAAGGAGTACATGATGACCAACTACGGCGTGGAGGGCACTCATTACACGGTCAAGGACGGTGTCCCCGTCAAGACCGACCAGGGCAACATCGACGTGATGAACGCGTTCGTCATGGTCGCGAGCCCCGCCGCGACCATCGCGCACCCCGACTTCCCCGAGGTCGCCAAGGGCCAGGTCGAGTGGGAGCAGCGGATGGGCGCCTTCACCAAGAAGTCCTCCTTCTGGGGCATGCAGATCACCGAGCCGAACCGCTACACCAACCTCTCCAACGACATGGAGCAGATGGAGGACGACATCGTCCGCGGCCGCAAGAAGATCAGCGACATGCAGCAGTTCGTCTCCGACTGGAAGAGCAAGGGCGGCGACAAACTGCGCGACTGGTACAAGAAGATCCTCGACGAGAACGGCTCCGCGGCCAGCTGACCCGGTACCGAGGCAAGGAGAACGGCCGTGTCGCACAGCACGGTGCCTCGGAGCAGGACCGAGGCCAAGACGCCGGAGAAGACTCCGGCGGCGTCCGGCGGCGCCGCCGGACCCCGGAAGGAACGGCGCCCGGGGAAGGTGAGCCTGCGGATCAGGTTCAGACGCGACCGGGTGCTGCTCCTGATGACCCTGCCGGCCATCGCCCTGATCCTGCTCTTCAACTACGTGCCGATCCTCGGCAACGTGGTCGGCTTCCAGGACTACGACCCCTACATCAGCGACAACGGCGCCGTCGCCATGCTGCACAGCCCTTGGGTGGCACTGGAGAACTTCCAGCGCGTCTTCGCGGACTCGGCCTTCTGGAGCGCCCTCCAGAACACGCTGGTGCTGTTCGTCCTCCAGCTCGTGCTGTTCTTCCCGATCCCGATCCTGCTCGCGCTGCTCATCAACAGCGTGATCAGGCCCCGGGTGCGGGCGTTCGCGCAGGCCGTTCTCTATCTGCCGCACTTCTTCTCCTGGGTGCTGGTCATCGCCGTCTTCCAGCAGCTCTTCGGCGGCGCCGGGTTCCTCTCGCAGGTCCTGCGGCAGCACGGCTACGACGGCCTCGACTTCATGACCGACCCCAGCACGTTCAAGTTCCTGATCACCGCGCAGAGCGTGTGGAAGGACGCCGGCTGGGGGATCATCGTCTTCCTCGCCGCGCTGGCGTCGGTCAGCCCGGATCTGTACGAGGCCGCCGCGATGGACGGCGCCAATCGCTGGCGCCGCATGTGGCACGTCACGCTGCCCGCGCTGCGCCCGGTGATCGCCCTGCTGCTGGTGCTGCGCGTCGGCGACGCCCTCACCGTCGGCTTCGAGCAGATCCTGCTGCAACGCGACGCCGTCGGACCGGGCGCGGCGGAGGTCCTGGACACCTTCGTGTGGTGGAACGGCGTCCGCAACCAGGACTTCGGCTACGCGGCCGCCGCCGGACTCGTCAAGGGCGTCGTGAGCCTCGGCCTGGTCCTCGCCGCCAACAAGGTGGCCCATCTGATGGGCGAGCAGGGGGTGTACAAGAAATGACCGCGGTCATCGACAAACCGGTGCGCAGGCCGAGCCCGTGGGCCGCCCCGCCGCGGCCGGTGTGGGAGGAGGAGCCCACCAAGGCGGGTCTGGCGGGCAAGGGAGTCGTCCTCGCCGTCGCCTGCCTGGCGGTCCTCTTCCCGCTCTGGATCGTGATCGTCACCAGCCTGTCGTCGAGGAAGACCATCGACGAGGCCGGCGGTCTGGTGATGGTCCCCAAGAGCATCACCTTCGTCGCCTACCAGGAACTGCTCAGCGGCGGACAGGTCACCCGCGCCGCGGTCATCAGCGTCCTCATCACGCTGGTCGGCACGGCCTTCTCGATGACCGTGTCCGTGCTGTGCGCCTACGGCCTCTCCCGCATCGGCTCGCTGGGGCACCGCTCGATCCTGATGCTGCTGCTGGCGACCATGTTCTTCAGTGCCGGTCTCATCCCGACCTATCTGCTGGTGCAGACCCTCGGCCTGACGGACAGCTATCTCGCGCTGATCCTGCCGAGCGCGATCAGCGTCTTCAACATCCTGGTGCTGCGCGGCTTCTTCATGGGCATCTCGCAGGAACTCATCGACAGCGCCCGCATCGACGGCGCCGGCGACTTCCGCATCCTGTGGCAGATCGTCATGCCGCTCTCCCGGGCGGTGCTCGCGGTGATCACACTGTTCTATGCGGTCGGATACTGGAGTGCCTGGTTCAACGCGTCCCTCTACCTGAACGACCAGGACATGATGCCGCTGCAGAACGTCATGATCCAGCTCGTCCAGAAGCAGGAAGCCCCGGTCGGCCTGGGCCAGGCCATCAAGACGGGTCAACTGTCCGGGCTGGCCGTGCAGATGGCCGTCATGGTCATGGCGCTGCTCCCTGTCGCCGTTCTCTCGCCGTTCGTGCAGCGGCACTTCAAGAAGGGGATGCTCACCGGCGCGGTGAAGGGCTGACCTTGGCCCGCCGTCTCTCCTTCGCCACCTCTGCTCCGCTGCGGCCGACCTGCGCTCCTGACTGGCGGTCGGCCGTGGCGGGCCCAAGGGGTTGCCTCTCGGGGTCGGGTCGCGGCTGCGGGCTGGTTGCGGCTTGTCGCGCAGTTCCCCGCGCCCCTGACGGGGCTTTCCTCCCCGCACGTTGCAAAGTGCCCTTCTCGTAGAACGAGGTATGTCATGCGCACGCCCCGACTGAGCAGGCGAGCCGTTCTTGGTGGGAGCGCTGCCGCGGTCGCTCTGTCCGTCACCGGCGCCCCCGCGTCGGCGGCCACTGCCGCTGCTGCGCCCCGCTATCGCTGGCGCAACGTCGTCATCGGCGGCACCGGATTCATCACCGGTGTGCTGTTCCACCCGGCGGTGCGGGGGCTCGCGTACGCCCGGACCGATGTCGGCGGCGCCTACCGCTGGGACAGCCGCGGCGCCACCTGGGTTCCGCTCGTCGATCACCTGGGCTGGGACGACTGGAACCTGCTCGGTGTCGAGGCGATGGCCGTCGACCCGGCCCACCCGAACCGGCTCTACCTCGCGCTCGGGGCGTACGCGCAGAGCTGGGCGTCGAACGGTGCCGTGCTGCGCTCCGAGGACCGGGGCGCCACCTGGTCGCGCGCCGACCTCGACGTGAAGCTCGGCGCCAACGAGGACGGCCGGGGCGCGGGTGAGCGGCTGCTCGTCGACCCGCGCGACAGCCGCACGCTGTGGCTGGGCACGCGCCACGACGGGCTCCTCAAGTCGACCGACCACGGCGCCACTTGGGCCCCGGCCACCGGTTTCCCGGCGAAGCCGAGCTCGTCCGGGCAGGGCGTGGTCTTCCTCGCCGCCGCCGGGCGCGTGCTGTACGCCGGGTGGGGCGACGGGGACGGTTCCGCCACCGCCGTGAACCTGTACCGCACGAGCGACGGCAGCACCTGGGAGGCCGTCCCCGGGCAGCCGACCGGCACCGCGGCGAAGGTGCCGATCCATGCCGCGTACGACGGCCACAGCCGCGAGCTGTACGTCAGTTACGCCGACGCGCCCGGCCCCAACGGGCAGTCCCACGGCAGCGTGCACAAGCTGAACACCGCCACCGGCACATGGACCGAGGTCACGCCGGTGCAGCCCGGCGGCACCACCTCTGGGGGCACCGCCCACACGTTGAGCAGTGGGGGAGGCTCGGCGGACACCTTCGCCTACGGCGGCCTGGCCGTGGACGCGCGGCGCCCGGGCACGGTCGCCGTGTCCACCAACAACCGGTGGGCGGCGCTCGACACGGTCTTCCGCTCCACCGACGGCGGCCGCACCTGGACGTCGCTGAGAGAGCGGGCGGTCCTCGACGTCTCCGAGACGCCCTACCTCAAGTGGGGCCAGGACGCGCCGAAGTTCGGCTGGTGGATCCAGGCCCTGGCCATCGACCCCTACGACTCCCACCACATGGTCTACGGCACCGGCGCCACTCTCTACGGCACCCGCGACCTGGTGCACTGGGCGCCCGAGATCCGCGGCATCGAGGAGGCCTCGGTCCGCCAGCTCGTCTCACCGCCCGCCGGCGCCGCCCATCTGCTCAGCGGCCACGGCGACATCGGCGTCATGTATCACGAGGCCCTCACCGCGTCCCCCTCCCGAGGCATGGCCTCGAACCCCGTCTTCGGCACCGCGACCGGTCTCGCGATCGCCGCACTCAAGCCTTCCTACGTCGTCCGCACCGGCTGGGGCGACCACGGCAACGGTGCCCATTCCACCGACGGCGGCCGGACCTGGACGCCCTTCGCGGCCCAGCCCGCCCTCGCCTCCAGCGCACCGGGCCCGATCGCCGTGAGCGCCGACGGCTCCACGCTGCTGTGGACCTTCATCCACTGGGACGGCACCACATACCCGGCCCACCGCTCCACCGACGGCGGCGCCACCTGGACCGAGGTGACCTCCTTCCCCAAGGGCGCGACCCCCGTCGCAGACCCCAAGAACCCCGCACGCTTCTACGCGTACGACACCGGCACAGGAACCGTAAACGCCAGCACTGACAACGGCGCGACCTTCACCCCCGCGGCCACCGGACTGCCTTCCGGTGACGTCCAGTTCAAGCTGGTCGCGGCGCCCGGTCGCGGCGGTGACCTGTGGCTCTCGGCGAAGACCAACGGCCTGTTCCGCTCCACCGACGGCGGCGCGAGCTTCACGAAGGTCGACAGCTGCTCGGCGTCGTACGTGCTCGGCTTCGGCAAGGCGGCCGACGGCGCCGGCTATCCGGCGCTCTTCCACGTCGGGTCGACCGGCGCCGGCACCTTCGTGTTCCGCTCCGACGACGGCGCGAAGAGCTGGGTGCGGATCAACGACGACGCCCACCAGTGGGGCTGGACCGGCGAGACCATCGCCGGTGACCCGCGCATCCACGGCCGCGTGTACCTCGGCACCAACGGGCGCGGCATCCAGTACGGGGAGCCGGTCTGATGCCCGAGTCCAGGGAACCCGGGCGTCCGACCCTCGCCGACGCCACCCGCGGCCGCATCCTCTTCGGCGGCGACTACAACCCCGAGCAGTGGCCCGAGGAGACCTGGCACGAGGACGTCCGCCTCATGAGGGAGGCCGGCGTCAACTCCGTGACGCTCGGCGTCTTCTCCTGGGCGAAGCTCGAACCCCGGCCGGGAGCACGTGAGTTCGGCTGGCTGGACCGGCTGATGGACCTGATGCACACGAACGGCATCGGTGTCGTCCTCGCCACCCCCACCTCCTCGCCCCCGCCCTGCATGGGCCGCCTGCACCCCGAGACACTGCCGCGCGACGAGGACGGCCGCACCGAATGGTGGGGCGGCCGCCAGCACTTCTCGCACTCCAGCGACACCTACCGCCGCTACGCCGCCGCCATCACCGAGGACCTGGCCGCCCGCTACGGCAGCCACCCCGCCCTCACCATGTGGCACATCAACAACGAGTACTGCACCTACGACTGGGGCGACGAGGCCGCCGCCACCTTCCGCCGGTGGCTCCGGCAGAAGTACGGCACCATCGACGCCCTCAACGAGGCCTGGGGCACCGCTTTCTGGAGCCAGGGCTACGACGGCTGGCACGAGGTCCTGCCGCCGCGCCACGCCCACTACATGAAGAACCCGACCCAGGTGCTGGACTTCAAGCGCTACACGTCCGACATGCTTCTGGAGTGCTACCTCGCGGAGCGCGACATCGTCGCCCGGCACACCCCGCACATCCCGGTCACGACCAACTTCATGCCCCTGTGGGTGGGCCAGGACGCCTGGCGGTGGGTGGAGCGCGAGGACGTCGTCTCCGTCGACCTCTACCCGGACCCGCGGGACCCCTTCGGCGCCCAGGGCGGCGCACTCGTACAGGATCTGACGCGCTCTCAGGCGCGCGGTCCGTGGATGCTCATGGAACAGGCGGCGGGTCCGGTCAACTGGCGCGGCGTCAACCACCCCAAGGCGCGCGGACTCAACCGCCTCTGGTCCCTCCAGGCCGTCGCCAGGGGCGCCGACGCCGTCTGCTACTTCCAGTGGCGCCAGTCCCGGCAGGGCGCCGAGAAGTTCCACTCCGGCATGGTCAGTCACGCCGGGGAGCACGGCCGCACCTTCCAGGAGGTCAAGCAGCTGGGTGCCGAACTCGCCCGTATCGGCGAGGAGGTGACGGGCACGCACAGCGGTGCCGGCATCGCGATCCTGCACGAGTGGAACTCCTGGTGGGCCGGTGCCCAGGACGGACGGCTCTCCTGCGAGGCCGATTACCCGGATGTCCTGCGCGCCTGGCACCGCGCCCTCTGGGAGGCCCATCTCACCACCGACTTCGCCCACCCCGAGCACGACCTCTCCGCGTACCGGCTCGTCGTCGTACCGCAGCTGTACCTGCTCACGGACGCGGCGATCGATAACCTCGTCGCGTACGTACAAGGCGGCGGCACCCTCGTCTGCGGCTTCCTCACCGGGATCGCGGACGAGGACGACCGGGTGCGCGAGGGCGGCATCGACCCCCGGCTGCGCAAGCTGTTCGGCATCCGCACCCTGCACGAGTGGTGGCCGCTGGACGCGGGGGAGACCGCCGAGTGCGACGGGTTCCGGGGGACCCTGTGGTCCGAGGAGATCGAAGCGGACGCGGACGCCGTCACCGAGTCCGTGTACAAGGGCGGTGAACTCGACGGGCTGCCCGCGGTGTTGCGGAAGGGGCGTGCGCGGTATGTCTCCACGCTTCCCGAACCGGGCGCACTGACCGACCTTCTGGCCACGGTCGCTGCCGAGGCCGGGGTACGCCCCGTGCTGGACGGCCTGCCCGCCCGGGTCGAGGCCGTCCGGCGCGGTGACCTGCTGTTCCTGCTCAACCACGGGCGCGAGCCGGTGACGGTCGAGGTGCCGGGGACCCACCACGATCTGCTCACGGGCGCAACCGTCACCGGCGAGGTCGCCCTCGACCGCTACGGCGTGGCGGTGCTGCGCCCATGAGCGGGAACGACACTCAGGCCG
The DNA here is from genome assembly GCF_041051975.1 of Streptomyces sp. R21. Lineage (GTDB taxonomy): Bacteria > Actinomycetota > Actinomycetes > Streptomycetales > Streptomycetaceae > Streptomyces. Next base: position 3,021,013 of record NZ_CP163435.1, on the reverse strand, counting down.
ACCGGCCCGCGCACGCCACCTGGGAGGCGCTCCCCGCCGACCGCTGGGAGGACGCCTTCCTGAGCGGCAACGGGCGGCACGGCGCTCTTGTGTTCGGCGACCCGATCAATGACCGCGTCATCGTGACGCATCACACGCTCGTACGGCCCAACGGCGGCGAGCACGCCCGGCCGCCGCACCTCGCCGGCCAACTGGCGGCGCTCCAGGACCGCCTGATCGCGGGGGAGACGGCCGCCGCCGAATCCTTCACGGACGGACGCGCGTTGCAGTGGGTGCAGCCCTTCCACCCCGCCTTCCAGGTGCGGCTGGGGCGGCCGTCGGGGCAGTGGCACCGCTACCGCCGCTCGGTGGACTTCGAGTCCGGGGTAGTCGACGCGGTGTGCGGGGAGTGGCGCAGCCAGGTCTTCGTCTCGCGCGCCGACGACGTGATCGTCCAGCACGTCACGGCTCCGGGACTGGACGTCGACATCTCCCTCGATCACCGACTCCCGGGCGCTCCCCAGGAGTTGGCCGTCGGCCATGGCTCGGCCCTCACCTCCGAGGGGGCCATGCTGACCCTGCGCGCCCGCTACCCCGGCAGCGACCGCGCGTACACCGGTGTGACCCTCGTCGTGGTCACCGGCGGCAGAACGACGCTCGCTCCGCCAGGGGTGCGCGTCGCGGGCGCGGAGTCGGTGCTGCTGCTGACACGGGTGCGACGGCACACCGGCGAACTGGACGTACTCGCCGAGACACGGGCCCTTCGCGAGCTGCTCCCGCCGGACCAGCCGGACCCACCGTTCCCGCCGGGTGAGGATCCGCCCCTCGGCGAGGACCCGCCCCTCGGTGTGAAGCCGCCCCTCGGCGAGGACCCGCCCCTCGGTGTGAAGCCGTACCCCTGCCTCCTGGAGCGCCACCTCGCCCTGCACCGCCCCGCCTACCGCCGCGTGTCCCTCGCCCTCGGCGCCGATGCCACCGAACGCGCCCTGCCCGGCTCGGAGTTGCTGGAACGGCCCAAGAGCCCCGCCCTGCTGGAACGGCTCTTCGCGGCCGGGCGCTACCACCTGCTCTCGTCCAGCGGCATGCTCCCGCCCCGGCTGCCCGGCCTGTGGACCGGCGACTGGAACACCGCCTGGTCCGGCGCGTTCACCACCAACGCCAACCTGAACCTCCAGACCGCCTCGGCGGTCGCGGCCGCTCTCCCCGAGGTCACCGAAGCCCACGCGGCCCTCGTGCACGGCCAGTTGGCCCACTGGCGGGACAACGCCCGTGCGATCTTCGGTACCCGGGGTGTCGTCGCGCCCTCGCACACCGACGGAGAGTCCGGGCACACGTACCACTTCAGCCGCGAATACCCGCTGCACCTGTGGACGGCGGGCGCCGACTGGCTGCTCAAACCGCTCGTCGACCACGACGAGACGCCCGGCGGACGCGACCCCCGGCTCGCCGCCGTACTCGCCGAAGTCGCCGATTTCTACGCGGACTTCCTCTGCCGCACCGACCCCGACGGACACGTGGTCGTCGTCCCGTCCTACTCGCCCGAGAACCGCCCCGCGAACGGAAGCTGGGGTGCCCTCAACGCAGCGATGGACCTCTCCGCGGCCCGGCACGCCCTGCTCACCGCGGCCGACTACCACCCGGGCCCCGACGCCGACCGATGGCGCGCCCTGGCCGACAGGCTGCCGTCGCACCGGGTCAACCACGACGGGGCCCTCGCCGAATGGGCCTGGCCGGGCCTCGACGACACCTACGACCACCGGCACCTCAGCCACCTGTACGGGGTGTGGCCCCTCGACGAGATCAATCCGTACGACACCCCGGGCCTCGCGGCGGCTGCCCATCGCGCACTCCAACTCCGCGGTGCCGAGAACGACTCGGCGCACGGCCATCTCCACCACGCCCTCGTCGCGGCCCGGCTGCGCGACGGCCACCGGGTCGCCCACGCCCTCGGCCAGGTGCTGGGCGGCGACTTCTTCCACGCCTCGCTGATGAGCGCCCACTACCCGCGGCGCGACGTCTACAACGCGGACGCGGCACACGCCCTGCCCGCGGTCGTCATCGAAACCCTCGTCCAGTCGACCCCCCACCGGCTCGTCCTCTTTCCCGCGCTCACCGCCACCCACTCGCAGGGCCGGCTCAGCGGTGTGCGCACGAGGTTCGGCGCCGAGATCGACCTGACCTGGCACCCGCGCGGCGCGAGAGCCGTCGTGCGACCGGGCCGCACCTGCCGTGTGGATCTCCGGACTTCCTCCGGGGCGCGAACGCTCGACCTGCGCGCCGGAGAAGACTGCGTCCTCGAACTGGGGCCGCAGTAGCACCCGCATTTCCCCCCACCCATGGAAGGGACACCATGGCAACACGTACGTTGAGCAAGGTGACCAAGGCTCTGCTGGCTCCCGCACTCGCCCTCGGCGCCACGGTCGGCCTCGCCTCCGCCCCCGCCTCGGCCGCCGTCTGGTCCTCCTGCGACCAGTGGGCCAGCACCAACCTGAACGGCTACACCCTCTACAACAACATCTGGGGCTCCGGCGCGGGCAGCCAGTGCATCTGGGCCAACTCCGGCACCAACTGGGGAGTCTGGGCCAACCACCCGAACACCGGCGGTATCAAGTCGTACCCGAACTCCACGAAGGCGATCAACAAGTCGATCACCTCGCTCGGTTCGCTCTCCAGCAACTACAACGTCACCGTCCCGTCCTCCGGCGCGTACAACACGTCGTACGACATCTGGGACACCGCCCACCGCTACGAGATCATGCTCTGGGTCAACAAGACCGGAGCCGTCGGCCCCCTCGGCACCTCGCAGGGGAACGTGACGCTCGGCGGCCACACCTGGACCGTCTACAAGGGCACCAACGGCTCCAACGCGGTGTTCTCCTTCATCCGCACCTCCAACTCGACCTCGGGCACGGTGAACGTCCTGCCGATCCTGAAGTGGATCAAGGACACCAAGGGCTGGTTCGGCAACGAGACCATCGGTGACGTCCAGTTCGGCTACGAGATCACGTCGTCGTCCGGCGGCGCGGACTTCACCACCAACAACCTGACGGTCAGCAGCAGTTGAGGCAAGGGGAGTCGTTCCGGCCAGTCGCCGGGACGGCTCCCCGTCCGTCCGGCGGCATGGGGTTTCATGGCACCCATGCGAACCGTCACCCCCCACCGTCACCTCCTGACCGCCGCGGCCGCCCTCGCCGCGGCGGCTTTGCTCGCCGTACCGTCAGCCGCGTCCGCGGCCCCCGCTCCCCCCGCCGCCGCTTCCACCGCGCTGTACCCCGTGGCCGCCCTCGCCGCCGAACGCCTCGCCACCGCCGACCTGGTGGCCGCCGCGAAGTGGGGCACCGAGGGCCCCATCGACGACCCCGCGCGCGAGCAGCAGGTCCTCGACTCCGCGGCCGCACAGGCCCAGCAGGCCGGCGCCGACCCCGACGAGGTCCGGCGGATCTTCCGCGACCAGATCGAGGCCAACAAGCTCGTCCAGCGCGGGCTGTTCAAGCGCTGGACCGCGCATCCGTCCGAGGCTCCGACCACCAAGCCGGACCTCAACCTCGTACGGCAGCGGATCAACCGCATCACCACCGACCTCGTCCAGGCCCTGGCCGTCTCGACCCCCGAGCGCGCCGTCCCGTCCTGCCGGCCGGAACTGGCCCTCGCCGTCGTCCGAGTCGGCTACGAGAGCCACCCGGACCTCCTGCACACCACCGCCCTGGTCCGCTCCCTGCCCTCGGTCTGCCGGGGCTGAGCAGAGGTATGCGGCCGGTCCCTCCCCTGGTGGGACCGGCCGCACCTGCGCGCAGGGGCGGCTACTCCACCACGGGCAGCCGTGCCCCGTCCCGCAGGAACAGCGGGATGCGGTCCAGCGGGGCCTCGACCGTGACGGTCGTGCCTCCGTCGTACGACGTCCCGGTCCACGCGTCCGTCCAGCGGGCGCCCGCCGGGAGGTAGGTCGTGCGGGCCGTGGCGCCCGCCGTCAGCACGGGGGCCACCAGGAGGTCCCGGCCGAACAGATACGCGTCGTCCACCGACCAGGCCGCCTGGTCGCCGGGGAACTCCAGGAACAGCGGGCGCATCACCGGCAGGCCCTCCTCGTGGGCCTCGCGCATCACGTCCAGGACGTACGGCTTCAGGCGCTCGCGCAGCCGCAGGTACTTCTCCAGGATCGCGCCGGCCTCCTCGCCGTACGACCAGACCTCGTTGGGGCCGCCGGTCATCTCCGGGCCGAGCGGCATGCCGGGGTCGCGGAAGCCGTGCAGGCGCATCAGCGGGGACAGCGCGCCGAACTGGAACCAGCGGACCATCACCTCGCGGTACGCCGGGTCGTCCGGGTCGCCGCCGTGGAAGCCGCCGATGTCGGTGTTCCACCAGGGGATGCCGGACAGCGCGGTGTTGAGGCCCGCCGCGATCTGGCGGCGCAGCGTCGCGAAGTCGGTGCCGATGTCGCCGGACCACAGGGCGGCGCCGTAGCGCTGACTGCCCGCCCACGCCGAGCGGTTGAGGCTGACGACCTCGCTCTCGCCCTCGGCGAGCATGCCCTCGTAGAAGGTGCGGGCGTTCTCGCGCGGGTACATGTTGCCGACCTCCAGGCCGGGACCCGCCCAGTAGCGCAGGTTCTCCTGGAAGCCGGGCTTCAGCTCGGGCTCGCAGGCGTCCAGCCAGAAGGCGTCGATCCCGTACGGCTGCAGGTAGTTGTCGCGGACCTTCGACCACATGAACTCGCGGGCCTCGGGGTTCGTGGCGTCGTAGAAGGCGACCTGGACGGTCGAGGCGACCTCCTTGTCGGGCCAGTCGGCGTGCGCCATCGGGCCGTACTGCGTGCCGATGAAGTAGCCCCGCTGCTCCATGAGTTGGTGGTTCTCGGAGAGCGGCGACACGGACGGCCAGACGGAGATCACGAGCTTGACGCCGAGTTCCCGCAACTCGGCCTGCATCGCTGCCGGGTCGGGCCACTCCGCCGGGTCGAACTTCCACTCGCCCAGGTGCGTCCAGTGGAAGAAGTCGCAGACGATGGCGGAGAGGGGCAGGCCGCGCCGCTTGTACTCCCGTGCCACGGCGAGGAGTTCGTCCTGCGTGCGATAGCGCAGCTTGCACTGCCAGAAGCCCGCCGCCCACTCCGGCAGCATCGGAGTGCGGCCGGTCACCGCGCTGTAGCGGCGCTGACCGTCGGCCGGGGCGCCCGCGGTGATCCAGTAATCGATCTGGCGCGCCGAGTCCGCCACCCAGCGCGTTCCGTTGTCCGCCAGCTCCACACGGCCGATCGCCGGGCTGTTCCACAGCAGGGTGTAGCCGCGGCTGGAGGTGAGGACCGGGATGCTCACCTCGGCGTTGCGCTGGACCAGGTCGAGGACGGTGCCCTTCTGGTCGAGGCGGCCGTGCTGGTGCTGGCCGAGGCCGAACAGCTTCTCGCCCTCGTAGGCGGCGAAGCGCTGCTCCAGGCGGTGGTGACCGTTTCCGACCGGCGTGTACAGACGGGGGCCCGGCCACCAGAAGTGGGCGCGTGCCTCGGTGAGGAGTTCCGTGCCGTCGTCGGTGCGCACGAACCGTATGAGGCCCTCGGCGCTGACCTCGACGGTGAGCGCGCCGACGGTCAGCGTCCCTTCGCCGCCCTCGATCTTGACGGTGGCCGCGGTGGCCGGCGCGTCGTCGAGGAGCGCGCCGGGCAGGCCCTCGACGAGCGGGCCACCGAGCCGCGCCCGGACCCGGACCGCGTCGGGACCCCAGGGCTCGATGCGGACGGTCTCCTGGCGGCCGCTCCACTCCAGCGCGCCGTCCCGCTCGCGGAACGTGCCGATGGTCGGGGAGGACTGGGCGAGGCTGACGGCCCCCTGCGGAGGCTGACTTTCGGCAGGCTGATTCACGTGGGGTGCTCCTGGAGGGGTGCAGCGCGAGAAATGGACGTACGTCCGCACGCACGGACGTACGGGTGGGCAGGTGCGGGGCGAACGGGCAGCGGGTCTACGACACGGACGGCGCCGGACCCGAACTCGCCCTCGTCGTCAACTCGGGTGCGATCAGCACGACTTCGTCCTTGCCGCGCCCGTCGAGCTTGGCCACCAGGTGCTCCACGGCATGCCGTCCCATCTCCTGGGCGGGGATGGCGACCGAGGTGAGCCGCACCGAGGCCTGTGTGGCGACCTGGTCCGGGCAGATCGCGATCACGGAGACGTCCTCGGGCACGGCGCGGCCCTGCTGGCGCAGCAGCGCGAGCAGCGGCTCGACCGCGGACTCGTTCTGCACGACGAACCCCGAGGTGCCCGGGCGCTCGTCGAAGACCCGGGCGAGCGTGACGGCCATCGCGTCGTACCCGCCCTCGCAGGGGCGGTGCAGTACACGCAGGCCCAACTCCCGTGAGCGGGACCGCAGTCCGTCGAGGGTGCGCTCCGCGAAGCCGGTGTGCCGCTCGTACACCGCGGGCGCCTCGCCGATGACAGCGATGTCACGGTGGCCGAGGATCGCCAGGTGTTCGGCGCACAGCGCACCCGTCGCACCGAAGTCGAGGTCGACGCAGGTCAGCCCGGTGGTGTCGGCGGGCAGACCGATGAGCACGGACGGCTGGTCGGTGCCGCGCAGCAACGGCAGCCGCTCGTCGTCGAGTTCGACGTCCATCAGGATCATCCCGTCGGCGAGCCCGCTGCCGGTGACGCGGCGCACGGCGTCGGGACCCTCCTCGCCGGTGAGCAGCAGCACGTCGTAGCCGTGGGTGCGGGCGGTCGTGGCCACCGCGATGGCGATCTCCATCATCACGGGGACGTACATGTCGGTGCGGAGCGGAACCATCAGCGCGATGATGTTGGACCGGCTGCTCGCCAGGGCCCGGGCGCCCGCGTTGGGGTGATAGCCCAGCTCCTGGATGCTCCGCTCGACCCGCTGTCGGGTGCCCGCGGAGATGGACCGCTTGCCGCTGAGGACATAGCTCACCGTGCTCGCCGAGACTCCGGCGTGCTGAGCGACCTCGGCGAGGGTGACCATCCAGCTCTCCATGCGTGTGAAGCGCTTCGATAGAGTGCGCTGTGGACAAGGGGTCAGTGGGGGTGGCTCGACAGTAGCTCGATGGATGATGGGTGTCCATAGGTTGTCGAAGCGCTTCGACAATGAATTTCCGGGCGACCGTTCTGCCGGTTTTCCGTAGGACCCTACGACCGTTCTGCCGGTCGCTGTCCACAGGGTGGGGTGGCGACGAGGTCCGCGGCAACCTCCTCCCGGCCCGGGGCCCCCGAAGGGGTGTACGCGAACCGTCCCCCGGAAGGGCCACCCATGCAACACCGCCGACCCCGCTTCTCCAAGTCCGGCGGCGTCGGCCTCGGTGGCTCCGTGCGGGACATCGGCGCGTGCGACATCGGCTGATCGGCGCGCGAGGACTGGTGGGGTCGCCCCGAATCGGGTACATACGATCGAGTAGCACCGGTCGGTAACGTACGCCCGCAAGATCGGCGTACGTCCGCAGGATCGACGTACAGGCCCAAGATCCCTATTCGCGGCGAGGTGACCCTCATGTCCGCAACACCCCACCAGCCAACGGTCACGGAGCGTGAGGCACGTCAGGTCGCCGAGGCCGCGCGTGAACAGGACTGGCGCAAGCCCAGTTTCGCCAAGGAGCTCTTCCTCGGCCGCTTCCGGCTCGACCTGATCCACCCGCACCCGATGCCGCCGGACGAGGACGCGCAGCGCGGCGAGGAGTTCCTCGCCAAGCTGCGCGACTTCTGCGAGACGAAGGTCGACGGCGCCCTGATCGAGCGCGAGGCGCAGATCCCCGACGAGGTGATCAACGGTCTCAAGGAGCTCGGCGCCCTCGGCATGAAGATCGACACCAAGTACGGCGGCCTCGGCCTCACCCAGGTGTACTACAACAAGGCGCTCGCGCTGGCGGGCTCGGCCAGCCCCGCGATCGGCGTGCTGCTCTCTGCGCATCAGTCGATCGGCGTACCGCAGCCGCTGAAGCTGTTCGGGACGCAGGAGCAGCGGGACCAGTTCCTGCCGCGCTGCGCCCGCACCGACATCAGCGCCTTCCTGCTGACCGAGCCCGACGTGGGCTCCGACCCGGCCCGGCTGGCCACCACGGCGATCCCGGACGGGGAGGACTACGTCCTCGACGGGGTGAAGCTCTGGACCACCAACGGCGTGGTCGCCGACCTGCTGGTGGTGATGGCCCGGGTGCCGAAGAGCGAGGACCACAAGGGCGGCATCACGGCCTTCGTCGTGGAGACCAACTCGCCCGGCATCACCGTGGAGAACCGCAACTCCTTCATGGGCCTGCGCGGCATCGAGAACGGTGTCACCCGTTTCCACCAGGTCCGGGTCCCTGCCGCCAACCGCATAGGGCCGGAGGGCGCCGGTCTGAAGATCGCCCTGACGACGCTGAACACCGGGCGGCTCTCGCTGCCCGCGTCGTGCGTCGCCGCCGGCAAGTGGTGTCTGAAGATCGCCCGCGAGTGGTCGGCGGCGCGCGAGCAGTGGGGCAAGCCCGTCGCGTACCACGAGGCGGTCGGGTCGAAGATCTCCTTCATCGCGGCCACCACCTTCGCCCTGGAGGCCGTGCTCGACCTGTCGTCGCAGATGGCCGACGAGGACCGCAACGACATCCGCATCGAGGGCGCGCTCGCCAAGCTGTACGCCTCCGAGATGGCCTGGCTGATGGCCGACGAGCTCGTCCAGATCCGCGGCGGCCGCGGCTTCGAGACCGCCGAGTCCCTCGCGGCCCGCGGCGAACGTGCGATCCCGGCCGAGCAGATCCTGCGCGACCTGCGCATCAACCGCATCTTCGAGGGTTCCACGGAGATCATGCACCTGCTGATCGCCCGCGAGGCCGTCGACGCCCACCTGTCGGTCGCGGGCGACCTGATCGACCCCGAGAAGTCCCTCTCCGACAAGGCGAAGGCGGGCGCGAACGCGGGTGTCTTCTACGCCAAGTGGCTGCCGAAGCTGGTCGCGGGGGCCGGTCAACTCCCGGGCGCGTACGGCGACTTCCACCCGGACGGGCATGTCGACCTGTCGGGCCACCTGCGCTTCGTCGAGCGCACCGCCCGCAAGCTCGCCCGCTCCACCTTCTACGCCATGTCCCGCTGGCAGGGCCGTATGGAGACCAAGCAGGGCTTCCTCGGCCGGATCGTGGACATCGGCGCCGAGCTCTTCGCGATGAGCGCGGTCTGTGTGCGCGCCGAACTCCTGCGCACCACCGAGGACCACGGCCGCGAGGCCTACCAGCTCGCCGACGTCTTCTGCCGCCAGGCCCGCATCCGCGTCGACGAGCTGTTCGGCCGGCTGTGGACCAACACCGACGACCTCGACGGCAAGGTGGTCAAGGGCGTCATGTCGGGCACCTACGAGTGGCTCGAACACGGCATCGTCGACCCCTCCGGGGAAGGCCCCTGGATCGCCGACGCCACACCCGGCCCCTCGAAACGAGACAACCTCCACCGCCCCATTCGCTGAATCCGGCCCCACGCGCCGAACTCCGTCCCCTGAATTGCACAAAGGCCCTTTGGCCGGCCTTTTTCGCAGGAATGCACGGGAGCCCCGTGCGCCATTCCGCTGCTTGCTGCGCGGAAGTTGTGCGTCGACAATGAGCGGAATGGCGCAGGGCAAAGGACTTGAGGCGATCACCGGCAGGATCATGCGGGCCGGTGAGGGCCGGGTGCTGCGCAGGCTGGAGCGCATCGCCGAACAGGTCGGCTCCCTGTCGGAGGATTTCGAGGGGCTGACCGACGAGGAACTCCAGTCCCTCACTCCGGAGTTCAGGCAGCGCCACGAGAAGGGCGAGAGCCTCGACGACCTGCTCCCCGAGGCTTTCGCCGCCATCCGTGAGGCGGCCCGCCGCACCCTCGGGATGCGCCACTTCGACGTCCAGATCATGGGCGGGGCGGCCCTTCACCTCGGCAATATCGCCGAGATGCAGACCGGCGAGGGAAAGACTCTCGTCGCCACCCTGCCCGTGTATCTGAACGCCCTGTCCGGCAAGGGAGTTCACCTCGTCACGGTCAACGACTACCTCGCCGAACGCGACGCCGAATGGATGGGCCGCGCCTACCGATTCATGGGCCTGAGCGTCGGCGTCCTCAAATCCGAGTCGACACCGGCCCAGCGGCGCATCCAGTACGCCTGTGACATCACCTACGGCACCAACACCGAATTCGGCTTCGACTACCTGCGCGACAACATGGCCTGGTCGCAGGACGAACTCGTGCAGCGCGGCCACCATTTCGCGATCGTCGACGAGGCCGACTCGATCCTCATCGACGAGGCCCGTACGCCGCTGATCATCTCCGGTCCGGCCGACCAGCCCACCCAGTGGTACGCCGCGTTCGCCAAGCTGGTGGACCGGATGAAGGGCGTCCGCGTGCAGGAGGAGAACTTCACCACGCAGGCGGACAAGGACCGCCTCGCCGACCTGCGGGCGAGCCACCACTACGAGTACGACCCGAAGAAGCGCACCGTCGCGATCCTGGACCCCGGCGTGGAGTACCTCCAGGACCAGCTCGGCATCGACTCCCTCTACGAGTCCGACCACACCCCGCTCATCGGGCACCTCAACAACGCGCTCAAGGCCAAGGAGCACTTCAAGAAGGACAAGGACTACGTCGTCGTGGACGGCGAGGTCCTCATCGTCGACGAGCACACCGGCCGCCTCCTCGCGGGCCGCCGCTACAACGAGGGACTGCACCAGGCCATCGAGGCCAAGGAAGGCGTGACGATCAAGGACGAGAACCAGACGCTCGCCACGATCACCCTGCAGAACTTCTTCCGTCTCTACGGGAAGCTCTCCGGAATGACCGGCACCGCGATGACCGAGGCGGCCGAGTTCCACCAGATCTACAAGCTGCACGTCGTCCCGATCCCCACCAACCGGCCGATGGTCCGCCGCGACGACCCCGACCAGATCTACCGCACCGAGGAGGCGAAGTACGCCGCGATCCTGGCGGACATCGCCGAGAAGCACGAAGAGGGCCAGCCGATCCTGGTGGGCACCACCTCCGTGGAGAAGTCGGAGACCCTGTCCGCCCTGCTCAGGAGGCAGGGCATCCGGCACGAGGTCCTCAACGCCAAGAACCACCAGCGCGAGGCCCAGATCGTCGCTCAGGCCGGCCGCAGGGGAGCGGTCACCGTGGCCACCAACATGGCCGGCCGCGGCACCGACATCATGCTCGGCGGCAACCCGGAAGCCATGGCGCTCGCCGAACTCCCCGAGGACGCGAGCGAGGAGGACCGGCAGGCCGCGCTCGACCGGGTCGGTGCGAAGGTGGCGACCGAGCACGACGAGGTGAAGGCGCTCGGCGGCCTCTACGTCCTGGGCACCGAGCGCCACGAGTCCCGTCGTATCGACAACCAGCTGCGCGGCCGCTCCGGCCGCCAGGGCGACCCGGGCGCCTCCCGTTTCTACCTCTCGCTCCAGGACGACCTGATGCGGCTGTTCCGTGCCCAGGTGGTGGACCGGGTGATGTCGATGGCGAACGTCCCCGACGACGTCCCCATCGAGAACAAGATGGTCACCCGTGCCATCGCCTCCGCCCAGTCACAGCTGGAGCAGCAGCACTTCGAGTCCCGCAAGGACGTCCTGAAGTTCGACGAGGTCCTCAACCGGCAGCGCACCCTCATCTACGCCGAGCGCCGCCGCGTCCTCGCGGGCGAGGACCTGCGCGAACAGATCCTGCACTTCATGGACGACACGATCCGGGCGTACATCCGGCAGGAGACGAGCGAGGGCTTCGCCGAGGAGTGGGACCTGGAGCGGCTGTGGGGCGCCTTCAAGCAGCTCTACCCCGTGCAGTTCACCATCGAGGAGCTGGACGACGAGGCGGACGGCCGCGAGAACGTCACCGCCGAACACCTCATCGATGCCATCACGCATGATATTCACGTCCGGTACGAGGAGCGGGAGGCCGAACTCGGCTCCGAGGCCCTGCGCGACCTCGAACGCCTGGTCGTCCTCTCCGTCCTCGACCGCAAATGGCGCGAACACCTCTACGAGATGGACTACCTCCGCGACGGCATCGGCCTGCGCTGGACCCTGGGCCGCGAGCCGATCATCGAGTACGAGCGCGAGGGCTTCGACATGTACGGCGCGATGACGGACGCCATCAAGGAGGAGTCCGTCGGCTACGTCTTCAACCTGGAGGCCGCGGCCCCGGGCGCCGAGGCCCTGGAACGCCGCGGCCGCACCGACGGCCTGCACTTCACCGCCCCGACGCTGGACACCGCGGAGGGCGTCGTCGAGGGCGACTTCGTACCGGCCGACGCGGCCGCGGCCACCGCGCCGCCCGAAGCCCGCCCCGAAGACGGACCCGCCGACGCGCCCGCGCTGAAAGCGCCGCCCCGCCGCACCACCAAGTCGCGGAAACAGCGCCGCCGTAAGCGGTAGCCGGGGAGCCCTCTTTACCTACCTCAGAGGCATTGCGGCAACAATGGAGGGATGAGCGACAGTCCAGCCCCCCTCGCCGATCCGCATCTCGTCTTCGACCCCGTCGACGGAGACGGGCCGAGGGACGTGGTGATCCTCGGTTCCACCGGCTCGATCGGCACCCAGGCCATCGACCTCGTGCTGCGCAACCCCGACAGGTTCAAGGTCACCGGGCTCTCCGCCGCCGGCGGCCGGGTCGCCCTCCTCGCCGAGCAGGCCCACCGCCTGCGGGTGCGCACGGTCGCCGTGGCCCGCGAGGACGTCGTACCGGCGCTGCGCGAGGCATTGACGACGCTGTACGGGGCGGGGGAACCGCTCCCCGAGATCCTCGCCGGCGCGGAGGCGGCCACCCACCTCGCCGCCTCCGACTGCCACACCGTGCTGAACGGAATCACCGGCTCCATCGGCCTCGCGCCGACCCTGGCCGCCCTGGAGGCGGGCCGCACCCTCGCGCTCGCCAACAAGGAGTCGCTCATCGTCGGCGGCCCGCTGGTCAAGGAGCTGGCCAAGCCGGGGCAGATCATCCCGGTCGACTCCGAGCACGCCGCCCTCTTCCAGGCCCTCGCCTCCGGCACCCGGGCTGACGTACGCAAACTCGTCGTCACCGCCTCCGGAGGCCCCTTCCGCGGACGTACGAAGGCCGAACTGGCGGACGTCACTCCCGAGGACGCCCTGAACCACCCCACCTGGGCCATGGGACCGGTCATCACCGTCAACTCCGCGACCCTCGTCAACAAGGGGCTCGAAGTCATCGAGGCGCACCTCCTCTACGACATTCCCTTCGAGCGCATTGAGGTGGTCGTGCATCCCCAGTCGTATGTCCACTCGATGGTTGAGTTCACGGACGGATCGACGATGGCCCAGGCGACGCCCCCCGACATGCGCGGGCCGATCGCCATCGGGCTCGGCTGGCCCGAGCGCGTCCCGGACGCGGCGCCCGCCTTCGACTGGACCAAGGCGTCCAGCTGGGAGTTCTTCCCGCTCGACAACGACGCGTTTCCGTCGGTCGGGCTCGCCCGGCATGTGGGGCGGCTCGCGGGCACGGCCCCGGCAGTGTTCAATGCGGCCAACGAGGAGTGCGTGGACGCGTTCCTGAACGGCGCGCTGCCGTTCAACGGGATCATGGAGACCGTCACGAGAGTGGTCGAGGAACACGGCACTCCCCATTCGGGAACTTCCCTGACCGTCGCGGACGTCCTCGAAGCGGAGACCTGGGCGCGCGCCCGGGCCCGTGAGCTGACCAAGACGACAGCGCACCCGACCGCGGAGGCCCGTGCATGACGACCCTGATGATGATCCTCGGCATAGTCGTCTTCGCGATCGGCCTGCTGGTCTCGATCGCCTGGCACGAGCTGGGACATCTGTCGACGGCCAAGCTCTTCGGCATTCGCGTGCCGCAGTACATGGTCGGTTTCGGGCCGACCATCTGGTCGCGGAAGAAGGGCGAGACCGAGTACGGCGTCAAGGCGGTCCCGCTCGGTGGCTACATCCGCATGATCGGCATGTTCCCGCCAGGACCCGACGGCAAGATCGAGGCCCGTTCGACGTCCCCCTTCCGGGGCATGGTCGAGGACGCCAGGTCGGCCGCCTTCGAGGAGCTCCAGCCCGGCGACGAGACCCGCCTCTTCTACACGCGCAAGCCGTGGAAGCGCGTCATCGTGATGTTCGCCGGCCCCTTCATGAACCTCATCCTGGCCGTGGCGATCTTCCTCGGCGTGATGATGACGTTCGGCGTCAACACACAGACGACCACGGTCAGCGCCGTCTCCCCGTGTGTCATCCAGGCCAGCGAGAACCGCGACAAGTGCACGAAGAAGGACCCGGTCGCGCCCGCCATGGACGCGGGTGTGAAGCCCGGTGACAAGATCGTCGGCTTCAACGGCAAGGCCGTCCCCGACTGGTCCGCGCTCCAGTCCGACATCCGCGCCAACCCCGGCAGGACGGTCACGCTCACCGTCGAGCGCAAGGGCGAGCAGCTCGACCTGACCGCCCACCTGGTCAAGAACCAGGTCAGCAAGACCGACGGCAGCGGTGGCTACGTCGAGGGCAAGTACGTGTTCGCCGGCTGGCTCGGTTTCACGCCCGCCTCCGGCATCGTCGAGCAGTCCTTCGGCCAGTCCGTCGACCGCATGGGCGACATGATGCAGAACGGCGTCGAGTCGCTGGTCTCGCTGCCGGGCAAGATCCCCGACCTGTGGGACGCGGCCTTCGGCGACGGCCCGCGCAAGGCGGACTCCCCGATGGGCGTGGTCGGCGCGGCCCGCGTCGGCGGCGACGTCTTCACCCTCGACATCCCCGCCTCCCAGCAGATCGCGATGATGCTGATGCTCGTCGCGGGCTTCAACCTCTCCCTCTTCCTGTTCAACATGCTCCCGCTGCTCCCGCTCGACGGCGGGCACATCGCGGGCGCCCTGTGGGAGTCGCTGCGGCGGGCCACGGCGAAGGTGCTGCGCCGCCCGGACCCGGGCCCGTTCGATGTCGCGAAACTGATGCCGGTGGCCTACGTGGTGGCCGGAATCTTCGTCTGCTTCACGCTCCTGGTGTTCATCGCGGACGTGGTTAACCCGGTGAAAATCTCCTAGTAAGACGTAGTTCGCGGCGGTCGGGCACCCTGGGTGCCCGACCGCTCACTATTGAGTGGGTTTGCGGGCGGGATGTGCTCGGTGACGGGGCCGTGCCGTAATCTCGAAGCCTGGAGCCCACGATTCCGGGACCTTGATCCACAACTTGGGGTTGCACAGCAGATGACTGCGATTTCTCTCGGCATGCCGTCCGTTCCGACCAAGCTCGCCGAACGCCGCAAGAGCCGGCAGATCCAGGTCGGAACCGTGGCCGTGGGTGGAGACGCACCCGTCTCGGTGCAGTCGATGACGACGACGCGTACGTCGGACATCGGCGCCACGCTCCAGCAGATCGCCGAGCTGACGGCGTCGGGCTGCCAGATCGTCCGCGTCGCCTGCCCCACGCAGGACGACGCCGACGCGCTCGCCACCATCGCCAGGAAGTCCCAGATTCCCGTCATCGCGGACATCCATTTCCAGCCGAAGTACGTCTTCGCGGCGATCGACGCCGGCTGCGCGGCGGTCCGTGTGAACCCCGGCAACATCAAGCAGTTCGACGACCAGGTCAAGGAGATCGCGCGGGCCGCCAAGGACACCGGCACCCCGATCCGCATCGGCGTCAACGCGGGCTCCCTCGACAAGCGACTGCTCCAGAAGTACGGCAAGGCCACCCCCGAGGCGCTCGTCGAGTCCGCCCTCTGGGAGTGCTCGCTCTTCGAGGAGCACGACTTCCGCGACATCAAGATCTCGGTCAAGCACAACGACCCGGTGGTCATGGTCAACGCCTACCGCCAGCTGGCCGCGCAGTGCGACTACCCTCTCCACCTCGGCGTGACCGAGGCGGGCCCCGCCTTCCAGGGCACCATCAAGTCGGCGGTCGCCTTCGGAGCCCTGCTCTCCGAGGGCATCGGCGACACGATCCGCGTCTCCCTCTCCGCCCCGCCGGTGGAGGAGGTCAAGGTGGGCCTCCAGATCCTCGAATCCCTGAACCTCAAGCAGCGCGGCCTGGAGATCGTCTCCTGCCCGTCCTGCGGCCGCGCCCAGGTCGACGTCTACAAGCTGGCCGAAGAGGTCACGGCCGGCCTGGAGGGCATGGAGGTCCCGCTCCGCGTCGCGGTCATGGGCTGCGTCGTCAACGGCCCGGGCGAGGCCCGCGAGGCCGACCTCGGCGTCGCCTCCGGCAACGGCAAGGGCCAGATCTTCGTCAAGGGCGAGGTCATCAAGACGGTCCCCGAGTCGAAGATCGTCGAGACCCTCATCGAAGAGGCGATGAAGCTGGCGGAGAAGATGGAGGCGGAGGGCATCACGTCGGGGGAGCCGTCGGTGTCGGTGGCCGGCTGAGGCTTCTCAGCCCGTCCGGCGATTGAGGACGAGCCCGTTCAGGGCGAACGGGGGGAGAGGGGGCGCAGCCCCCAGGACAACGGGACGGGCAGGGGCGGAGGGGGCGAAACCAACGCCCCTTCCGCACAGGGCGGCGCCGCCAGATTCCGCCAGGTACAGTGCGGAGATCAGCAGACCCCAGGGTGAGGGCCCCGCACGTGTTGACCCAGACGACCACAAGGGTCCTCGAACCGAGTGACCTGGAAGCCGCACTCGCCGTCCTCGACCGCGAGCCGGTCGCAAACGCTTTCGTCGCCTCCCGGGTACAGGTCGCCGGCCTCGACCCGTGGCGCCTCGGCGGCGAGATGTGGGGCTGGTACGAGGACGGCATGCTGACGTCCCTCTGCTACGCCGGCGCGAACCTCGTCCCCATCTGCGCCACCCCCCGCGCCGTGCGCGCCTTCGCCGACCGCGCCCGCCGCGCCGGCCGCCGTTGCTCCTCGGTCGTCGGCCCCGCCGAGGCCACCGCCCTGCTGTGGCGGCTGCTGGAACCCAGTTGGGGACCCGCCCGGGACGTCCGCGCCCACCAGCCCCTCATGGTCACCGACCGGATGCCCGCCGACATCAGCCCCGATCCGTACGTCCGCCGCATCCGCAAGGACGAGATGGAAACGATCATGCCGGCGTGCGTGGCGATGTTCACCGAGGAGGTCGGCGTCTCGCCGCTCGCCGGGGACGGCGGCCTGCTCTATCAGGCACGGGTCGCCGAACTCGTCGGCGCCGGCCGCTCCTTCGCCCGTCTCGACCGGCACGGCAAGGTCGTCTTCAAGGCCGAGATCGGCGCCGCCACCCCGAAGGCCTGCCAGATCCAGGGCGTCTGGGTGGCCCCCGAGTACCGCGGCAAGGGCCTCGCGGCCCCCGGCATGGCGGCGGTCCTGCGCTACGCACTGGCGGACGTGGCGCCGGCCGTGAGCCTGTACGTCAACGACTTCAACACCCCGGCGCGCGCCGCCTACCGGCGGGTGGGGTTCCAGGAGGTCGGGGCGTTCATGAGCGTGCTGTTCTGAGATGTTCGTCAGCGGGCTGTTCTGAGACACCCCTTTCCCGCACTCGAGCGTGCCGTTCAGGCACTCGAACGTGACCTGTAGTCTCCCCGGCATGCTGCGCTTTCCCGGTCAGGGCCACCGCAACCCCGACGACGTGGTCATCGGCACCCTGGACCTCGCCGCGCGGGTCGACGAGGCGCTCGCCGTCCAGGCCCTGGCCTTCGGGCTCGGCGCCGACGAGATCGCCGTACGCCGCCAGATCGTGCTGCGGCACGTCACCCACCCGGGAGCCCGCGCCCTCGGCGCCACCACCGGCGACGGACGGCTCGTCGGCTTCGTCTACGGCATGCCCAACGACCGTACGCACTGGTGGTCCACCGTCGTCGCGCCGTATCTGCGCGGCCAGGGCAACGAAGGCTGGCTCGACGACTCCTTCGTGATCACCGAGCTGCACGTCCACCCGCACTTCCAGAACCGCGGCATCGGCCGGACCCTCATCACCACCATCACGGACAACGCCGCCGAACCCCGCTCGATCCTCTCGGCGATCGACACGGAGAGCCCGGCCCGCGGCCTCTACCGCTCGCTCGGCTACGAGGACCTGGCCCGGCAAGTCCTGTTCCCCAGCGCACCGAAGCCGTACGCCGTGATGGGCGCGCAACTTCCGCTCCGCCGCCACTAACCGATTTCCGCCGGGATGGGCCGCCCGGCTAACCTCCTAGCCATCACCCTTACGCAGCAGGAGTCGAGAACCATGGCCCAGGTCCAGCGCATGTCCCGTTTGATGTTCAAGACACTGCGTGACGACCCGGCGGATGCCGAGACGCTCAACCACAAGCTGCTGGTGCGCGCCGGTTACGTCCGCCGCACGGCGGCCGGCATCTGGTCGTGGCTGCCGCTCGGCAAGAAGGTCCTGGAGAACGTCGCCCGCGTGGTCCGCGAGGAGATGGACGACATGGGCGGCCAGGAGGTCCTGCTGCCGGCCCTGCTGCCCAAGGAGCCCTACGAGGCGACCGGCCGCTGGGAGGAGTACGGCCCCGAGCTGTTCCGCCTCAAGGACCGCAAGGGCGCGGAGTACCTCCTCGGCCCGACCCACGAGGAGATCTTCACCCAGCTGGTCAAGGACCAGTGCTCGTCCTACAAGGACCTGCCCGTGATCCTCTACCAGATCCAGGCGAAGTACCGCGACGAGGCCCGTCCGCGCGCGGGCATCCTGCGCGGCCGCGAGTTCCTGATGAAGGACTCGTACTCGTTCGACACCACCGACGAGGGCCTGGCGCAGTCGTACGCCCTGCACCGCGAGGCGTACATCAGGATCTTCGAGCGCCTCGGCCTCGACCACCGCATCGTCTCCGCCGTCTCCGGCGCCATGGGCGGCTCGGCCTCCGAGGAGTTCCTCGCCCCGGCGCCCGCCGGCGAGGACACCTTCGTCGACTGCCCGGCCTGTGACTACGCCGCCAACACCGAGGCCGTCACCTACGTGGCCCCGGCCGTCGACGCCGTCGAGCACCCCGCTGTCGAGGAGCTGGACACCCCCGACACCCCGACCATCGAGACCCTCGCCGAGCACCTCGGTGTGCCCGCCTCCGCGACCCTGAAGAACCTCCTGGTCAAGGTGGACGGCGAGATCGTCGCCGTCGGCGTGCCCGGCGACCGCGAGGTGGACCTCGGCAAGCTCGGCGAGCACCTCGCCCCGGCCGAGGTCGAGCTGGTCACGGCCGAGGACTTCGTGGACCGCCCCGACCTGGTCCGCGGTTACGTGGGCCCGCAGGGCCTGGGCAAGGTCCGCTACATCGCCGACCCGCGCATCGCCGCCGGCACCGCCTGGATCACCGGCGCCAACAAGGTCAACACGCACGCGAAGAACGTCGTCGCGGGCCGAGACTTCGAGGTCGACGACTACCTCGACGTCGTGGTCGTCGAGGCGGGCGACCCCTGCCCCAAGTGCGGCACCGGCCTCCGCCTCGACCGCGCCATCGAGATCGGCCACATCTTCCAGCTGGGCCGCAAGTACGCCGACGCCTTCCAGCTCGACGTGCTCGGCCAGAACGGCAAGCCGGTCCGCGTGACCATGGGCTCGTACGGCATCGGCGTCTCCCGCGCGGTCGCGGCGCTCGCCGAGCAGACCGCCGACGAGCAGGGGCTGTGCTGGCCCAAGGAGATCGCTCCCGCCGACGTCCACGTGGTCGCCGCGGGCAAGGCGCTGCAGACCGAGCTGGCGCTCGACGTCGCCGAGAAGCTGGGCGCGGCGGGCGTCCGCGTCCTGGTGGACGACCGTGCCGGTGTCTCCCCGGGCGTGAAGTTCACGGACGCCGAACTCATCGGTGTACCGCAGATCCTGGTCGCCGGCCGCCGCTCCGCCGAAGGCGTCCTGGAGCTGAAGGACCGCAAGACCGGTGAGCGCGAGGAGCTGACGGTCGACGAGGCGATCGCCCGCCTCACAGCCTGACCCTTCCTGGGCGCCTCAGAGGGTTCCTCCTGAACTGCTCCCCGACCGCAGGTGACACCACGTCACTTCGGGAGGGGAGCAGTCGGGTCAGAGCCAGCCCGCGAACTCCAGCAGCAGTTCCGCGTCCTGGAGGCGGCCGACCCGCCGGGCCCGTACGCCCGACTCGACCGCCCGGAACAGCGTCCAGCCCCGCAGTCGCTCCTGGTCCACCTCCAGCGACTCGGCGAGCCGCTTCACCCGGCGCCGGGTGATCGACGCACCGGAGGGGGAGGCGATCAGGTCCTCCACCCGGTCGCGGACCAGCCGGGCCAGGTCGAAGGCGCACTCGCCGACCACCGGGTCCGGACCCACGGCCAGCCAGGGCGTGCGCTCACCGGCGAGCACCTTGCTCTGCCGGAAGGTGCCGTGCAGCAGCCGCTCCGCGGGCGCGTCAGCGAGCAGCTCCTCGCGGGCCGCGAGCGCCGTGTCCACCAGCGCCGCGATCTCGGTGTCGTCGTCGCCGACGCTCGCCCGCATCGCCGTGGCCTGTCGCCCGGTCCGCTCGGCAACCGTCTCGAAGACATGGGCCGCGGGCGGCTCGACCCACAGCCGTCGCAGCGTCCCCGCCGCCTCCAGCAGTGCCTTCGCCTCGGGCAGCGACCGCACCGACAGATCGGGCTGGAGCCGCTCCAGGAGAAGGACGCCCTCGGTGTCACCGGGATTGAGCAGCTGCACCGCGCCCCGGCCGTCCCAGTGCGCGAGCGCGGCCCGCTCGCTCGCCGGACGGGCCCGCTCGGGCGCCAGCTTCAGCACGGCGGGCGTCCCGTCGATCAGGCGCACGAGAACGACCAGGCTGCTGCGCCCACCCGGCGCCTGCACCCGCTCGACGGTCAACTCGCGTAGGTCAACGGCCTCTTGGGCCAGCTCAGGCAGCTTTTCCAGCCACTCGCCGACTCCGTCGGACCCGTTGTGCCGCGTCTCGCCGAGCGCCCGCACGAGGCGCTGCGGCGGTTCGAAAGCCATACGCGAGATGTTCCTTTCGAGGTCGCGTTGCGTGGGCGGTGCCCACCTGTGCGGTGCCCACGCGTGCGGCGTCGACACGTGCGGTCGCTACGTGCGCGGTGTCTACGTGTGCGGTGCCGCCGACGCGGAGGGCGTGCCCGTGTCCGTGCCGGTGGCCGCCGCCCGCTCGGCGAGACCAGGGAAGGCTACGCTCTCCCCGCTCCAGCGCACCGCCCGCACTGCCGCCTCCCGCAGCGCCTCGGCGGCCGTACGCCGCCGGTCGCCCGCCGAGGCGCGTACGAGATCGGAGTACACCCCGGCCACCCGCTCCTCCAGCTCCGCGGCGAGCCGCACGGCCGCCGCCGAGTCCTGTACCGGGAAGGGCAGCGCGTACCCGGCGGCCGCGGCCACGGGCTTGCCGTCCAGGTCCCGTACGGCCCGCACCAGCGCGTCGCGGCGTGCCCGGTGCGCGTCGTACGCCGCTCGCGCCTCGTCCCGCCGGCCTCCCTGGACCTTGCCGCCGACCACGCCGTACCCGTAGACGGCGGCGTGCTCCGCCCCGAGCGCGGCCTGCAGGGCCCGCAGCTCCGCTGCCCTTGCCGTGTCCTTGTCCGACCCGCTCACTTCGCCCCCTCCGTCAGCAGAAACGCGTGCGCGGCCCCGGCCGCCGCGACCGACGCCAGCAGCCTCGCCAGCTCTCCCGGCGCCTGAACCAGCGCCTTCGTACGCTCGTCCGCCAGCGTGCGCTCGGCCGTCGCGAGCTCGGCGAGCGCGTCCTTCTCCCGCACCGGCACAGCGGGGGACCCGCTCACCGAAGCCGAAGCCGAAGCCGATGCCGACCCCGAAGCGGACGCAGAAGCGGGCTCGGAAGCCGATGCCGAAGCCGACGCCCCGTGCCCGCCCCCGAACGCCTCCGCATGCCGTACGACCTCCGCGTGCAGCGGCCGCAGCCGCCCCGCCAGCGGCGGATGCGCGGCGATCACGGCGGCGTACCGCCCGGCCAGCGTCTCGCTGTCGCGCGCCGCACGCGCGCGTGCCCGGACGGCGGCCGAGGGGCTGCCGCCCGTGGTGTCGGCGGCGGACTCGGGGTCGGGGGCGGAACAGCCCGCGAGCACCAGGGCGCCCGCGGCCGAAGCGAGCAGGCTCCTTCGGCGCGGCCCCGAGGGGGTGCGCGGCGGCAGGGGGAACGGCACGGCAGACGTCCTCGGCAGGCTCGTACGAAAGGGAGGGCGGCACGCCCGTGATCACGGTACCCGCGCCCGGGGCGATCACCGGCCAGCGGCTCTCCCGCAACCGCTTCCCACGCCCGTACAGCCCGAAGTGCGGCTCCGGTGGACGGCAACACCCTCCGGGACCGGATACCCTTTGACCTGACACGCGACCTACCCACAACAGCACACGCGGCCGAGGAGTCACCCGGATGAGCACCACCCAGAGCGAGAGGCTGCGAGAACTGCTGGAACCGCTCGTCAGCTCCCAGGGACTCGATCTCGAAGAGATCGCCGTGGACTCGGTCGGGCGCAAGCGGGTGCTGCGTGTCGTCGTCGACTCGGATACCGGTGCGGACCTAGACCAGATCGCCGATGTGAGCCGCGCGCTCTCGGCGAAGCTCGACGAGAGCGACCTGATGGGCCAGGGAGAGTACGACCTGGAGGTCGGAACCCCCGGTGCCGAGCGGGAACTCACGGAGCACCGCCACTACGTACGTGCCGTCGACCGCCTGGTGAAGTTCAAGCTCACCGAGGCCGCCGGCGCCGGTGAACTCGTCGCGCGGATCCTCGAAGTGGACGACGAGGGCATCGACACCGAAGTGCCCGGCGTGAAGGGCCGCAAGGCCACCGCCAGACGGCTCGCCTTCGCGGACGTCGCCAAGGCGCGCGTGCAGGTCGAGTTCAACCGCAAGAACAAGAACGAAGAGACCGAAGAGAACGCAGAGGAGGCGTAGCCGTGGACATCGACATGAGTGCCCTGCGGGGCTTGGTACGGGAGAAGGAGATCTCCTTCAGCCTGCTGGTCGAGGCGATCGAGTCGGCCCTCCTCATCGCCTACCACCGCACCGAGGGAAGCCGCCGTCACGCGCGCGTGGAGCTCAACCGGGAGACCGGCCATGTGACCGTGTGGGCGAAGGAGGACCCCGAGGACCTGGAGGAGGGGCAGGAGGCGCGCGAGTTCGACGACACCCCGTCGGGCTTCGGCCGTATCGCCGCCACCACCGCCAAGCAGGTCATCCTGCAGCGTCTGCGCGACGCCGAGGACGACGCGACGCTCGGCGAGTACGCGGGCCGCGAGGGCGACATCGTCACCGGTGTCGTCCAGCAGGGCCGCGACCCGAAGAACGTCCTCGTGGACATCGGCAAGCTCGAGGCCATCCTGCCCGTGCAGGAGCAGGTCCCCGGCGAGTCGTACCAGCACGGGCTGCGCCTGCGTTCGTACGTCGTCCGGGTGGCGAAGGGTGTGCGCGGTCCGTCCGTGACGCTCTCGCGCACGCACCCCAACCTGGTGAAGAAGCTGTTCGCGCTGGAGGTGCCGGAGATCGCCGACGGTTCCGTCGAGATCTCCGCGATCGCCCGCGAGGCCGGCCACCGCACGAAGATCGCCGTCCGGTCCACCCGGTCGGGGCTCAACGCCAAGGGCGCCTGCATCGGCCCGATGGGCGGCCGGGTGCGCAACGTGATGGCCGAGCTGAACGGCGAGAAGATCGACATCGTCGACTGGTCGGACGACCCGGCCGAGATGGTGGCGAACGCGCTGTCGCCGGCCCGGGTCTCCAAGGTCGAGGTCGTCGACCTCGCGGCCCGCTCCGCGCGCGTGACGGTCCCCGACTACCAGCTGTCCCTGGCGATCGGCAAGGAAGGGCAGAATGCCCGGCTTGCGGCCCGCCTCACCGGCTGGCGCATCGACATCCGTCCCGACATCGAACAGCCCGGGAGCGCGGACGGGGAATAGATCTGAGCCGTAAGTGGCTTGGATCACGACAACAACCGTTCGACTTTTGCCCCAAAGGGGTGAGGTCGGTGCGGGGAGGTAGACTTAGCAGTGTCTGGCCGGACGCGAGCCCGCGCATGCCCTGAGCGCACCTGTGTGGGGTGCCGGGAGCGAGCGGCCAAGAGCGATCTGCTGCGCATCGTGGCGGTCGAGGGCGAATGTGCCCCCGATCTTCGCGGTACGCTGCCCGGCCGGGGTGCGTATGTGCACCCCGCCCTGGTCTGTCTCGATCTGGCGGTCCGCCGCCGGGCGATCCCACGGGCGCTGCGTGTCCCGGGACCGCTCGACACCGCGGCGTTGCGCCTGCACGTCGAGCAGGCAACACCGTAAGAGCGAGTCGTACGGAACCTCCGTGCGGCCCGGTATTCCGCGAGTTGGAAGTAGGTCGAGATTGCGATGAGCACTCGATGAGCACGCGATGAGTACGCCCATGAAGTAGCGACGGTCCGGACGCAACCCGGACCTAAAAGGAGCGAAGTGGCTAAGGTCCGGGTATACGAACTCGCCAAGGAGTTCGGGGTGGAGAGCAAGGTCGTCATGGCCAAGCTCCAAGAACTCGGTGAATTTGTCCGTTCGGCGTCCTCGACGATCGAGGCGCCCGTTGTACGCAAGCTGACTGATGCCCTCCAGCAGGGCAACGGAGGCGGCAAGCCCGCCCCCCGCAAGGCTGCCCCGGCGAAGCCCGGTGCGCCTTCTCCCGCGCAGGCCGCCCGTCCGGCAGCCCCGCGCCCGCCGGCCCCGAAGCCGGCCGTCGCGGAGAAGCCCGCGGCCGCCGCTCCGGTGACCCCGGCTGCTCCGGGCCCGCGCCCGGGCCCCAAGCCTGCCCCGAAGCCCGCTCCGGCGGCTCCGGCTCCGGCCGTGCCCGAGTTCACCGCGCCCCCGTCGGCTCCCGTGGCTCCGGCCGCGAGTGCCGGTGCAGGCGCCCCTGCCGCACGTCCGGCTTCCCGTCCCGGCGCCCCGAAGCCCGGTGGCGCACGTCCGGCCGGTCCCGCACAGGGCGGCCAGGGCCGTGGAGAGCGTCCCGAGCGCGGCGACCGTCAGGGCGCCCCGCGTCCCGGCGGCCAGACCCCGCGTCCCGGTGGCGCCCGTCCGGCCGGTCCCCGTCCGGGCAACAACCCGTTCACCTCTGGTGGCTCCACCGGCATGGCGCGCCCGCAGGCGCCCCGTCCGGGCGGCGCCCCGCGTCCCGGCGGCGACCGTCCCGGCGGCGCTCCGCGTCCGCAGGGCGCGGGTCAGGACCGTGCTCCCCGTCCCCAGGGCGGTCCCGGCGGCGCTCCGCGCCCCCAGGGCGGTCCGGGCGGTGCCCGTCCGACTCCGGGCGGCATGCCCCGTCCGCAGGGCGGCGCTCCGCGTCCCGGCGGTGGCCCCGGTGGCAACCGTCCCAACCCCGGCATGATGCCGCAGCGTCCCGCTGCGGGTAGCCCGCGTCCCGGCGGTGGCCCCGGTGGCCGCGGTCCCGGTGGCGGCGGCGGTCGTCCCGGTGGTCCCGGTGGCGGCGGCGGTCGTCCGGGTGGCGGCGGCTTCGCCGGTCGTCCCGGTGGCGGCGGTGGCGGTTTCGCCGGTCGTCCGGCTGGTCCCGGCGGTGGCGGTGGCGGTTTCGCCGGCCGTCCCGGTGGTCCCGGCGGTGGCGGCGGCGGTCGTCCCGGCTTCGGTGGTCGTCCCGGTGGTCCCGGTGGCCGTGGTGGCACGCAGGGCGCCTTCGGTCGTCCCGGCGGTCCCGCGCGTCGTGGTCGCAAGTCGAAGCGGCAGAGGCGCCAGGAGTACGAGGCCATGCAGGCCCCGTCGGTCGGCGGCGTGATGCTGCCTCGCGGCAACGGACAGTCCGTCCGCCTGTCGCGCGGTGCGTCGCTCACCGACTTCGCCGAGAAGATCGGCGCCAACCCGGCGTCGCTCGTCGGCGTGATGATGAACCTCGGCGAGATGGTCACTGCCACGCAGTCCGTCTCCGACGAGACGCTGAAGCTCCTCGCGGACGAGATGAACTTCGTCCTCGAGATCGTCAGCCCCGAGGAGGAGGACCGCGAGCTGCTCGAGTCCTTCGACATCGAGTTCGGCGAGGACGAGGGCGACGAGGACGACCTCGTGGTCCGTCCGCCGGTCGTGACCGTCATGGGTCACGTCGACCACGGTAAGACCCGCCTTCTCGACACCATCCGCAAGACGAACGTCGTCGCGGGCGAGGCCGGCGGTATCACGCAGCACATCGGTGCGTACCAGGTCGCGACCGAGGTCAACGGTGAAGAGCGCAGGATCACCTTCATCGACACCCCCGGTCACGAGGCGTTCACCGCCATGCGTGCCCGTGGTGCCAAGTCGACCGACATCGCGATCCTCGTGGTGGCGGCCAACGACGGTGTGATGCCCCAGACGATCGAGGCGTTGAACCACGCCAAGGCGGCCGACGTGCCGATCGTGGTCGCGGTCAACAAGATCGACGTCGAGGGCGCGGACCCGACCAAGGTGCGCGGTCAGCTCACCGAGTTCGGTCTGGTGGCCGAGGAGTACGGCGGCGACACGATGTTCGTCGACATCTCCGCCAAGCAGGGCCTCAACATCGAGAGCCTGCTGGAGGCCGTGGTCCTGACCGCGGACGCCTCGCTCGACCTGCGGGCCAACCCGGAGCAGGACGCGCAGGGTATTGCGATCGAGTCCCACCTCGACCGCGGCCGCGGTGCCGTTTCGACGGTCCTGGTCCAGCGCGGCACGCTGCGCATCGGCGACACGATGGTGGTCGGCGACGCGTACGGCCGTGTCCGGGCGATGCTCGACGACAACGGCAACAACGTCGAGGAAGCGGGTCCGTCGACCCCCGTCCTGGTCCTGGGTCTCACCAACGTCCCGGGCGCCGGCGACAACTTCCTGGTCGTCGACGAGGACCGCACGGCGCGTCAGATCGCCGAGAAGCGCGCGGCGCGCGAGCGCAACGCCAACTTCGCCCGGCGTGGAGTCCGGTTCTCCCTGGAGAACCTGGACGAGGCGCTCAAGGCCGGCCTGGTGCAGGAACTCAACCTCATCATCAAGGGCGACGCGTCCGGTTCGGTGGAGGCTCTCGAGTCCTCGCTGCTCCAGCTCGACGTCGGCGAAGAGGTCGACATCCGCGTCCTGCACCGCGGTGTGGGTGCGGTCACCGAGTCGGACATCAACCTGGCGACCGGCTCCGACGCCATCGTCATCGGCTTCAACGTCCGCGCTGCGGGCCGCGCGGCGCAGATGGCGGAGCGCGAGGGCGTCGACGTCCGGTACTACTCGGTGATCTACCAGGCCATCGAGGAGATCGAGGCGGCCCTCAAGGGCATGCTCAAGCCGGAGTACGAGGAGGTCGAGCTCGGCACGGCGGAGATCCGCGAGGTCTTCAAGTCGTCCAAGCTGGGCAACATCGCCGGTGTCCTGGTCCGCTCCGGAGAGGTCAAGCGCAACACCAAGGCGCGCCTCATCCGCGACGGCAAGGTCATCGCGGAGAGCCTCAACATCTCCGGTCTGCGTCGCTTCAAGGACGACGTCACCGAGATCCGCGAAGGCTTCGAGGGCGGTATCAACCTCGGAAACTTCAACGACATCAAGGTCGACGACGTCATCGCGACCTACGAGATGCGCGAGAAGCCCCGCTCGTAGAGCGCGGCCCACTCGGTATCCGAGTATCGGTCCGGTCCGGGGCCGGTCGGCGGAGAGTAATTTCCGTCGATCGGCCCCGGCCGTTCGTTGTACGGTTCTGATGACCCTGCCAAGCGCATTGGCAGGGCATCTATCCCGTACCGGCGGGACATCCGGATCACACATGTATGTGGGGACTCTGTCCTTCGACCTCCTTCTCGGCGACGTACGGTCCCTGAAGGAGAAGCGTTCCGTCGTCCGCCCGATCGTGGCCGAGCTCCAGCGCAAGTACGCGGTGAGCGCGGCGGAGGTCGAGCACATGGACCTGCACCGCAGGGCCGGCATCGGCCTGGCGGTCGTCTCCGGCGACGCGGGCCATCTGACCGACGTACTGGACGGATGTGAGCGGCTGGTCGCCGGCCGTCCCGAAATCGAGTTGCTGTCGGTACGGCGGCGCTTCCATGGCGACGACGACGAGTGACCGACAACGTAGTGCGTAGCACGTAGTACAGGAAGAACGAGGGAGACGGACCAGTGGCCGACAACGCGCGGGCGAAAAGGCTGGCGGACCTCATCCGAGAGGTGGTGGCCCAGAAGCTGCAGCGCGGGATCAAGGACCCGCGGCTCGGCACGCATGTCACCATCACGGACACCCGGGTCACCGGGGACCTCCGGGAGGCGACCGTCTTCTACACGGTGTACGGGGACGACGAGGAGCGGGCGGCCGCGGCCGCCGGCCTGGAGAGCGCCAAGGGCGTGCTCCGCTCGGCGGTGGGGGCGGCGGCGGGCGTGAAGTTCACTCCTACCCTGACCTTCGTCGCGGATGCCCTGCCGGACACCGCGAAGACCATCGAGGACCTGCTCGACAAGGCGCGGGCCTCGGACGCGAAGGTCCGCGAGGTCTCCGCCGGCGCCGCCTTCGCGGGTGACGCCGACCCGTACAAGAAGCCGGGCGAGGACGACGAGACGGACGGCGACGCCGCGGAATGACCGAGAACAACCGGACGCCCGACGGGCTTGTCATCGTGGACAAGCCGTCGGGCTTCACTTCGCACGACGTGGTGGCCAAGATGCGCGGGATCGCCAGAACCCGCCGCGTCGGCCACGCGGGCACGCTCGACCCCATGGCCACGGGCGTCCTCGTCCTCGGCCTGGAGAAGGCGACCAAGCTCCTCGGGCACCTCGCCCTCACCGAGAAGGAGTACCTCGGTACGATCCGGCTCGGCCAGAACACGATGACGGACGACGCCGAGGGCGACATCACGTCGTCCACGGACGCCTCGGGCGTGCAGCGGGACGCCGTCGACGCGGGCATCGCCAAGCTGTCCGGCGACATCATGCAGGTGCCGTCCAAGGTCAGCGCCATCAAGATCGACGGAGTGCGCTCCTACAAGCGGGCCCGCGAGGGCGAGGACTTCGAGATCCCGGCCCGCCCGGTGAAGATCTCCTCCTTCGCGGTCTACGACATCCGTGACGCCGTGGCCGAGGACGGCACCCCCGTCCTCGACCTGGTCGTCTCGGTGGTCTGCTCGTCCGGCACCTACATCCGGGCGATCGCGCGCGATCTGGGCGCCGACCTCGGCGTCGGCGGCCATCTGACCGCCCTGCGCCGCACCCGCGTCGGCCCCTACAAGCTCGACTCCGCGCGCACCCTCGACCAGCTCCAGCAGGAGCTGACCGTGATGCCGATCGCCGAGGCCGCCACCGCCGCGTTCCCCCGCTGGGACGTGGACACCCGGCGCGCCCGGCTCCTGCTCAACGGGGTACGCCTGGAGATGCCCGAGGAGTACGCGGGCAAGGGCGCCGTGGCGGTCTTCGACCCCGCGGGCAGCTTCCTGGCGCTGGTGGAGGAACAGAAGGGCAAGGCGAAGAGCCTCGCCGTGTTCGGGGCCTAGCCGCTCCCGACGCGCTGCCCGTGGAGCGGCGGTCACGGGGACGTGCCCGCCGCTCCAAGGTCCCCCCTCGGTTCCCCCACCCAAGGGTGTATCCATCCGAAGGCCCCGATTCACCCCTTCGGGCAGGCGCTCGGAGTGAACCGAGGGAGCGGAAGGGGGCGCGTTCGCCGCGCGATCTGTCCCGCTGATCACCCCGCGCCTACCTTCGGAAGAAGGAGCACGGCGGGGAGGTTCGACCATGGCGGGACGGGGCCCGCGCACCGGGGACCGGTACGCACCGGACGACACCCGGGACACGCGGCACGAGGCCCTGGTGCGCATCTGCGACCTGGCGGGGCGCCCGCGCGGCACGGGCTTCGCCGCCGACCACCACGGCACGGTGATCACCAGCCATGAGGCGGTCGACGGACTGGCCCGGCTGGTGCTGCACGCCCCCGGCGACCGCACCTGCGTGGTGAGCGCCGACGCCGTCACCCCACTGCCGGACGCCGACCTGGCACTCGTACGCACCGAAGGTCTCGGCCTCGACCCGCTCCCCGTCACCGTGCGGGACGGGGCCGAGACCGGTGCGTACGTGCGGATCGCCGCGGGCGGCTGGCGCGAGGCCCGGGTCCTCGGCACATCCACCGTGACGTACACGGCGACCGACCGCTTCCATCTCGTCGACCACGCCCTGGAGTTGGCGATCGGCACGGCCGGCACCGACGCGCTGCGGCTGGGCGGCGGAGCGGCCGGCGGCCCCGTCCTCGACGCCTCGACGGGAGCGGTGGTCGCCGTCCTCGGCACCGCGCTGCACACCGGCCGGCGAGCGGCCGGCTTCGCCGTCCCGCTGCGGGGCGCCGGGCTCCGCGAGGTCCTGGACCGCAACGCGGCGACCGTGCCCGCCTATGGAGCCGACCTCAACCTCGCGGGCGTCCTGGAGCTCACGGCGACGTCCGTGGGATCGGACGGGCCGGGGGCGGCGACGTCGGTGGGACCGTCCGGCGGAGCGCCGTCGGGGCCCGTCGAACGGGCCGACACCGTAAGGGAGTTCGCCCTCTTCGAGGCCGGCCCGGCCACCGTCCTCGGGCTCGTCGGACCGCCCGGCAGCGGCCGTACGACGGAACTGGCGGCCCTCGCCGCACGCCGCACCCGGGGCGCGGCACCAGCGCCCACCCTGTGGCTGCGGGGGGCCGACCTCCGGGACACGGACACCTCCGTGGCGGACGCGGCGGCGCGGGCGCTGGAGCGGGCGGGGCGGATCGTGGCGGCGCCGGGGGACAGCGGGGGAACGGCTTCGGGGGTGCTGCCCGTCGCCGGCTACGACGGTGAGCTGGGTGACATCGGGCCCGAACGCCTGGCGCGGCTCGCGTGCGACGCCGGCCGCCCGCTGCTGCTCCTCCTCGACAGCCCGGAGGAGATGCCGCCCGCGCTCGCCCACCGGCTGCCCGAGTGGACCGGCGGGACGGCCGAGTGGCTGAAGGAGAGCGGGGCGCGGCTCGTCGTCGCCTGCCGGGCGGAGTACTGGGAGCAGGCGGGGGCGGGGTTCCCGCGTGAGCTGCTGCACGGGGACGGGGGCGCCGTGCCCGCGCCGTGCGCGAGCGGGTCGTTGCCGCCCTGCGTGTGGCTGGGCGACCTGACGCAGGAGGAGGCGCGTCGGGCCAGGGCGCGCCACGGGATTCCCGAGGGGGCCCTCGCAGAGGCCGACGCACGGCATCCGCTCGCGCTCAGGCTGCTGGCGGAGGTGCGGGCCGCGCTGCCGGACGCGCCGACCGGACGGCCCGACCGGGACGAGATCTTCGCCGCCCACCTGGACCTGATGTGCCTGCGCGTCGCCGTCCGGCTCGCCGCGGCGGGCGGGCTGCGCGGCAGGGCCGTACGACGCCTCGCGGCCCAGGTCTCCGGCCAAGTACACGAAGCTGCCCGCCGCTCCCTGGGGCCCGGGCAGGGCGAGCTGGACCGCGAGTCCTTCGAGGCGGTCTTCCCGTGGGGCTCCGCCACCGGGCGCCGCCTCGGCTCCACCACGGGCTGGGCCTCCGCCGTCCTCACCGAGGGCCTCCTCGTGCCCGCGGGCAACGGCTACCGCTTCGCCCACGAGGAACTCGCCGACTGGATCCAGGGCATGCATCTGGACCTGGACGCGGCTCTGCACTCCCTGGTCCACCGGGCCCGCACCTCCCGGCCCGCGGTGGAGCGGCACGGGCTCCAGGCCCTCCCCGTTCCCCGGCACCGCATCGGCCCCGTCGTCCAGGCCCTGCTGCTCCTGGGCCGGCAGGAGGGCCCCGCCGCGCTGGGGCGCCGTCTGGAGGACCTGGTCCACGCGGCCGACGCCCTGCTGCCCGCCGTACCCGCGCCCCTCGGGGCCCCCACGTGGTGGGCCGTTCACCTGGTCGGAGACGTCCTGCTGCGCGTGCCCGACGCGACAGCGTACGCCGGGGTCCTGCGGCTGCTCGCCGAGCGGATCGTGGCGTGGCGGGAGGAAGGCCGGGGTGTGCCGGAGGAGTTCGGCCCACCGTTCTGGGAGGGACTTCAGCTGCCGGAGGCGGAACGGTTCGACCTGCTGAGGCGGCTGGTGGTGGCGGACGAGGCCCGTGGCACAACGCCTCCGCCATCGGAGTCGCGCGATACCGGCGACTTCGGCTGGGGGGTTGCTGGTCCGGTCGGCCCCGCCGCTGACGCTGACCGCTCTGCCGGGCAGGCCACCACCCCCACCCGCTACCTCGACGCCGTGGCCCGCCTCCTCGCAGCCGCCCCCGCCGCCGTACAACCGCACCTCACCCGCTGGTTCGACGACGAGCGCCCGCTGCCCGCGACCCCCGACGCGACCGTGGCGACGGCGGCGCAGGCGTTGCTGTACGCGCATCGGCGGCGGGCGCTGGACGATCTCGCGGAGGCGTTGGTGGGGTGTGCGCATCGGCGGGGGGACGAGTTGCTGGGGGTGCTGGCGGAGGAGGAGCCGTCGGCGGTGTGCCGGGCGGTGGACCGGTGGGCGCACGACGAGCGGCCGGCGCGGCGGGTGGCGGCGGTGGCGTACGGGCTGCGGGCCGCGCCGCACGTACGGACGGAGGCCGATCGCGAGCTGCTGCGCTACGCGGCGCTCGCCCTGCTGTCCCGCCCCGCCGACTGCACGCTGCACGGCGGCGCCCTCGGCCTCCTCGTACGAGATCCGAGCACCCGCGCCCGCTATCTGCCGCAAGCCCTGGAGCGCTTCGCGGCCGGTGACCCGCAGGTGCCCGCGGGCCCGCTGGTCGCTGCCCTCGCCACCCACTCCGACGCGGTCCTCGGGGCGTTCCGGGCCAGGCTGAGCGGGCCGGGACCCGACACGGGCGAGGCCCTGCGCGCCCTCGCCGACGTCACCACGCCCGCCCTCGCCCGCCGGGTCGCCACGCTCGTACGGGAAGTCGTGGAGCTGTGCCCGGAGGCGGCCACCCCGGTGGCCGCGTACGTC
Source organism: Streptomyces sp. R21 (assembly GCF_041051975.1). Taxonomy (GTDB): domain Bacteria; phylum Actinomycetota; class Actinomycetes; order Streptomycetales; family Streptomycetaceae; genus Streptomyces. The sequence continues at coordinate 2,988,394 of NZ_CP163435.1, read as the reverse complement.
GACCGGGTGCTGGAGGAACACGGGCCCGCCGCGCGCCCGGTGCTCCATCCGCTGGTCAGCGGCCTGTTGGAGGGCCGTCCACCGCAGGTGCGGGCGGCGCTCGCGGCTGTCCTCGCGGCGCCGGGCAGCCGGCCGTCCCGGCCCCTGCGCCACGAGCTGCTGGAGCTGCTCCTCGCGCGCGAGGGAGACCCGGCTGTCCTCGACGCGCTGCTGCGGGCCGCCGCGGACGGCGCGGCGCGCGGCGACGACGCCGAGCACACCCGCGAGCTGGTGCACCGCGCCGGACTGCTCCTGGTCCGCACCCCGGCCGGAGCCACCGGCTTCGACCGCGGCCTCGTCGACCTGGCCAGGCAGGTCCCCGGCTTCGCCGTCCTCGTGGCCCGCTGGCTGACCGGCGCGCCCGAGGAGTGGGCCGGGGTGGTCGGCCCCAGCACCCGTCGCATGATCGAGAACCTGGCCGGGGCGCGGGTCCCCGCCTGAGCCGTACTCCGCCGGGCGCGCCGTGCTCCTCGTCACAGCGCGATGCCGATGCAAGTCGAGAGCGCCCGGCATGGCACCCTTAGAGCTGCGTAAGAGGCAATCACGGACACGGGTTCGAGTTCGAGTTCGACAAGGAGCGGTCACAGTGCAGCGCTGGCGTGGCTTGGAGGACATCCCCGAGGACTGGGGGCGCAGCGTCGTCACCATCGGTTCCTACGACGGGGTGCACCGCGGGCACCAGCTGATCATCAAGCATGCCGTGGACCGCGCCCGTGAGCTGGGCGTTCCCTCCGTCGTCGTCACCTTCGACCCGCACCCCAGCGAGGTCGTGCGCCCCGGCAGCCACCCGCCGCTGCTCGCGCCGCATCACCGCCGCGCCGAACTGATGGCCGAGCTGGGCGTGGACGAGCTGCTCATCCTTCCCTTCACCACCGAGTTCTCGAAGCTGTCGCCGGCCGACTTCGTCGTGAAGGTCCTCGTCGACAAGCTGCACGCCAAGGCCGTCGTCGAGGGCCCCAACTTCCGCTTCGGCCACAAGGCCGCCGGCAACGTCGACTTCCTCGTCGAGCAGGGCCGGACGTACGACTTCGACGTCGAGGTCGTCGATCTGTACGTGTCGGGCGAGGCGGGCGGCGGAGAGCCCTTCTCCTCGACCCTGACCCGGCGGCTGGTCGCCGAGGGCGATGTCGAGGGCGCGCGCGAGATCCTCGGACGCCCGCACCGTGTCGAGGGCATCGTCGTGCGCGGCGCCCAGCGCGGCCGCGAACTCGGCTTCCCCACCGCCAACGTCGAGACCCTCCCGCACACCGCGATCCCGGCCGACGGTGTCTACGCCGGCTGGCTGCACGTCGAGGGCGAGGCCATGCCGGCCGCGATCTCCGTCGGCACCAACCCGCAGTTCGACGGCACCGAGCGCACCGTCGAGGCGTACGCCATCGACCGCGTCGGCCTCGACCTGTACGGCTTGCACGTCGCCGTCGACTTCCTCGCCTACGTCCGCGGCATGGCCAAGTTCGACTCCATCGAGGCGCTGCTCGAGGCCATCGCGGACGATGTGAAGCGCTCGCGCGAGCTGATCGAGGCGTACGACGGGGAGTAACTCCCGTCCGTAGTACGCGAGTTCGTGGTGCGTGAGTCCTTGGTACGTGGGTCTGTCGTGTGGCCTGTTGTACGTGAATGGGGGCGGCCGGTGCTCGTCGAAGCACCGGCCGCCCCCATCGCCGTACTCACTGCGTGACGGTTGCCCGCGCCCAGTGGCACGCCACCTGCGCCTCGCCGCCCCCGCTCAGCACCTCCAGGTCCTGGCTCCGGCAGGCGTCCGCGACCCCGGCCCGCTCGGCCTCGCCGCTCGCCAGGATCTGGCAGCGCGCGTGGAAACGGCAGCCGGAGGGGATGCGCGACGGGTCCGGGGGCTCACCCGTCAGGACCACCGGGTCGCCGGGGGCCTCCGGGAGCACCGACAACAGAGCTTGGGTGTACGGATGCTGAGGTGACGTCAGAACCTGTTCGACCTCGCCCGTCTCCACGATCCGGCCCAGATACATCACCGCGACCCGGTCGGCGATGTTCCACGCCAGCCCCAGGTCATGGGTCACCACCAGGGCGGACAGGCCGAGTTCGGACCTCAGACGCAGCAGCAGGGCGAGGATCTCGCCGCGCACGGACGCGTCGAGGGACGCCACCGGCTCGTCGGCGACGATGAGTTCGGGTTCCAGGACGAGCGCGCCGGCGATCACGACACGCTGACGCTGGCCGCCGGACAGCTCGTGGGGATAGCGCAGGAAGAACCGCTCCGGCGGCCTGAGCCCGGCCCGGGAGAGGGCCTCCGTGACCGCGGCCCGCTCGTCGCCGCCGTACCGGTGGATACGCAGACCCTCGGCCACCGCGTCGTACACCGTGTGCCGGGGGTTGAGCGAGCCGCTCGGGTCCTGGAGGACCAGTTGGACGCGTTTGCGGTACGCCTTCAGGGCGCGCGACGAGTAGTCGAGCGGCTTGCCGGCGAAGGTGACGCGGCCCCCGGTCGGCGGGACGAGGCCGAGCAGCGAGCGAGCCAGCGTCGTCTTGCCGCAGCCCGACTCGCCGACCAGTGCGACGATCTCGCCCGGCCGGATGTCGAGGTCGACGCCGTCGACGGCCCGTGCCCGGTCGGCGCCGTGCCGACCGGGAAACGCGACATGCAGGGCCTGGGCGCTGAGCAGCGGTGCCACGGCCGTCACGGGTGTGGCCTCGGGCGTCGTCATACCGTGCTCCTTGCGTCGGGGACCGCCGCGTCCACATGCACACAGGCCGCCCACCGTCCCGCACCCGCGTCCCGCAGCACCTGGTCCTCCGCGGCGCACGAGTCGAGCGCCACCGCGCAGCGCGGATGGAACGTGCAGCCGGACGGCAGAGCGGACGGGTCCGGCGGATCGCCCGGCAGGCCGCGCGGCGCGAACCGCGAGGCCGCGTCGCCGATGCGCGGGAACGCCGCCGACAGGGCCTTGCCGTACGGGTGTTGGGCGTTCTCGTAGACCTGCTGGGCGGGGCCCTCCTCGACGATCCGGCCCGCGTACATCACCGCGAGCCGGTCGCAGGTGTCGGCCAGCACCGCCAGATCGTGGCTGATCATGACGAGGCCGACGTCCTGCTCCGCGACGAGCTGTTCGATCAGGCGCAGGATCTGCGCCTGGATCATCACGTCGAGGGCGGTGGTCGGCTCGTCGGCGATGACGAGCTGCGGGTCGCAGGCCAACGCCATGGCGATCATGACGCGTTGGCGCTGGCCGCCGGAGAGCTCGTGCGGGTAGGCGTCCGCGCGGGCGGCGGGCAGGCCGACGTGTTCGAGGAGTTCGCCGGTCTTCTTCCGCGCGCCCGCCGGAGTCGCCTTCTTGTGCAGCAGGATCGGCTCGGCGATCTGGTCGCCGATGCGGTGCACGGCGTTGAGCGAGTGCATCGCGCCCTGGAAGACGATCGAGGCCCCGGCCCAGCGCACCGCGCGCACCCGGCCCCACTTCATCTTCAGCACGTCCTCGCCGTCGAGCAGGATCTCCCCGCTCGCGCGCGTCCCGGTGGGCAGCAGCCGCAGCAGCGCCAGCGCGAGCGTGGACTTGCCGCAGCCGGACTCGCCCGCGATGCCGAGCTTCTGCCCCGCCTCCAGCGAGAGGTCCACTCCGCGCACGGCGGCCGCTCCGCCCGCGTACGTCACTTCGAGGTTCCTGACCTCCAGGAGCGTCAACGCGCCACCCCCAGCTTGGGGTTGAGAACGGACTCGACCGCGCGGCCGCACAGCGTGAAGGCCAGCGCCACCGTGGCGATCGCGATGCCGGGCGGCACCAGATACCACCACTTGCCGGAGCTGACGGCGCCCGCCTCGCGCGCGTCCTGCAGCAGCCCGCCCCACGACACGACCGTCGGATCACCGAGACCGAGGAAGGCGAGCGTCGCCTCGGCGAGGATCGCCGAGGAGATGATCAGGGTCGTCTGCGCCAGCACCAGCGGCATCACGTTGGGCAGGACATGGCGGGACATGATGTGCCAGTGGCCGCCGCCGAGCGCCTTGGCGCGCTCGATGTAGGGCCGCGACTCCACGGCGAGGGTCTGCGCGCGCACCAGCCGGGCCGTCGTCGGCCAGGTCGTGACGCCGATCGCCAGGATGATCGTGCCGAGCGAGCGGGACATCACGGTGGCGAGGGCGATCGCCAGCACCAGGGTCGGCATGACCAGGAACCAGTCCGTGATCCGCATCATCACGGTCGCGTACCAGCCCTTGAAGTGGCCGGCGGTGACGCCGATGAACGCCCCGATCGCCACCGACAGCACGGCCGCGAGCAGCCCCACCAGCAGCGAGACCCGCGCGCCCCACACCACGAGACCGAGCAGGCTGCGCCCGAACTGGTCGGTGCCCAGCGGGAATTCGGCACTCGGGCTCTCCATCGGATCGCCGGGTGCGCCCGTCACGCTCTGCACGTCGGAGCCGACGGTCAGCGGCGCGGTCAGCGCGATCAGTGCGAAGAGCGCGAGCGCGGCCAGCCCGAAGACACCGGTGTGGTGCGTGCGGTACTGCTTCCAGAAACGGGCGGCGGAGTGGCGCCGGCGCTGCCAGGCAAGCGCCCGGGGGCCTTTCGCCGCCGCCGGAACGCTCACGCCTGCCGGCTCTCCGCCCGTCGGCTCGGCGGCTGTCGATTCGGTCGTCATCGGCCCACCCGGGGGTCGAGCAGCGGATAGATCAGATCGGCCAGCGTGTTCATCACGATCACCGCCGCCGCGAAAACGAAGAACAGTCCCTGGACCAGGGGCAGATCGGGCACGCTCAGCGCCTGGTAGAAGAGACCGCCGAGGCCCGGCCAGGAGAAGACGGTCTCGACGAGGATCACTCCCGCCACGGTCCGGCCGAGGTTGATGAAGATCAGCGTCACGGTCGGCAGCAGCGCGTTGGGCACCGCGTGCCGACGCCGTACGAGATCGTCCCGAAGTCCCTTGGCCCGCGCCGTCGTCAGATAGTCGCTGCCCATCTCGTCGAGCAGCGCCGAGCGGGTGACGAGCAGCGTCTGCCCGTACTCGACCGCGACCAGTGTGACCACCGGCAGGACGAGGTGATGGGCGACATCGAGGACGTACGCGAAGCCCTCCTCGCCGCCCGACTCCATGCCACCGGTCGGGAAGAGGCCGGGGATCGGCCCGATGCCCACCGAGAAGACGATGATGAGCAGCAGCCCGAGCCAGAACGACGGGATGGAGTAGAGCGTCAGCGCCAGACCGGTGTTGAGCCTGTCGCCCAGCCCCCCGTTGCGCCAGGCCGCGCGCGTGCCCAGGAAGATGCCGAGCGCCGTGTAGAGGACGAACGCCGTGCCGGTGAGCAGCAGGGTGTTCGGCAGCGCCTCGCTGATCTTGTCGATGACGGGCGCCCGGAACTGGTACGAGGTGCCGAGGTCGCCGGTGAGCGCCTTGCCGCAGTAGTCCGTGAACTGCTCCCACACCGGCAGGTCGAGCCCGAACTCCCGGCGGTAGGCGGCGAGTTGCTCGGCCGATACCTGGCGACCGCCCGTCATGTACTTGACCGGGTCGCCCGGGATGAGTCGGAAGAGGAAGAAACTGGTGACGAGGACGGCGAGCAGCGAGACGGCCGCGCCGCCGAGCTTGCCCGCCACATACCGCAGATACGCGGTCCTGGTGCGCGCCTTCGGGCCGCGGACCGACGGCCCGGCCTGAGCCGGGCCGTCGGTCGTCTGGACCAGCGCGGGTGTTGCGTCAGCGGTCATGAACTACTCATTCGTTCCGGTGTGTTGCCGTGCCGGTGTGTTGCCGGTTCGCTATTCACGGTCCTCGGCGGTGGAGCGTCGGCGCATCGTGAAGAACACGCCGGCGCCCACGAGGACGATGACGCCCGCGACGATGCCGATGATGACGCCCGTCGAGTTCGAACCGTCGGAGGACTCACCGGAGGACCCGGCCGGAACCGCAGACCACCAGCTCCAGTAGCCGTCCTGGCCGTAGATGTTGCCCGCGGCCTCCGGCATGGTGGTGATCGACTTGATCTGGTCGGTGCGGTAGGCCTCGACCGCGTTCGGATACGCCATGACGTTCATGTACCCGGTGTCGTACAGCCGCGACTCCGCCTGCTTGACGAGTTCCGCCCGCTTGGTGGCGTCGTACTCGGCGAGCTGCTGGTGGTAGAGGTCGTCGAACTTCTTGTCGCAGATGAAGTTGTCGGTCGCGCCGGTGTCCTTGGGAGTCGCCGGGAGCGCGTCGCAGGTCTGGATCGACAGCAGGAAGTCGGGATCGGGGTTGGCGGACCAGCCGTCGAAGGCCAGGTCGTACTTGCCCGCGAGCCACGGGTCGGTGACGTTGTCGAGGCAGTTGAGCGTGACCCCGATGCCGAGCTTGCCCCACCATTCCTTCAGGTACTGGCCGACCGCCTTGTCGTTCGGGTCGGTGGCGTGGCACAGGATGCGGTAGTTGATCGGCTTGCCGTTCTTGCCGACGCGTTTGCCGTCACCGTTCTTCTTGTAGCCCGCCTGGTCGAGGAGCTGGGCCGCCTTCGCCGGGTCGTACGCCAGCTCCTGGCTCGTCGACGGCTTCCAGAAGTACGACGAGAAGCGCGGCGGGATGTAGCCGGCGCCCTCGACCGCGTGGCCCTGGAAGACCCGGTCGATGACGGTCTTGCGGTCGACCGCCATGAACAGGGCGTGCCGTACCTTCTCATCGCGCAGCGACTCGTGCCCGTCGCCAAACTTCTTGCCGTCCTTGGCCTGCGCTCCCGGGTTGGTGGCGATCGCGTAGAAACGGCGGCCCGGAGCGTCGTTGACCTTGATGTTCTGCTCGCCCCCCAGCGACGTGGCCTGAGCCGGTGTCAGCGGGCCGGAGACGAAGGAGACTTCGCCCTTCTTGAGGGCGGCGACCGCCGCGTCACCGTCCTTGTAGTACTTGAAGACCAGCTCGTCGAACTTCGGGGCGCCGCGCCAGAAGGTCTTGTTGGGCTTCAGACGGACGTAGCTGTCGGCCTTGTAGTCCGTGAGGATGAACGGCCCGTTGCCCACGATCGGGAAGGACTTGTCGTTGTTGAACTTCGAGAAGTCCTTGACCTTCTCCCAGATGTGCTTCGGCACGATCGGCACGTCCAGCGCCGTCATCGTGGCCTGCGGCTTCTTCAGCTCGATGACGAGCTTGGTGGCGCTGGGAGCCGTGACCTTCTTGAAGTTCCCGACGAAGCTGCCGTTGGCGGTGGCCGCGCCCTCGTCGGTCATCATCTTGTTGAACGTCCACGACGCGTCCTCGGCGGTGGCCTTCTGGCCGTCCGACCACTTGGAGTTGGACCGGATCGTGTAGGTCCAGGTGAGCTTGTCGGCCGAGGGCTCCCACTTGGTGGCGAACCCCGGGACGACATGGTTGTCCTTGGGGTCGTAGTTGGTCAGGTACTCGTACATGAGCCGGTGGATGCTCGTACTGATCAGGCGACTTGCCAGGAACGGACTGAGCGAGTCCACGCTCTGCGCGACCGCGACGGTCAGTACCTTCTTGCTCTCCTTGGCCTGAGCCTGCTGCGGCGCGGGGTTGAGCGGGGTCGCGAGACCGGCCGTGAGGGAGAGCGCCGCGGCGCCCGCGGCGGCGATGAGCCGAAGCCCACTGCTGTGTTTCTCAAGTCTGTTCATCAGTCGGTGACCTCGCGTCATCGCTCGCACAGAATGGCTTGTCGAACTGCTGGATGAACTACTTGATCCACTGCTGGATCAAGGTCGATCGGGTGACGCCGGCGGGGTTGATGTGTGTGTCTATCAGCGGCGGTCGACGCACGTCAACGGCAGTTGAACCCCATGTGGCCTGCGGAAATAACGAGTTGGCTCGATTTCTTCGCCCATTGGTTCAGACCGGTGAAGCCTGCCTGGCCAGGGGGTGGCGCCCTTTTCCGCCCCTGGACACGCGCAGGGCCCGCACCGTGAGTGAACGGTGCGGGCCCTGGTCCGAAATGCCGCCCCGGAAGGGGCCGTTCGGGTGACTTCGCGTTACTGCTGAGGGGGCGCCGGAGGGGGCGGGGTCTGCCCCTGGTCCGGCTGGTTCGCCTGGTACGGCTGGCCCGGCGCAGCGGAGTTGGGCTGGAAAGGCTGCCCCGGTTGGTACGGCTGGCCGGGCTGGGGCGCGGGCTGCGGTGTCTGCGGGGCCTGTTGCGGGTGGGGCTGGGGGCGAGCGGCTTGGCCCGGCTGGGGGTACGGCTGGCCCGGCTGGGGGTAGGGCTGCGGTTGCTGCTGGCCGGGCTGCGGGTAGGCCTGACCGGGCTGGGGCGGGTACGGCTGTCCGGGCTGCTGGTGCGGCTGTCCGGGGTGGGGTGGCTGCGGGGCCTGGCCCTGGCCGGGCTGACCTTGGCCGGGCTGGTCCGGCACCGGCCGGCCGGGCACCGGCTGACCCGGTGCGGCCTGGCCCGGATACGGCTGCCCCGGGTACGGCTGCCCCGGGTAGGGCTGACCCGGGTAGCCCTGGCCCGGCATCGGCGGGGCGGCGACCGGCGGCGGATTGCCGTCGTTCGTCCACAGCCCGTGCGACTGCTGGTGCCGCACGATGTCCTCGGCGACCATCGCGGAGAGGTTGAAGTACGCCTCCCGCACCTTCGGCCGCATCATGTCGAGGTCGACCTCGGCGCCGGCGGCCAGGTGCTCGTCGAACGGCACGACCACGACACCGCGGCAGCGCGTCTCGAAGTGGCTGACGATGTCATCCACCTTGATCATCTTGCCGGTCTCGCGCACCCCGGAGATGACGGTGATGGACCGCGAGACCAGATCCGCGTACCCGTGCGCCGACAGCCAGTCCAGCGTCGTACTGGCGCTGCTCGCACCGTCGACCGACGGCGTCGAGATGATGATGAGCTGATCGGCGAGGTCGAGTACCCCGCGCATGGCGCTGTAGAGCAGACCCGTACCCGAGTCGGTGAGGATGATCGGGTACTGCTTGCCGAGCACGTCGATCGCGCGCCGGTAGTCCTCGTCGTTGAAGGTCGTCGAGACGGCGGGGTCGACGTCGTTGGCGATGATCTCCAGCCCGGACGCGGCCTGGGAGGTGAACCGCCGGATGTCCATGTACGAGTTGAGGTACGGGATCGCCCCCACGAGGTCGCGGATCGTGGCCCCGGTCTCGCGGCGCACCCGTCGGCCGAGCGTGCCCGCGTCGGGGTTGGCGTCGATCGCGAGGATCTTGTCCTGCCGCTCGGTGGCGAGCGTGGAGCCGAGTGCGGTCGTCGTGGTCGTCTTGCCGACGCCGCCCTTGAGGCTGATGACCGCGATCCGGTAGCAGGACAGCACGGGCGTCCGGATCAGCTCGAGCTTCCGCTGCCGCTCGGCCTCCTCCTTCTTGCCGCCGATCTTGAACCGGGAGGACCCCGCCGTGGGCCGCCCGCTCTTCGCCTTCTGCTTCTTGTTGTTGAGCAGCCGGTCGGAGGACAACTCCACGGCGGCGGTGTAACCGAGCGGCGCGACACCGGGGTTGGTCGGCTGCCGCTGATCATGCTGCACGGGCTGCGGCCAGGCGGCACCGGTACGGGGGTCGAGGGGGTGCGGTTGGGGGGGGGGGGGGCTGGGGGGCGGGCGCTTGAGCGGAGGCCGGTTGGGCCGACTGCGCGTGCGGGGGCTGTTGCTGCTGCGGGAAGCCGTAACCGCCCTGCGGGGAGGGTGAGTTGGGGGCCGGGGGTTGCGGGAAGCCGTAGCCCGGCTGGGGGGCTTGAGGCTGCGGGGCTTGGGGAACCCCCGGCTGCGGGAAGCCGTAACTGCCCTGCGGGGTCGGGGGAGAAGGGTGAGTGCTGGTCTGCGGGAAGCCGTAACTCCCGGGCTGGGGCTGGGCCGGAACCGGGTTGGAGGGCGCGGGCGGTTGCGGAGCCGGTGCGTCCGGCGTACCGGCACCGGGGGAGGACGGCCACGCCGGAGGCGCGGGCTGCGGCGCCTGCGGCTGGAACGGCTGCCCCTGCGGCGGCGCGGGCGGCGGCATCGCGGCCGGACCGGCCTCGGCCACCGCGGGCTCCGTGGACGCGGGCCACTGGGCGGCAGGGGCGGGCGCGGCAAGCTGGTACGTGGGCGGCAGCGGAGGCACCCCACCCTGCGCCACCGGCGGCGGAGCCCATGCGGGCGGCGCGTCCTGAGGCTCCGCATCACGTGGCTCGGCATCACGGATGTCGTCCTGCGGCACGGCATCGACGACCTCGGCGTCGGTCACGCCATCAGCCGCCTCGGGCGACTCGACGACGTCCGCGACAGCCTCGTCCTCCTCCCCCTTCTCGCCCTCGGAGGAGGCCAACTCGCCGGCGTCCACTGCGTCTTCCACCACATCTGCGTCGTCTACGTCATCGGTGGCGGCGTCGCCCGCAGCGCTCACCGACTCAGACTCAGGCTCTGGCTCAGAGGCAGGCTCGGCCGGCCGACTAAGCGACAACTCCACGACATCGGCGTCGACCTCGACGTCCGCACTGTCGTCGTCGGCGACTTGACCCTCGACCTCGCCTTCGGCCTCAGCCCCCGCATCGTCCGCGTCGGCCTCCGTAACGTCGACCTCCGCCTCGGCGACAGCCTCCGGCTCCGCGAACTCCCGCTTCAGAGCGACAGAGGAGATCCGCATCGTGGCGCCACTTTCCAGATCCCCGTTCCCCGACTCCACCTCGTCGGAAGCGACGGAGGCAACAGGCACAACGGGCGCGACAGGAGGGACAGACGCAACAGGAGCGACAGGCGCAGGCGGCACAGAAGGAGCCCACTGATCAGGCAGAGCCATCGGAGGAACAGCCGGAGGAGCAACCGCAGGAACAACCGGAGGAACGGGCGTCACCGGAGCCGCTTCCGCCTCCGCCTCCGAAGACGCTTGCGGGTCCCCGTCGCCCGCGTCGCCGCCCGATCCCCCCGACGCGTTCTGCGTGTACCAAGCAGGCGGCGCGTAGTCGATGGTGAACTCGCCCGTCGTCTCGACGGCGGACTCCGCGTCGGACTGGTCATCGCCGGGCGTGGCCCAGCCCCCGCGGATCCCGTCCCGATCGCTGTTCACAATTCCTCCTGGTGTGGTCGCACCCTCGTGCCGTGGCGGGGCGACGGTCTTCTCGTCGTTCGTGGTCGTCCGAAGTTGCCGAGGTCATCCGAGCAACCCGGCGCTCTCCCTGGAACGCCGACGGCCCACCCGCGGAATCCGATACGACGCCCGGTCCCAGCCTAATCACCACAAGCGCCCCCACGGCAGGCCCGCCCACCCCTCCGCACTGGCCCATCATGTAACGCCGTACCCGGAAGTGACATACACACTCGCCATCGCAGTGAACAAACAGGGCAATAGCGGAGTACAAGTCGGGTGCGAGAAGGCGCTAATCGGCCTGAAACGTCCAACTCCGCTCGACAGTCCGCCCCATCAGTCCATCCTGCGTGGCGTACCCAACAATCCGATCTCGACGTCCGTGGGCTGCGTCATCACGTACTGCCGGTCACGGTCGGCGCACCAGAGCGTGATGCCGTCAGCGAGCGTGGGCAGTGCGTCGATGTCCCCTCTGGGCAGGGCCATGGCACCGCCCAGGGCCGCGGCCTCGTCCGGCGAGACCCGCTGGAGGCCGACGAGTCTTGCCTGCCGGATCAGTCGCGGGGCCACCGGGCTGAGATAGGGAAGCAGCGTGAGTACGGCCTGCCACGGACCCGAGACGACCCGCCCGCGGGGAGGTCGCATGCCGCAGTCCCGCACCACCAGCGACGGATTCCCCGCCGAAGCGCCCTGAGGCGGCACGCGCCCCACGTCGTACACGGCCAGCCCGTTCTGCCCGCCGCCCATGGCGTGCATCATCTGCATCCAGGCCTGCGGCCGCCCCGTCTCCACCGCGACCCGTGCACCGGTCGCGGCAGCCCGCAGGGCCAGTACCTGAGCGGTCCACAGCCCGCCGATCAGGACGACGTCGTACGCCGTCGGCCTGTTGAGCCCCAGCACCGCGGGCTGCCCCTCGGAGTCCACTCCGATGACGACTCCGTCGTCCCCGATGGGCAGCGCCAAGGAGTCCATCTGCTCGACGGACAGGGCATGGCGCCCGTGCCGGGGGCCGACGAGTCCGAAGCCGCCGCGCAGCCGGTCGCGGACGCGCCCCGCGACCGGGGGCCGGGCACCCTCGGGGGATCTGTGCTGATCTGGGGATCCGTGCTGATCTCCGGACGCCCCCGATGCGGCGTCCGGCTGTCTGGTCACGGCCGTCACCGGACACCTCCGAGGGGCAGCGTGGCGAGCATGCCCGGCAGTTGTTCACGATCGAGCCGGGCAAGGCCGGCTCCGGCCTGCCGTGCGGCGTGCTCCAAGGCGCGCCGGGCCGCGACCAGTTCGTCGTCGCTGCGCCCGGTCACCCGGAGATGCCCGGACAGTGACACCTCCTGCCGCTCTCCGCGGCCCAGGGTGAGACTGAACGTGGTGGCGAGCGTCGGAACGGCGGTGAGCAGGGCCACGAGCTGCGGCAGCGAAGGTCCCCGGCCGCCCAGCTGGGGCCAGCGCCGCACCCAGTACGTCGTGTGCCTGCGGTTGTCGCAGCGCCAGCTCCGCCCGGACTCCTCGGTCCGCCGCGCCGGCGTATCCATCCGCCCGGCCTCCGCCGTCACCAGAGGGTTGGCGCACGCCGACGTGGCGATGGCCGCGGTCAACTCCTCCTCATTGAGCACGGTCGTACGGAACCCCGCCCCGGTGAGCCGACCCGCGAGGTGGTCCGCGACGCGCACCGCGCACTTCTGCGCTCCCACGAGCCCGCCCCCGCGCGCGGCGACGGCCTCCGGGCACAGCTCCGGGTCGAGCTTCAGCGCGATCCAGGTGATGCGCACCGCCGGAGTTCCGGTCTGCGCCTGCAGCGGTGCGTAGTTGCTCACGGCCACGGACTGCTGCGGCAGATGCAGTGCGGGCGCGGGCTGCGTATGGAGCACTATCTGCGCCGACTCCAGCCGGATCCCGTCCACTTCAAGCGCCTCGCGCACCAGCCCGAGCGGCAGCGGCTGACGGCTTCGCTCGGCGCGCAGGGCGGTGGCGTCGGCCTCCACCTGAAGGACGGCGGTGACGAACGTGCCGTCCCCGATCAGCCCCACCGGCCGTCGGTCCCTGCTGCCGTACGCATACGTCCGCAGACTCGGGTCGCATTCCACGGCCGGCGCAAGGCCGGGCTCCGTACCCGGCGCTGTCGGCGTACGTGCGGCCCGCCGCTGCCGCGCCCGCAACGCCCTTGCGGTGCCCAGCCAGTCGGGAAGGGAGCGACCTCGGCGGCGTACGAATGCCATGAGGACGAGAGCGACCGCGACGACGGCCGCGGGCACCCATGCCAACGGGCCGATGACCCATCCGGTGAGCAGCACGGCGGCCGCGATCTCCAGCAGAACGATTCGTTGCAGTCGGAACGAACCCGACTGTCCGGGGCGCCCCTTGAGGTGAAGCGCCTGCGACCCCTGAGGCCTCGCATCCGGAGCGGACGGCGCCTGCGCAGACCGCGGCCCGGGCGCCGAAGAGGCCTGCGCCTGCGATCGGTCGCGCGACCGGGTCCGCGTACCCGAAGCCATCACTCCATCCCCCCGAATTGCTCACAACTCACTGGAATTCCGGCACCACATAGGGCCCTTGAAGATCCAGATACCCTACCCGCCCCGCAGAGCCCACCCATTACCGGGCATAGTAGGGGGCCGGTCTGACATCGGAGGTCGGGGGCGGTGGACCCCGAGCCCCGACCAGGCGAGACACGGGGAGAAACAGGCACACATGGCATCTCGGCGGGACCAGCTCAACGCCTACACCTTCGCGAAGCGCCGTATGCTCGCGTCCTTCGTCCAGTCGTCCCCCGACGGCTCGGAGGAAGGGGCGCCGCGTCCGCTGCGCGCCGTGCTGCCCGGCGCGATCGTCGGAGTGGTCGTCATGGCCGTCTTCGGGGCGTGGGGGATGTTCAAGCCGACCGCGCCGCAGGGCTGGGACGCCGTCGGCGAGAAGGTGATCATCGCCAGTGAGTCCACCACGCGTTACGTCGTCCTCAAGACCGACGGCAAGGTGCAGCTGCACCCGGTCCTGAACATGGCGTCCGCGAAACTCCTCCTCAAGAGCGGCAAGGGCGAAGTCGTGACGGTCGACGAGTCCGTCCTCGACAAGGGGGACATCCCGCACGGCGTCACCATCGGCATCCCCTACGCCCCCGACCGCCTGCCGTCCGCCTCCGAAGCGGGTGCGAAGAAGCGCTGGGCGGTCTGCGAGCGTCCCACCGCGGGCGGCGGGTCCATCCAGAAGGCGGCCCTCGTCCTCGCGTCCCATGACATGAGCAAGACCGAGGGCACCGAGCGGCTGACCGGCGGCGAGCTGATGTACGTCGTGGATCCGGACAAGCGCCGCTACATCGTGGACGCACACGGCACCGCTTATCAGGTCGACGGCAGCGACGAACTGTTGCTGCGTACCCTCGTCGGCCTGGGCCGCCAACCCGAGAAGGTGTCCCGGGAATGGGTGAGGACCCTCCACAAGGGCGACGCCATCGATTTCCCGACGGTCGAGGGGCAGGTCAGCGCGAACGCCGGTGTCGCGGGCAGCTTGCCGGCCAAGGCGAACAGGGTCGGCATGGTCCTCAAGGCCCGTAACGGCGCAGGTTGGCAGCACTACGTCGTCGAGCGGGGCAAGGTGGCCCCCGTTTCGGACTTCACCGCCCGACTCCTCCTCACCAGCAGGGACTTGACCGGCCTCGGCCAGGCCAGCCAGGCACTAGAGGTCAGCGCGGGAAGCTTCGTCCCCACGACGACCGAGTTCGCCGCGGACAAGAACTGGCCGAGCCATGAACCCAAGGCCGTCAACGACGCGGACGCCTCCAAGGGTAGCCGCAACACCATCTGCAACGTCCTGCGTGACGTCGACACGACCGGCGAGGGCAAGGGCACGACCACGCTGAGTACCTGGGCGGGCACCGACTTCCCCGCCGTGCTCCCCACGGGCTCCTCCAGCGCGTACGTCACCCCCGGCTCGGGTCAGCTCTACCGCCAGTTCACCGGCGAGGAGACCAGCGCGGGCAACGTCTTCCTGGTCACCGACACCGGCCTGCGGTACGCGATGCAGTCCAACGCCGACAGCGCCACCGACGACGCGGGTGTCGGCACCACGGCCAAGGAACGCGAGGAGCTCCAGAACGAGGCCGAACTGGCCCAGATCCGCCTGGGTTACTCCGACGTGGATCCGGCTCCCGTCCCCGCCGAGTGGTCGTCGTTCCTGTCCACGGGCCCACGCCTGTCGACGTCGGCGGCACGTCAGCCGCAGGGTTCGTAGGAGGGGTGTTCATGACGTACGTGCCGCCGGTGCGCGTGATGGCCGCGACCGCGGCAACACTGATCGCCTCCACCATCGCCATCGCCATCGCCGTCGCCCCGTCCGCGACCGCGGACTCGTCGTCCGACCAGTGCACGTTCCCCAACAAGAAGTACGCGGGCCGCCCTTGGTCGCTCCAGCGCGTCCAGCTCGACGAACTGTGGAGCCAGTCCAAGGGCAGAGGCGTACGGGTGGCGGTGATCGACACGGGAGTTGACGTGAAGAACTCCCAACTCGCCCACGCGGTGGACGCGTCGAGGGGTGCCAACTACCTCCCGAGGGGCCTCAAGGACGACAACGGCGACCGCGTCTCCCGCGGCAGGTCCGACGGTACGACGGACACGGTCGGCCACGGCACACGCGTGGCCGGGATCATCGCGGCCCGCCCGGTCAAGGGCACGGGCTTCGTGGGCCTGGCCCCTGAGGCGACGGTTATCCCCATCAAGCAGAACGACGCGGAGGGCCACGGCACGGCGGAGACACTCGCCACCGCCATCCTTCACGCCGTGGACACGGGCGCCGACGTCATCAACATCTCCCAGGACACGTCGAACGCGGCGAAGCCGGATCCGGCGTTGGAGCGGGCGGTCGACAAGGCGCTGGCCCGCAACATCGTCGTGGTGGCCTCGGCGGGCAACGACGGGCTCGGCGGCAACTTCAAGAAGACCTACCCCGCGTCGTACGACGGCGTCCTCTCCGTCGCCGCCTCGGACCGCAACAACGAACGCGCCTCCTTCTCCCAGTCCGACGAGTCCGTCGACGTGGCCGCCCCCGGCGTCGACATGATCTCCACCGTCCCGAAGGGCGGCAACTGCTCGGACAACGGCACGAGTTTCTCCGCGCCGTACGTGGCCGGC
This sequence comes from Streptomyces sp. R21, assembly GCF_041051975.1. Classification (GTDB taxonomy): domain Bacteria; phylum Actinomycetota; class Actinomycetes; order Streptomycetales; family Streptomycetaceae; genus Streptomyces. The sequence goes on along the minus strand of NZ_CP163435.1, from coordinate 2,972,285 downwards.
GTGGCCGCCCTGCTCAAGGCCAAGCACCCTGGGTGGACGGCCCGCGAGGTCGTCGCCCAGATCGAACAGACCGCGGAACGCTCGATCGCCGGCCACGATCCCCGGGTCGGCTGGGGCGTCGTCGACCCGGTCCGCGCCCTGACGGAGGACGATCACCCCATCGAGTCCCCCAACCCCCAGGAGGGCCTCACCAAGGCCCAGGCGCCGACTCCGGCGAAGTTCCAGCTGGGCGAAACGGCGGACGAGCGCAACGCCCGCCTGGCCACGTATGCCGCCGTGGGGGCGGCTGTGCTGGTGGCGGGACTGGGCGGGGTGGGTGTGGCGGTGCGGGATGCGCGACGCCGCAGTCGCAGTCGCAGTCGCCGAGTGAGCGCCGGGCAGTGATGGCCGCGCACTCAGGTGGCGTCGAAGGACCAGAAGACGCCGACCTCGGTCCCGGACACCGCGACCAGGCCGAGATCCCAGTCGTGCTGGGATCGAGGGTTGCACCCAGTGGTCATGTCGTAGAAGTCCGGGTCATCGACGCGGTTGCCGGTCCTCACGTCCGGGAAGCCGGTGTTCGCGTAGAAGGACGTCCCCTCGGGGAACCGGGAGAGGATCACCTGGGCCTTCCGCTCGAGTTCCGGCCGACGGGTCTCGAAGTGATTCCGGGCGCGTTCGTCGGGGACATCCAGCCAGGTGGTGGACAGCATGACGAGCAGCCTTTCCACCGAGGTCCGCGGCACCGTCCGCAGTCCGGCTCGCCATGCCGCCGCGCCTTTCGGGTCGGAAGGCGGCAGGACGAAGGGGAAGAAGGGGACCTCCAGACGTTCCTCCTCGCCCTCGTCGACGTCGATCCACCTCCAGGACCGGGGATCCACGGCCTCCCGGCGCATGATGGCCGCTACGTCCTGCGCCCAGTCCTGGTACGCGCGGGGGCCCACCAGGACGTACGAGTACCGCTGCTCGAACATGCTGAGTGCCTCAGCCCAGGCTTCAGCATCCGGCGTCGACATCCCGACATCGTCGCGGGCGTGACGACTCCATGTCCATGAAACGGTTGCTGAGCGCAATGCCCGCCTCGCAACGCCCGCCTCGCGACGTACGTCGAGGCGGCCGAGGCGGCCTCGACCACTTCGCCGTCGTGACGATTGAGTAGCCGTACTCATCCATCGCAGCTGTGACATCCGTAGCCTCATGACGACGGATGAGTCGCAGCGGACCTGTGTGAAAGAACAGTGAAAGTCGGCTGTGTCTGGAGTTGTCGTCACACAACGGAGTTGGGCCTGTCACCGGGAGCAACTAATGTGGCTTCGTTGCACAGTTGCGGACAGGAACGTTCGGGGGTTATCAACGCCCCAAGACGGGTGACAAACGGGGAGGGAAGGGTTTCGTGCTTCCTGCGGACATGGGCGGCAGCGGCGGTGCCGATCTCAGGCGCGGTATGGAGGCGCTCACCACCTTCAAGAAGCGCGTGGATGCCGTGCTCTCGAACTTCGAGAGTTCGCCCGGCAGTTCGGCGAAGGTCGAGGCTCACCGTCTCTCCGCGGCTTCCTTCGCTGGAACGGGCCGGTTCGACGAAGCCACGGGTCTCCACAAGGAGTACGAGCGCGTCCACGAGCGTCTGACATCACTCTCCAAGTCGCTCGGGCTGCAGATGGAGGCGCTCCAGATCGCCGTTCACGCCGCAGACGTCGGTTTCGACAACCTTGAAGAGGATCTTCGGCGACGGTTCTGGGAGATCCGGACCGAGGTCAACAAGGATCAGGCCCAGGCGCAGCCTGACCAGAAGCGAGTCGACGACAAGCAGGCCGGGGTGGGTTACTGATGAGCGACGACAAGCAGCCGCACGGCCACATCCACAAGGCAGATCTGGAACATGTGAGCCAGCAGGTCGGCGTCATCGACGCGACCAACGCCGTGTCGGAGATGCTGAACAACACCTTCCTCGGCGGCGGCACCCGCTTCTTCGGCAAGACGGACTTCGAGGCCCACCAACTCAACGACATGATCGACATGGTCGAGTCCGCGAACCCGGATCACCTGGAGAACGCGGGCAAGGCCCTGTGGGACACCCGGGACGCCGTCAACGAGGCCGCCGAGGAACTGGGCCGCCACATCGGCCGAGTCGACTGGGAGGGCGAGTCGGGCAACGCGTTCCGCGACTGGGCCTACAACCTCGTCAACAACGCCCGCAGCCTGGCCATCTTCGCCGAAGTCGTCGGCACACAGATCACGGCGGCAGGTTCAGGCCTCGCCTCCGTACGCAAGTCCATGCCACCCCGTGACACCCGAACCGACCCCAAGACGGTCGCCGACATCCCGGCACCCAAGCGCGTGGAGACCAACGACGAGTACGCGGCGGCGGTGAAGACGGAGGGCCACCGGCAGGAGGCGATCAACCAGATGAACCGGTTGTCGTCGTTCTATGCGGTGTCGGGGGAGACGTTGGCGGGGCAGGAGGGGCCTTCGTTTGAGGCTGTGCCGGATTTGGGGGTGCCTAGGCCGACGCTTGGTCCTAGGGACGATCCGGGCAGGGGTGGGCATCCTGGCTCCCTTTCGCCCGTCACCGAGTCGGGAACCGAGCGTCGTCACGCTGTGCACACCGTGGCAGATGACTCACGTTCCGATAGCACTCTGTCGTCTCCCAACAGCCATGATGAGTCGTTCCCCGAGCACCGGGACGATTCCATCACCTCCCCGGACAGGCATCTCGGTACGGAGATCGATAGCGTCGGCACACTGCCGCCGGAGATCGTGAAACCGACGCCGGACGGGCCACCGTCAGTGAGTGGTCCAAGCGGAAACCCTGGTGGGCCAGTTCCTCCCATTGGCAGCGGCCCGGTCCCCCCGGCCTTCAGCGGTCCCCCCGGCCGCACCTCGGGCGTCGGCGGAACGACCGGGGCCAGGTCTCCGATCTCAGCGCAAGGGCGGGTAGGCGCTCCGGGCGGCACTTCCGGAGGACGCACTGGACGCGGCCCTATGGGGCCCGTAGGACGTGCCGCCGCGACGGGCCAGACAGGCGCCCGCGGGGCTTCCCCGGAAGCAGCCAAGTCACCGGTGGGGCGGAGTATCACCGGCGGAATGCCGAGGGCCGGCGGTACGGCAGGCGGACGTGCCGACGGTGTCGGGCCTGTAGGCGTCGGACGATCCGGTGGCATTGTCGGTGGGAGGCCCACCACAGGGGCCGCGCCTGGCGCGGCCGGTTCCAGATTGCCGCGCGGCACGGTCATCGGCGGTGAGAGCCCGGCCACTTCGCGCACGAAGGGCGAGAGGCCCAGTCAGCGTGGGGTAATTGGGGCGCCTACCTCGACGACCGGCAAGAGCGGAGGACAGGCACCCCGCCACGCTGTAAGCAACCCCGACGGCGTGGCCGGTGCCCCCAAGGGCAGGGCTTCCAGGGCTGGGAACCGCGGATCCACCTCTGGCGGCACAGGCCTGGTGCGTGGACCTGCAGGCATCCGAGGTTCTGATCGCGTTGGGGGTAAAAACGCCTCGCGTCGTGATGAATCGACCGGCGACGAAACGCGTTCGCCTACGAACACGCGGCGTGATGTGCCGTCGACGACTGACTAACCGGATACGAGCAAGGACATACAGAGGCATGTTTTCAGGGATCAGCCGAAACGGCAGGTGGACCGCGCCTTTCGCGGGGCGTAACGGAAGGCGGGCGTCCGCCGTGTGCGCCGCACTCGGCGCATTGGCTGTCTTGTCTTCGGTGTTGGCTCCAAACGCGGTGGCCTATGACGCCCAGTCGAAGCAGTGGTACCTGGAGGCGATGACGGCCGACCAGATGTGGAAGGTGAGTACCGGCAAGGGCGTGAAGGTGGCCGTCATCGACTCGGGCGTCAACCCTGCGACCCCCTCTCTGAATGGGCAGGTCCTCGTCGACGAGGGTGCGGGAGCTGTTGGATACCACTCCACCAAGGACTTCGCTGGCCATGGAACAACCATGGCGGAGCTGATCGCTGGTACGGGTGCCGGCGGTGGCCTGAAGGGCCTTGCGCCGGGGGCGAAGATCGTGTCCTACCGGATCGCGCTCCAAGGTCTGAAGGACAAGGCTGAGATAAAGAAAGCTCCGACCTTGGCGCAGGTAATCAAGGCTGCTGCCGACAGTGATGCCAAGATCATCAATATGTCCATCGGAAGCCCCGGTGACGATCCGGGTGAGCAGGCGGCAATCAAGTACGCGCAATCCAAAGGTAAATTGATGTTCGCCGCCACGGGTAATGACGCGGAGAGGCATAACCTCATCGGATATCCAGCCTCTTACCCTTATGTCGTCGGGGTTGCTGCTGCGGACGAGTCCGGAATGGTCGGAAAGTTCTCGGATTACGGTTACGAGGTTGATCTGGCGGCGCCGGGCCTTAATGTCCCCGTCTGGTGCGACGCGACGTTCCGCTCGTACTGCGACGGACAGGGAACAAGCGCGGCCACGGCCATCACCTCCGCCTCCGCCGCCCTGATCTGGTCCGCCCACCCCAACTGGACAGCCAACCAGGTCCTTCGCAGCCTGATTGACACGGCAGGGCGTGACTGGCCGAAGAAGACGCCCAGCAAGTACCTCGGGTACGGACTCGTCCGCCCACGCAAGGTGCTGGAGAACAGCGACTACAACCCCGGCGCGGCCAACGCCGATCCCCTCAGCAAGGAAAACGCGGTGGGCGTGTCACCCTCGCCCTCCGCTTCGACGTCGAACTCGTCGCAACCTTCGAAAGCCACTTCAGGCGGCCAGACTTCGGCGACAGGACCAAGCTCGAAGTCGTCCGACGGCAACACGATGTGGGTGGTTCTCGGAGCCGCAGCGGCTGTGGTGGTGATCGGAGGCGGCGCCTTCACGGTGGTTCGTTCACGGCGAAGCGTATGACCACTCACGCATAACGGCTTTCGCGTGGGCGGGCGTCGCCTGTGCAGAAATGCATCAACGAGCGCCTCGCCACCACCCGGTGACGCGTGCGCAAGAAGACGAAACGGCAGTTTACGAAAGGGAGTGCAAGCATGGCGGACGGCCGGAAGCTTGATAGCGATGGCGTAGTTCTACTGGAGAAAGGGATCGTCCATAGGTACGAGACGATCAAAAGTCTCCTTGCCCGCCTCCAGGGAACGATCGACATGCTCGAGAACAACTGGACGGGCCTGGGCGCGGGGGCGTTCAACAAGAAGCAGACGGAAATCAATGAGCATGTGGTGAAGATCGGCCGCATGCTTGAGAAGGTCCTTGAGGGCGTGCACCTTAACCGCACGGACAAGGAAAAGCTCGAGGACGAAATCCACGCGAAGATCAACCAGATCCAGGTTGAGGACCTGGGTGGCAAGTGCTCGGTTTTCAACAGCTTCTGAGCTGCGGCACTCTCCGAACCGTAAGCCCAACTCAATCCATCAACAAGATAGGTCAATCATGGCGAACGGCTACGACAAGGATCTCAGCCTCAAGTACGGCGCCCTGGACGCAATCACCACCGAAATCGGTGAACTGGCCAAGCAGTTCGAGGAAAACCTCAAGGCTCTTGAGGCCGATGTCGAGAAGATCGCCGATGGCTGGGGCGGCGAAGCACATGAGGCCTTCACGAGGCAACACAAGGAGTGGGACACCCACGCCAACGGCATCCACCAGGCGCTCATCGCCATCGGCCACAAGATTCACGAGGCCGGCGGTGACTACCGAGGCGGGGACCTGAAGGGCGCCAGCTACTTCCAGTGAGGTGGCCAACACATCAGGGTGGGCACGCGCGGGAGGTGCCCACCCTGATGTGTTGGGCTGACGGAACCGCGCAGCGTGGCTGGCGATCGGTGTGGGAGGCGAGAGCCGGAGCGTCTCACCGCGTGTGACTCGCCACGTGGTGATCACGGGCTTGGAGGCTTCGCAAGCGCCGACGTCCTCCTGCCCCACCGTCGGCGACCTGGGTTGTGGCATCTCAAATCCCCTATGCCGGCTCGGAGTTCGTGCCGCGTTCCGTGCGGGGTGATGGCACACGTATGAGTAGGGATACTCATGGGCTGTGGTCACCGGGGCGGATGGGGTGCGTGATGTAGAGCCGCTACGGTACATATCGATCATTGCAGCGTGACTGCTGCGAACGCTTGCATCTTCGCATCAGGTTTACGTCCGCTTGGCAGTGCACGATGGGACACGGGGAGGGGACCACGCATGGCGTGGGAGGAGTGGGAGCAGCTCAAGTCGGCAGCGGCCGAGCGGCATTCCACGGGGATGCAGCTGAACCAGCTACCGGCTGACCAGGCGGGCCCCAGTGCGTCGAAGGATCTGAGGTCCAACAAGGCCACATGGACGAAGGCCGGGCAAGGCGTTAGCTCGCTCCGCGAGGACATCACTAAGGCGCTGACGAAGCTGGCGGAGGGCCAAAAGGGGTTTGGCGGGGATTCCGGGTGCCTGACCGTAGGGGTCCAGAAGAGCGTCTATGAGTCCTGGGAACGCTACATCAAGGACGTGAGCGGCCGATGTGGCGCGCTGGCGGAGCTGCTGGAGAAGGTGGGCAGCGACCAGTTGAAGACCGACGACGCGGTTGGGGTCGAGATCGCGAACATGAACACCGAGTACGCGGATACGCCTGCTGCCGGTGGCCAAGCCGAGGGCCGGTGATCGGGAGTTATGGATTACACGACGCTGAAGGCCCTCAAGATATCCGAGTTCTCGGACGCGGCGGACGGGTACCGCGCCACAGGTGACATGGCGAGCGCGGCCAAGGATCGCATCGAGAACCAGATCACTGCGTCCATGACGAAGTCCCTGAAGGGCGAATCCGTAGACGCGGCACTTGAACAACTGCGAGCGCTCGCAGACAACTTCCACTACGCGCAGGTCGAGTGTGGACTGGTCAGCACCGCGCTCAATGGGTTCGCGTATGACCTGGAAGCGGCCAAGAAGAAGCTGGACTCGGCGGTCGCGGACGCCCACGCCGAGAAGCTCACCATAAACGCCGACGGCTCGGTCAACTACCCGCCGGGCGGAGCGAAGACCGACGGTAAGCTCCCCGATGGTGGCACCGTGACTGGCCTGACGGACACGACGGCTTCCGCGATGGGCCGTCAGGCGGCCGACTTCGACCCTAACCCGAACCACCGTCGTGCGCAGGAGTATGCCGACCGCATCGCCGACGCCCTCCAAGAGGCCACGGAGGCCGACGAGAAGTGGGCGCCGAAGCTTCGGGTGTTGAAGGCCGACGATGACCTGACAGTCAGTGACCGGGATTGGGCAGATGCATCCTCGGACACGAAGGGTGTGCAAGCGGCAGGCAAGGAGTATCTCGACTCGCTGCCACAGCCACCGAAGGACGGTGATCCGAAGGCCAACGCGGAGTGGTGGAAGGGGCTCGACGCGGAACAGCAAGCAGCGTGGATCTCCATACGGCCCGATTCCGTGGGTGCGCTCGACGGAGTGCCTTCCACGGTCCGGGACGAGGCGAACCGCATGCTGCTCGCCGAGGCCCATGGTGTTGCGCAAGGCGAGTACGGCACCTGGCTGAAGACGCACCCGGAACCGTCGCCGCGTTTCCAGCCCTACATCGACCCCACGACAGGGATCGTGATGAAGGGCGTCAATGTGGAAACACCACAGTGGAAGAAATGGGATGAGGCGCGGAAGAAGGCTCATAAGTCTCTCGATGGCATGGATGCAATCCGCACGCGATTTGATGCGACCGGTACGAACGGATTGCCCGAGGCGTACTTGCTGGGATTCAGCGCTGAAGCGGACGGCCGCGCGATCGTTGCCAACGGGAACCCCGATATCGCGGATCACCAGGCGGTCTATGTTCCAGGTACGACGTCAGAGCTAGGAAGCGTTGGCGGCGACATCGATCGGATGGTCAGGCTCTGGCACACAGCCAATGACGAAGCCGATGGAAAGTCCGTTTCCACAATCACCTGGCTCGGCTACGACGCACCTGACAGCGTCGTCAAGGACGCGCCGTTCGAGCACTACGCATACGACGGTGCGCCGGCTTTCAATCAGTTCCTGGACGGCCTTGAGGTATCGCATTCGAGCGAATCGGAGCCACACCGTACTGTGATTGGCCACTCTTACGGAACGACCCTTGTCGGCGCTGCGGCCCAGACAGGGCATCTCAACGCCGACGACGTCATCTTCGCGGGCAGTCCCGGTGTCGAGGTGTCCGGTGCTGATGAAATGGACGTTCCGAAGGGACATGTGTGGAACGAGGAGGCCGACGGCGATCCGGTTCCAGACATCGGCCGCTGGGGCCTCGGCGGCGATGGCTTCATCATTCCCAGCGATCAGGAATTCGGCGCCAACCAGATGACCACGGACACCGACGGGCATAGCGGCTACTGGGATGGGAGCTCTACGAGCCTGAAGAATCAGGCGCTGGTCGTGGTCGGGAAGGGCGCTGATGCGGCGCTGAAGCCGCCGCCCGACCCATGGGCACATGTGAAATAGGCGTGCGTTATTCAGGCGCAATCACTAGATGGCCAGCCCGAAGCCCAGTTTCGACGACCTAAGGCTCCTTGACGTGAAGACCAAATTGAGCGCTCTTGCGCTCACTGTACCTCTTGCCATCACTACCCTCGGCGGATGCAGTATGACTGACAATAACTCCGACGACACCACGTTTGCCGGGACGAGCACCTCAAGGGATGCTTCCGACGCGATGGAAAGGGTGTCCAGTGGTATCTACGATCTGATCGGCGTCAAGGGGAAAACATCCGACAGCCGCCCCACAGTATTGGACTGCTCGGGTAAGGACAGGAATACGCACTTTCGGATCCTCCACCCGTGGAGCTTTTACCCCGCCTCGGCGAGCGACCTTGGTGAGGCGATGGCGCGGCTCAAGATGGAACTCCCGAAGCATAGTTGGAAAATCGTCGTATACGGCCCGGATACTAGTGAGAACAAGAACATTTCCCTGACGGCTGAAAACGACAAGAAGAAGGTTGGCGTCCACATCGTTCAGATGTCGAAGAACGACCCGCCGAAACTGAGTTTGGATGTCGTATCCGGTTGCTACAAGGTCCCGGACGGCCAAGAGATCGAACGATTCTAACGGACGGCATGTCCAATTCTGGGCGAATGGGGGATTGGGTTTGTTTCGGGGCCGAGATTGGGCTTCCTGGCAGGTCCTTCCGCTGTTGGTGCGATTGACCCTTTTTCATTCTCACGCTGAGGCGAGATGAAGGGCGAGGATCGCTTTCACGATGTTGGTGATCCGGTTGGTGCTGCAGTGGAGCTTGCGCAGGTGGCGCCAGTTCTTGAGCCTGGCCCTGGCCTGCTTACCGGCGCATCGGATCTTGGCGTGAGTGGTGTTGTGACGCCGTTGCCACTGCTTGAGGCGGCGCCCCTTGCATGGAACTCGAACATTCCGGGTCGCGCCCTGGTATGCCGTATCGGCCCAGCACTTGAGGCCGACCTCGGAGGGCACGTGGATGATGCCGTGCTCGCGTGCCGCCGTCAGGTCGTGCAGGCCAGCACCGCGATCGCATCGCGGATGTAGCGGCAGACGGTGGTGATCCCGATGCCGAACCCGGCCGCGAGCCGAGCGTAGGTGTCACCGCACCGCAGGTGAGCCAGGGTCAGCAGTGCTTGAGTCCTACAATCAGCCGCCGCCACTGGCTCTCGATCTTCCGGCGCCAGGTCGCCAGTTCACGGCTCAGGTAGCGCACGTGCGCGGTGGACGGATCGATCGCCGACGGGTACACAATCACGCGAAGCTCCTGACGGGGCGCGGTGGATCTTGGTTATTACGCCTCCTACCAGGAGCTTCATCGCGTTGCGGAGTCGCCCAAGTGACGGACGCTGCCTTGAGGTTGGAATCAGCTCATGGAGTCGTCTCCCTCGATGGTCAGTCAGGTTCCTTGGGGCTGCTCGAAAAAGAAGTGAGTTCTATTAGGTACATTCCATATCGCGACAAAGGTAAGTAAGTGTTTCGTAAATGTGAAGCGATCGAATCTGCTGCTCAATTTATCGGGAATGTGTATCCCGATAAGACACATTCCTTGGTCATGCTTCCCGAGGAATGTGTCGAGTATCCCTTCGGTTGGGCAGTCCGGTTCGACTGGAAGGAACACATCGAGACGGGGAATGTCGCGGACGCGCCATTCATGTCAGTGGTGATCGTTCCGCACGATGGCGAAGCAGTTGAGTTTCCGCCGACCGGGTTTCCGATGGATGAGTACATGAGCCGACGTGCGTCGGGTGATTGGCCGACCGAGGACTGGCGCCCCAGGAGTTACCGCGATGTACAGCCCTGACTAAAGAGCGGCAGCTGGCATCCTCCGTGAGCGGGTTGCAACCCAGGCCTGCAGGATCAACGTGCGCGGTTGCGTGGTGGCCGTGCACTCAGCGATCAACGGAGCTCCATCGGTTCCGCTGTCGTGGAAGCCGTCGGAGAAGCCCCCGGCTGGCGGGACAGGCTGACGCGTCGCTACTTCGCGGAGTTCGAACGAGTCCCCGTGAGCGACTGGGACTCGGTGGTCAGGGCCGTGGCCGAACCTGGCCCGGACACTCGGGGCGTGGTGTGGCTGCGGCGCGAAGTGGGCGGGGTCGAGGCAACCGGCAATCTGCTCTACGCGCACAACAACAAGGGGCAGGTCGTCCTGCTGGACGCCATGGCGGGAGGCCTGGCGAAGCTCGACACTTCCTTGCTGCGCGAGTTGGTCTTCATCCGCGCGTTGCCCGAGTCGCGATCGCTTGAGCGGCTTCCCTGGCAAGCCGAGGCCCACGATTATGCGTCCGCGCTCCGCAAAGCCCAGTACTGGCTCGACGGCGCCTACCACGGAGCAGTCGAACTGGTCGCTCCCGCGCCGTCCGACGAGATCCGGCGAGGTTGGGTCTTCGCCTGCAACACCACGCGCTATCTGGGCAATGGACGCTGGCAGGACGGCATGCTCGACGCAACTCTGGTCGTGCCGAAGGACGCGGCAGGTCCGTTCTGCCTGCCCAACTCGGACCCATGGGGTTGGCTGGAGCTGTGGGACGCCGGTGAGGTTCCCGGATCCGAGGGCTTCCCTGTTCCGCCGACTCCCGGTCATGCGGCGTGGTTCGAGCCCACACTCGCTGATCTGGGATCGGTTCTCTCCGCGTCCCAACACGCGGACTGGCCGGCGGCGATGGACGAGCTGTCGGGCTTTCCTATCGGGGCCAGAGCCTTGGTCTGGGTTCGTCGTGCGGACAGACGAGGAAGGGAGTCCGTCGGGTGGCTGGTCAATGCGCTCCACACCCAGCAAGGCGTGATGCTCGTCGACGGTTCCTCGGACTCGGCTGTGGCGCTTGACCAGACCGGAGTCAGTGCTCTGCATGTGATTCGCTACCGCTGAGGCCCTGTGGCGGCGTGTAGAGGGAGCTGCCGGTGGCGCTTATGAGACATGCGGCGGTTGGAAGTTCTGTCCGCTGCGGTATGGCGAGCAGAAGGACTGGGTCACGGCCGCTCGGTGATCTCGTTTTGAGGCTATGCGGTGAGTTCGGTGGGCAGGGCGCTTTCGTCGGTTTCTGACTCGATCGGGTGGAATCGGGCCTTGGCGAGGATTTCGTGACCCATATAGCGGCGGGCCTCAGTCCCGCCAGATCTCGCGTGGGAACGCGGTGAATGCCAGCACGTCGCCCCGGGTGGCCTCGACGCAACCGGGGACAGCTCGGGGGCCAACAGTCAGTAGTCTGCCCAGTGAGCCTCCGCAGCACGTCTGTTGGGCGTGAAACGGATGAGGTGCTAGTGCAACAGGGGTTGCCCGTGGGATCCGGGAATGGCGACGAGCAGACACTTGCAAGCTCGCCGAGCGATAAGACGCGTGCAGCGAAGTTCATGGAAGAGCAGCTGATGCCGAACACCCAGGCAGCCGCCAGCATGGCGGACGGTGGTGGGGTACGGCAGCCGCCTCTCGTCGCCCGCATGGCATCCGTAGCGCCCATAAACCCCCTGATCAAGCAGGACACCGGATTGAAAGGGCTCTCCGGCTGGGCCTCGGACCAGGGTGTCTCAGACGCTCTGATCGTTTGGCTGGGACAGGCGAACCGGCTGATGGGGCGGCTGCAGCGGGAGGTGAACTCGCTGCACGGCACGAGGAATCTCTTCCAGAACCAGGACGCCGCCGTCGGCGCACAGGTATCAGCGGTACGGCTCCCAAGCGGTTTCGACGGAATGTGACGGCGAGCGGCCATGACGCTGAGCTACCACGACGTGATGACGGCCGATCTGTCTCCGCTCGCGGATGTGTCCGAGGCGTGGAAGAAGATGGGTGACCGCTTCGGCGAGCTGAAGACCGACTACGAGAAACACGTCCAGGGCGTGCTGGGCAACGGGAACTGGCAGGGGCTGGCCTACGCCGCGCAGCAGCACAACGCCTCGGCTACGGCCTTCGAGTACGGGGCGGCCAAGGTGGAGGCGCTGGCCATCGCCAGTCTCCTCACTGACGCGCACACCGAGTTGACCCGTCTACAGAAGGCGGTCAAGGACCTGGTCCACGATGCCGAGGCGATGGACTACAAGGTCAACGGCTCCGGCAAGGCGACTTACGTCGGGTACGACAACCTCTCCGAACAGGAGCGGTACACCCTCCACCACGACCCCGACTATCCCCAGCTGCTGGCCGATGCCCATGCGAAGGCGCAGAGCTGGACCGACGCCATCACCAAGGCGGTCAAGGCCGTTGAAGACGCCGACCAGAGCGTTAAGCGGGCGCTGGCCCGTGCGACGAGCGATGTTTCGGCGGACGGAACCGGGTTCGGCGGGTTTAACGCGCAGGCCGTGGGTGACCTAGCGACGGCTGGTACGCCGGACTCCAACACCACCACGAAGACCGACGGGTGGGTCTCGGAAGGAGACAGCGAGGCCTCCGGCCCTGGCGTCGGGACATCGGTCACTGGGCCTGACACCGGGGCTGGCAAGCTCGGCGAGGCCGAGGCACATGCCGACCTCGGCCGTGCGAGCGCGGAGGGGTCGCTCACCAACGGCCCGATGAAGCTGGCCGGTGGGGCCGAGGTCTATGCGGGCGCCAAGGGCTCTGCGGCTGGCGGCATCACCAACGAGGGCCTCCTGGGCGAGGTCGGAGGCTTCGCGGGTGGTGAAGCATCGGTCAAGGGGCGAGCCGACGCTGGCCCCGTCGGGGTGTACGGCCGGGTGGAGACCATGGCGGGCGGCGAGGCAGGGGTTAATGCCGGGATCGGCCTGGAGGGGGTGAGCGTGGGGGTTGAGGGGTTTGTCGGTGCGAAAGCTGGCGTCTCAGGGGGCGCGGACATCGGCGGCATCGGAGCGGGTGGAACTGTAGAGGGTTGGGCCGGCGTCGGGGCCGAGGCCGACGCCACCCTCGGCAAGGGCGAGGACGGCAAGTGGACGATCGGCGCGACGGTGGGTGCCGCCGTCGGACTCGGGGGCGAGGTGGGCTTCGAGATTACAGTTGACCCGGGGAAGGTCGCCGACACTGCGGGCGATGCGGCCAACGCCGTGGGCGATATGGCCGGGACGGTCGGCGATGCGGTCGGTGGACTGTTCTAAACACGATCCTGCAAACCCACCGTCGTAGGCACGCTGCCACAGATTAAGGAGGGCCGAGATGCCCACGACCCTGCCCGTACCGATCCAGTTCGAACTGCCGGAAGGCTGGCACGCCGCACCGCCGGATGAGGTCGGCGCACCGGGTGCGGCCTTCGTAGCGCTGCATCCGCAATCTGATGCGGGATTCACCGCGAACATCACGATCGACGGCGAGTACCGTCCGGACGCGGCGACGCTACCCGAGATCGCCGACGAGTCCGCGGCCCACCTGCGTCAGGCCACCGTGTCAGTCGAGGTCACCGAGCGGCGCGAGATCGGCTCTGCGGATGCGCCCGGTCTCACGCAGACCCTGGCAGTCTCGGCCGTCGTCGGCGGCGCGACCCGTGACCTCATCCAATCCCAGGTTTACCTGGCCATGCTGGACCTTGCCGATGCGCGCAGGCGGGCAGTGATCCGCCTGATCCTGACGGCCTCCACTTCCCAACACCTGGCTGTCCTGGATGACTTCCGGGACTTCGTACGCACAGTCCGTCCGGATACCGACGCGGCTTCATAGCGTGTGTCAGGCAGTCGGCAAATCTTGCACCTGCAACCCGACCCCTCATAGGTTGACTTCATGGGACTCTTTGACAAGCTGACCGGAACCAAGCGCCCCGCCGACGGTGCCGCCCCGCAATCAGCCGCTGAGGTCAAGGCGGCCCTGCTCGGTCTCAACAGCCCCGATGCCGCGTACGTCATCAGGGACGGCCGTGCGGAGGGCGCCGACTTGGTGGCCGAGTGGCGCATTCTGGAACCGGCCTGGCGGACATTCTTCGTCCGCGCCCAGGTGCGTCGAGTGTTCCAGGTCCGCATGCGCCTGGTTCCGGAGAAGAACGAAGTACGATCCCTCGACCAGCAATACGAGGTCACGTGGGTTGGAGACACCCCTCGGTTGGCCATCGCGACCGAGGCTCAACGTGGCCAGGTACAGACAGTATCGAAGCGCTGGACACTCGGCGGCGGCGAAGACGGCGGCCTCGAGTCTGCCGAGACGTTCAGATTCGACAGCGCTGACCTGAAGAATCCCCTGCAGGACACCGTCCTGGGCGCCGGATGGACCTGGCGCGGAGTTATCACTGGCAAGCTGTAAGGTCGGTGGGCCGCTAAGTCGCTGCCCTGGTGCGCGACATCCCATATCCGACAGTGCAGGCACTTTGCGCGCGGCACGCTCAGCCCGCTGGAGTGCGAACTCCGTTCCCCAACTGCACGTGACGTGCGCGTCGCGTCGGCGAGCGTCTGACTAAATGATCCGCCCTTCGGTCACAGCTCCCGTGAAGTGTGCCCACGCCTCCCGTCCTACCCATGCCCACGGCAGCTCCGGGTGCTTGGAGTCGCGCACGGCGATTTGGTGGGCGTTGTCGGCGACCTCGACGCAGGCGTTACCCGATGCCTCGGAGTGCGACGACTTGAGCCACTTCAACTCGGACAAGTAGGGCACCTCTTACAAGTCTCTGGCGATCTCGAGGATGCGGTCCCTCGACTCACTCGAATTCAATGCCACCTGTTCGACCAAGTCCAGCCGTCGGCGGAAGTTGGCCAGTTGGGTAGGTGAGTCGAAGAAGACCGCACCGATCGGAGAGTCGACCTCGACCGTGTCCAGGTGCGGGCTGGCGGCAGCGACGTACATCATCGTGTCGCCGGCCATGGGGAAACCCTCGGCGGTGAAGGGGATCACGTGCAGGCTGACATTGGGGCGCTCGCTCTCCTCAAGCAGGTGATCCAGCTGGGCCTTGGCCACTCGGGAGCCCCCGGTACGCATCCGGAGGGCGGTTTCGTGAACCAGCCCCACGTACGGCACGCCTGGATCGCCCGCAATCACGACGTGACGGGCGAGTCGGTGGGCGATCCTAAGCTCCACTTCCAGTCGAGGTAGCGCCGGAACGAACAGGTCGAAGAGTGCGCGGGCGTGATCCTCGGTCTGGAAGAGGCCGGGGATGTGAGCGGTCTGGAGCGTGCGCAAGGCTGTGGCGTGGTGTTCCAGTTCGGCGACATCCAGGAAGTCTGGAGGGATCTTCCCCCGATACTCATCCCACCAGCCCTTCGAGCGCCCGCCGGTCATCGTGGCGAGGGCGTTGATGAGTTCGAAGTCGTCACATTCGTAGATGCTTGCCAGCCTACGAAGCCGCTCCTCGCTGATGCCGAACCGTCCGGACTCGATGTTGGAGATCATCGTGCGGTCCACACCGAGTCGCTCTGCGGCAACCGGCGCGGACATGCCGACGGCCTCGCGCAACCGCCGGAGTTCCGTGCCGAATCGACGCTGATTGACGCTGGGGGTGTGCCGTGGGGCCATCGATCAACTCCTTGCTCGCGCGCACAGTTTGCCGATCCCGGGAGAGGGCGTCCAGCAGGATCGTTATTAATACTCGTTTTAGTGAAGTTGGTAGCACGCGTTTTAGTCATCCCGCTAACTTGTGACGTAGGACACCGCCAACTCCTCAGTGAGGCACACGATGGACACCCCCATTCCCTCCATCCCCGCCCCCTTCGACGCCACCCCCACCCGAGTCGGCTGGGATGCATCCGCGCTCGACCCGTGCCGCCCCATCGCGGAAGCCCGGCACCGTGCACGCGTCTGGGTCCAAGAGCAGTGGAAGCTCCTGGACTTGGCCGACTCCGTGGAAGTCGCCGTGGCGGAGCTGTGTACGAACGCCGTACGGCACGGCGGCGGGCTCGCGGGGCTGGAGCTGGTCCTCGGGGTGTCCCGTGAGTTCGCCCCGCCGATGCTGCGGGTCATGGTGAGCGACCGCGACCCGGATCACACACCTGAACTGACCGCCGACAACGATGTGTTGACCGAGAGCGGGCGGGGGCTGCGTCTTGTTGCGGCACTGTCGCGCCGGTGGGGCTGGTATCGGACAGGATTCGACGAGAAGCAGGTTTGGTGCACCTTTGTGATCACGTAGACGACGCGGACCACGTGGACCATGTAGATCACGTAGAGGGAGGAAGGGGCCCCGGCCGCCGACCAGCGCAGCCGGCGACCCTCGGAACCACCTCAGCACTCGACCGGAACCACCCCCACCTGCACCAACGGCTTCCCCCGCCTCCGAGACACGAAGACCCCCCGCCCCGCAGGCATCATCCGAGGCCGGACCCCACCCAGAACGTCCCCTTCGCCCGGGTCACCGGCGAGCACGACCCCCTGTGCTCCCAGTTCCTTGATCCGCTGCATGAACGGCTCGTACGAAGCGCGCCCCGCTCCCGCCGTGGACCGCGCGATGATGAACCGCACGCCCACGTCCCGTGCGAACGGCAGCATCTCCGTGAGGCCGCCCAGTGGGTTGCCGCTCGACGTCGACACCAGGTCGTAGTCGTCGACCACCACGTACACCGTCGGGCCCTGCCACCAGCTCCGGTCCCGGAGCTGCTGTGCGGTGACGTCCGCTGTGGGTGTGCGGCGTTGCATCAGGTCGGCCAGGGCGGTCATGTGGTGGTCCATGGTGTTGGACATCGGGATGTACTCGGCCAGATGCGAGGCCGGCGTCACATCGAGCAGCGATCGCCTGTTGTCGACGACGAACAACTTGCACTCGTCGCCCGAATACCGCTCCGTCAGCTGCTTGATGAGCAGCCGCAACAGGTTCGACTTGCCCGACTCGCTCTCTCCGAAGACGAGGAAGAACGGGTCCTGTTCGAAGTCGACGAAGACCGGTTCAAGGTTGTCCTCGTCCAGCGCGAACGCCACACCGCGGCGCGGGAAACGGTTGCCCGGCGGCAGTTGCCCGGCGGGGAACTCGCGGGGCAGCAGCCGGACTTCGGGGGCGCCGGGTGCCTGCCAGTGCCGGGCGACCTCCGTGGACAGGGCCGCCGTCGCGTCCGCGAGGTCGGTGTCGGACGTCAGGCCGTCGATGCGCGGAACGGCGGCCATGAAGTGCAGCTTCTGCGGCGACTGGCCGCGGCCGGGGACGCCCGTGGGGACGTTCGCGGCCACCTTGCGGTCGATCTCGGAGTCCATCGTGTCGCCGAGCCGCAGTTCCAGTCGGTTCATCAGGTGGTCCTTGAGGTTGGCCCGGACCTCCATGGACCGCGACGCGGTCAGGACCACGTGGATGCCGTAACCGAGACCCCGCGCGGCCATGTCCAGGACGATGCCCTCCAGCGCCTCGTAGTCCGCGCGGAAGTTGCCCCAGCCGTCGATGATCAGGAAGACGTCGCCCCACGGCTGGTCCGTGACTGAGATGTCGCCGCGTGCCCGGCGGGCGCGGAAGTCCGCGATCGAGGCGATGCCGGACGAACGGAAGTACTCCTCGCGGCGCGTGAGGACGCCGTATGCCTCGGCGACCGTGCGCCGCACCTTCTCCGGGTCCAGCCGCGACGCCACTCCGCCGACGTGCGGCAGTCCGGCGACGGCCGCCATGCCGCCACCGCCGAAGTCGAGGCCGTAGAACTGCACTTCGTGCGGGGTGTGGGTGAGGGCGAAGGAGGTGATCAGTGTGCGCAGCAGTGTCGACTTGCCGGACTGCGGGCCGCCGACGATCTGCATATGGCCGGCCGCGCCCGAGAAGTCGGCCCACAGCGGGTCGCGGCGCTGCTCGTACGGCTTGTCGACCAGACCGAGGGGTACGACCAGGCGCCCCGCGCCCTCGTATCCGGGCTGGGTGAGTCCGCGGCCCGGTACCGCCGAGAGCCCCGGCAGCAGCCCGTCCAGGGACGGCGGGCTGTCCAGCGGGGGCAGCCACACCTGGTGGGCTGCCGGTCCCTGCGCCTCCAGGCGGCGCACGATCACGTCGAGCACCGTGTCCGCGAGAGCGTCATCGGTGTCCGGGGACTCCGTACGCTGCCGCGGCACCGCGACGTGCCGCACGGGCACCTCCGCCGCCGTGAACAGCACGGGCCTGCGGTCCACCGGAAGCGGCCCGCCGAGCGCGGCGGCCTGCGCCGAACCGGTGCGGTGGACACCGGAGACGTACGCCGCCTTGAAGCGCACCATCTCGTCCGTGCCGAACTTCATGATTCCGGAGCCGGGGACGTTCGGCAGTTCGTACGCGTCGGGGACGCCCAGCGCCGCGCGTGATTCCGCGGCCGAGAAGGTGCGAAGACCGATGCGGTACGAGAGGTACGTCTCCAGTCCCCGCAGCCGGCCCTCCTCCAGCCGCTGCGAGGCGAGCAGCAGATGCACGCCCAGCGAGCGGCCGATGCGGCCGATCTGCACGAACATCTCGATGAAGTCCGGCTTGGCGGTGAGGAGTTCGCTGAACTCGTCGATCACCAGGACGAGCGACGGGATCGGCTGCAGCGGGGCACCGGCCGCGCGCGCCTTCTCGTAGTCGTGGATGTTGGCGTAGTTGCCCGCGTCGCGCAGCATCTCCTGGCGGCGGTTGAGCTCGCCGCGGATGGAGTCGCCCATACGGTCGACCAGCGTCAGGTCGTCGGCGAGGTTGGTGATCACGGCCGCGACATGTGGCATCTGCGCCATGCCCGCGAAGGTCGCACCGCCCTTGAAGTCCGCCAGCACGAAGTTCAGCGTCTCCGACGAGTGCGTGACCGCCAGCCCCAGGACCAGCGTGCGCAGCAGCTCCGACTTGCCGGAACCCGTGGCGCCGACGCACAGCCCGTGCGGACCCATGCCCTCCTGCGCGGCCTCCTTGAGGTCCAGCATCACGGGACGGCCGTCCTCGCCGAGACCGATCGGCACGCGCAGCCGCTCGGCGAGCGAACGCGGCCGCCAGGTGCGCTTGGTGTCCACCGACGCGGCGTCCCCGAGGCTCAACAGATCCGTGAAGTCGAGGTTGGCGAGCAGCGGTTCGTCGTCGTCACCGCCCGCGGCCATGCGCAGCGGGGCCAACTGCCGTGCCAGCGCCTCGGCGGACTCGTACGAGAGAGCGTCCGGCGTGCCCTCGTAGACGATGCCGTGACCCGACTCCAGGTGCAGCGCCTGCGGTTGTACGACGATGGAGAGGTCGCCGCCCGCTCCGGTCGGCTCACCGGGGACGATCTCGATGACCGTCACGCCCTGCAGCCCCTCGGGCGTGGCCAGGACGGAGTCCGGCGGCAGCGAGAGGCTGTCGAGGACGACGACGATGTGCGGCTCCTCCGGGAGCGGCGCGGCACCGGGGTGGAAGCGCGGCCGGCCCGTCAGCCGGGTGGCCAGCAGTTCCTCCAGCTCGCGGGCGTCACTGCTGATCAGCCTGCGGCTGCCCGCCCCGTCCACGGAACCGGACAGCTGAACGTGCGGCAGCCACTTCGCCCACTCCCAGTGCGGCAGGGCCTCCCGTCCCGCCGCGACCACGATCATCAGGTCCTCGGGGGAGTGCAGCGAGGCCAGCGAGCCGGTCAGGGCCCGTGCGGAGGCGCGTACGGACTGGGGCTCACCGCTCACCGTGACGTGGTAGAAGGCGCGCAACGACACCGCCATCGGCAGGTCGTCCAGGGTGCTGTGGGTGGCGACGAATCGCTGCATCGCGCCAGCCGTCAGTGGCTCCAGCTGCTCGACGGGACCGGTCTCGGGGGAGACCAGCGGAGTGGCGAGCCCCTGCGGACCGAGTCCGATGCGCACCTGCGCGAAGTCCTCGTCGCCCGGCCGGCGTTCCCACACCCGGCTGCCCTCGGCGACCAGCGCCCACAGCTGCTCGGGGGAGGGGTGCAGGTAGTACTGCGCGTCGCGCTGAGCCTTGGCGGTGCCCAGGGCGGAGCGCCGGGTCTGCGACAGATAGCTGAGGTAGTCGCGGCGCATGTCGGCCAGCTGCCCCTGGGAGCCCCGGCGGAAGCGCACCACCATGGCGATCGACATGGCCACCGTCGAGGCGATCATCACCATGCCCATGATCTTCATGAACGGCTGCCCGTTCGTGAAGAAGAAGACCACCGAACCGCCCATGCCGAGCGTCGGCAGCAGTTGCATGAGGACGCTCTCCTGGTGCCCGCGCGGGAGCTCGGGCGGAGGCTGCAGGACGACCTCCTCGGCGGGCACTTCGGACGGCAGCGCCCGAGGCGGGCGCTTCACGACGATGTGGCTCACTGCTCACCAATTCCCTTGCCGGACCCGGTCTTCCGCCCGCCGCCCCGTGTCGGGCGGGCGCCGGCCGCCGCGTGATCCTACTGAGTTCGCGGGTCACCGGCGGGCGGTAGGGTGCCGGATATTCGCGTGAGCACACGCGAACAAGGTCGAGGAATCAGGGTGTTACGCGCGGGACCGAACCGCGCGGGGCCTTGAGAAGGGCCGGGCAGCCGCCTTGCCGCCGCTTCGCCGCACATGCTGCGGAGCGCACCGGACAAGAGGTGCAGGACCTTCACGCCATCGACGTACAACCATCACCGAGATCGCTGACGTACAACCATCACCGAGATTGCTGACGTACGGCCATCTCCGAGATCGCAAACGTACGACCACCACCGAGATCGCAGACGCGCCACCATCACCGAGGGGGAGCAGCAGGTGAGCATGACGGCCACCGGGACAAGAGGGCCAGGCCCGGAAGCCCCTTCAGGGGCGAGCACGGGCCTCGGCTTCTGCCGGGTCACCATCGTCGCGCCCGACAGCCGGATCGACGTGGCGCTGCCCGACGACATTCCGGTCGCCGACATCTATCCGGAGATCCTGAGGCTGTCCCGGCAGAGCCCCGCCGAGGGCGCTCCCGTCGGATACCACCTCGTACGCAGGGACGGCAGCGTCCTGGACAGCTCCCGCTCGTTCGCTGCCCAGCGCATTCTCGACGGCGAACTGCTCAGCCTGCGCCCCTTCTCCGAGTCGCTGCCGCCCGCCGTCTTCGACGACGTGTCCGAGGCGGTCGCCTCCGCGGTGACGCGCGAACACACCTTGTGGGGCGGTGACCTGACCCGTGCCGCGGGTCTCGTCGGCGGGGGCGTCCTGCCGACCCTGCTCGCCTTCGTGGCCTGGACCGCCGATCCGCTCCACGACATGCACAGCCTGCCCGGCATCCTCGCGGGCGTGACCGGCGTCCTCATGGTCGTCCTGGCCGCCGTCCGTGCCCGTGTCTACGATGACCGGGCCTCGGCTGTCGCGCTGGGACTCGGCGCCCTTCCGAACATGGCAGTGGCGGGCTCCGGGCTGCTGACCCTTGCCGACGGCCAGGGCATCGGCGGGCTGCAGTTCCTCCTCGCCTGCGCCGCCGTGCTGGTGGCCTCGGTGATCCTCACCCTCTGCTCACCGCGCGGAGACGGCCCGTTCGTCGCCTTCGTGTTCGCCTCTGCCATCGGCCTGGTCGCGGAGTTCGTGTCGATCCTCGTGCACTGGACGCCCAAGGAGACGGCCGCGCTGTGCGCCCCGATCGCCGTGGGAGCCCTCGCCTTCCTGCCGGGGCTGTCCATGCGCTTCGCCCGCCTCCCGATCGGCTTCGAGCCGCCGAACAGCACCAGCACGCGCAGCGCGTACGGCACCGATCCGGCCCCTCAGGAGCCGATCGACGCCGAGCGGATCAGGGCCCAAGCCCGACGCGGTCACGAACTCCTCGTCGGCCTCGTGGGCGGCTGCGCCCTGGTCGCCGTGGCGGCCTCGGCGGTGCTCGGCTTCTCCTTCGACCTGTGGGCGCAGTTGCTCGCCTTCGCGACCGGCCTCGCGATGCTGATGCGCGCCCACCTCTTCCGCTACACCGCCCAGGTGGCACCCGTCCTGGCCGCGGGCCTCGGTGCGCTCGTCCTGCTCGGCCTCGGCCTGGCGCTCAACCCGCCGCAGTCCCTGATCCGCGACGCCCTGAGCGGGGACCGTGCGGCTCTCGACGTCCGCACCGTCTGGCTCGTCGCTGCGATCGCCGCCGCGGCCGCACTGGTCACTTCTCTCGGCCTGATTCTCCCGCGCGGAGGTCTCACCCCCTTCTGGGGCCGTTTCCTGGAGATCGCCGAGGGCTTCGTCCTGCTGACCCTCGTCCCCCTGACGCTCGCCGTCTTCGACGTGTACGCCTCTGTTCGGGCGATGACCAGTTGACGGGCGCGAGGGGGGTCGTGCGGACAGCCCTCGGCACCGGGAGTGCCGCGTAAGGCCGTAGGACGCCGACAGGCGACCGGCGCGACATGCACGTCGCGCCGGTCGCCTGTCGGCCGCTTAGGTCGTTCCTGTTCCGGTGGTCGCTATTCCGCCGTGAGCCCGCTGTTGTGCGGCGCCGGCTCCAGATCGAACTCCCCGTCCCGCGCCCCGAGCACGAAGGCGCGCCACTCCGCCTCCGTGTACCGCAGGACGGTGTCCGGGTCGAGGGACGAGCGCATGGCCACCGCACCCTCGGGCAGGTAGGCGATCTCCACCCGCTCCTCGTGCTCCTCCGTGCCTGGCGCGCTGTGCCATTCGACGCCCGAGATGTCGAGGGCGTAGAGCTCGTCCTTCTCCCGCTCCTTGCGTGCCCTGACGTCCTGGTCCTCTGCCTCGGCCATGTTCGACCGGCCCCTTCCCCACGTACGTGCGAACAGTGCGGTCACCCTATGCGCTCGCTCCTGGCATGCCCCGGGAAACGGGCTGGTAGTCGCCGGTACGGGTCTTCGCACTCCGTCCACGCGCGGACAGGGGTACCCTCCGCGCCACAGCCCTGTCACGCCTCTGTGACGACGTGCCCATGTCAGGCCAACGCTGGCTAGTGTCCTCCGCATGAATCTCCACGACGCACACCTGCTGGCCATCGGCGGACGACGCGGCGGCTACCGTCACACGTATGGGGGCGGCCACCACTACGGAAGCGGCGGAGGCGGGTCCTCCATGATGTGGATCATCCTCCTGGTGATCCTGGTCGTGGTCCTCTGCATCTGGACGGCCAAGCGTCAGTCGGACTGACACCCGCGGCCAGGTGGGCTGACACCCGCGGCCAGTCGGACTGAACACCCGCCGCCAGGCGGACTGACACCCGTGCGCCAGGGCGCATCGACCCCCGGGATGAGGTCGTCGTATGCCCTGGTATCCTGTGTAGCGGCCGTTTGTGTACGCACCCTCGGACCCCGGTGAAGGCGCTCCGCGAGGAGCCGCCCAGGGATCTGGAGGCCGCGCCCAGCGGATCCCCGCCTCCCGAGTAACGGAAGCTCCCCTGAGATGTGGACCAGGGGCACTCGGTGGCACTCACAAGACTACGAGGAGTACGCGTGTCGCTCGACGCCGCTACGAAGAAGCAGATCATCACCGAGTTCGGCCAGAAGGAGGGCGACACCGGCTCCCCCGAGGTCCAGGTCGCCATGCTCTCGCGCCGGATCTCGGACCTGACCGAGCACCTCAAGACCCACAAGCACGACCACCACTCCCGTCGTGGTCTGCTGATCCTGGTCGGTCAGCGTCGCCGTCTGCTGCAGTACCTGGCCAAGAAGGACATCCAGCGCTTCCGTGCGCTGGTCGACCGCCTGGGCATCCGCCGCGGTGCGGCGGGCGCCAAGTAAGACGCCGTGACAGGGAGCGGTTCCCACTGAAGAGGGGGCCGCTCCCTTTTGCTGTACGTGGGGAAACATGCGGAGTGTCACTGCCGCTTTGTAGTGTGGTAGCACAACGCAATACGTAGGACACAGCGTGATACCGCCTACCCGCACCGGGTATGGCGTCATCACGAACACCGAACGAGGAGAAGCGCACCTCGCCGCCGCCGGTCCTCGGTAGTGGCCCCCGGGCGAAAGAGACCCCCGGGTGCTTCGATCGAAGACCGGCCCGCAAGACGGAGCGCTTCTCCGCCACCGTCCCCCTGCCACACGGGCAGAACCGGGACGAAGACGAGGAGAAAACGCTAGTGGAGAACGAGACCCACTACGCCGAGGCCGTTATCGACAACGGTTCCTTCGGCACCCGCACCATCCGCTTCGAGACGGGCCGCCTGGCCAAGCAGGCCGCCGGCTCCGCCGTCGCGTACCTGGACGACGACACCATGGTGCTGTCGGCCACCAGCGCTTCCAAGAAGCCCAAGGACAATCTCGACTTCTTCCCCCTCACGGTGGACGTCGAGGAGCGGATGTACGCCGCCGGCAAGATCCCCGGCAGCTTCTTCCGACGTGAGGGCCGTCCCTCCGAGGACGCCGTCCTCACCTGTCGCCTGATCGACCGCCCGCTGCGCCCGTCCTTCAAGAAGGGCCTGCGCAACGAGATCCAGGTCGTCGCGACGATCATGGC
Organism: Streptomyces sp. R21; assembly: GCF_041051975.1. Classification (GTDB taxonomy): domain Bacteria; phylum Actinomycetota; class Actinomycetes; order Streptomycetales; family Streptomycetaceae; genus Streptomyces. The sequence goes on along the minus strand of NZ_CP163435.1, from coordinate 2,947,784 downwards.
CCTCAACCCCGACCACCTGTACGACGTCGTGGCGATCAACGCCGCGTCCGCGTCCACGCAGCTGGCCGGTCTGCCCTTCTCCGGCCCGGTCGGCGGCGTCCGCGTCGCGCTGATCAACGGCCAGTGGGTCGCGTTCCCGACGCACACCGAGCTCGAGGACGCCGTCTTCGACATGGTCGTCGCCGGTCGCACCCTCGAGGACGGCGACGTCGCGATCATGATGGTCGAGGCCGAGGCCACCGAGAAGACCATCCAGCTGGTCAAGGGTGGCGCCGAGGCGCCGACCGAGGAGGTCGTGGCCGCCGGTCTCGACGCCGCGAAGCCCTTCATCAAGGTCCTGTGCAAGGCGCAGTCGGACCTCGCCGCGAAGGCCGCCAAGCCGACCGCCGAGTTCCCGATCTTCCTCGACTACCAGGACGACGTCCTGGAGGCCCTCACCGCCGCGGTCAAGAGCGAGCTCGCGCAGGCGCTCACCATCGCCGGCAAGCAGGACCGCGAGGCCGAGCTGGACCGCGTCAAGGACATCGCCGCCGAGAAGCTGCTCCCGCAGTTCGAGGGCCGCGAGAAGGAGATCTCCGCCGCGTACCGCTCGCTGACCAAGTCCCTGGTGCGCGAGCGCGTCATCAAGGACAAGGTCCGCATCGACGGCCGAGGCGTCACGGACATCCGTACGCTCGCCGCCGAGGTCGAGGCCATCCCGCGCGTGCACGGCTCGGCGCTGTTCGAGCGTGGCGAGACCCAGATCCTGGGCGTCACCACCCTCAACATGCTCCGCATGGAGCAGCAGCTGGACACCCTTTCGCCGGTGACCCGCAAGCGTTACATGCACAACTACAACTTCCCGCCGTACTCCGTCGGTGAGACCGGCCGCGTCGGCTCCCCGAAGCGCCGCGAGATCGGCCACGGCGCTCTCGCCGAGCGCGCCCTCGTGCCGGTGCTGCCGACGCGCGAGGAGTTCCCCTACGCGATCCGTCAGGTGTCCGAGGCCCTCGGCTCCAACGGTTCGACGTCCATGGGTTCTGTGTGTGCCAGCACCATGTCGCTCCTGAACGCCGGTGTGCCCCTCAAGGCCCCCGTCGCCGGTATCGCCATGGGCCTGATCTCCCAGGAGATCAACGGCGAGACGCACTACGTCGCCCTCACCGACATCCTCGGTGCGGAGGACGCGTTCGGTGACATGGACTTCAAGGTCGCCGGCACCAAGGAGTTCGTGACCGCCCTCCAGCTCGACACCAAGCTGGACGGCATCCCGGCCTCCGTCCTGGCCGCGGCCCTCAAGCAGGCCCGTGACGCCCGCCTCCACATCCTCGACGTGATGATGGAAGCGATCGACACGCCGGACGAGATGTCCCCCAACGCCCCGCGGATCATCACCGTCAAGATCCCCGTGGACAAGATCGGTGAGGTCATCGGCCCCAAGGGCAAGATGATCAACCAGATCCAGGAGGACACCGGCGCCGACATCACGATCGAGGACGACGGCACCATCTACATCGGTGCTGTCGACGGCCCCTCCGCCGAGGCCGCCCGCGCCACGATCAACTCGATCGCCAACCCGACCATGCCGGAGGTCGGCGAGCGCTACCTGGGCACCGTCGTGAAGACGACGACCTTCGGTGCGTTCGTGTCGCTGCTCCCCGGCAAGGACGGTCTGCTGCACATCTCGCAGATCCGCAAGCTCGCCGGCGGCAAGCGCGTGGAGAACGTCGAGGACGTGCTCGGTGTGGGCTCCAAGGTCCAGGTCGAGATCGCCGAGATCGACTCCCGCGGCAAGCTCTCCCTGATCCCGGTCATCGAGGGTGAAGGCGACGACGACAAGAAGGACGACACCGACCAGTGACGTCGAGCAGCTCCACGGCGACGGCCCGCACCTCTTCGGAGGCGCGGGCCGTCGCCCGTACCCAAACACTCGTCAAGGGCGCGAACGGAATCGGCACGGTCCGCAAGACGACCCTCCCGGGCGGCCTGCGCATCGTCACCGAGACCCTGCCCTCCGTGCGCTCGGCGACCTTCGGTATCTGGGCGCACGTGGGCTCCCGTGACGAGACCCCGTCCCTGAACGGTGCCACGCACTACCTGGAGCACCTGCTCTTCAAGGGCACCAGCAGCAGGTCGGCCCTGGACATCTCCTCCGCCCTGGACGCGGTCGGCGGCGAGATGAACGCGTTCACGGCGAAGGAGTACACGTGCTACTACGCGCGTGTGCTCGACACGGACCTGCCGCTCGCCATCGACGTCGTCTGCGACATGCTCACGGGCTCGCTGATACGCGAAGAGGACGTCAACGTCGAGCGCGGTGCGATCCTCGAAGAGATCGCGATGACCGAGGACGACCCGGGCGACTGCGTGCACGACCTGTTCGCGCACACGATGCTTGGCGACACCCCGCTCGGCCGGCCCGTCCTGGGCACGGTCGACACCGTCAACGCCCTCACCGCGGACCGCATCCGCCGCTTCTACAAGAAGCACTACGACCCGACGCACCTCGTCGTCGCCTGCGCGGGCAACGTCGACCACAACAAGGTCGTCCGCCAGGTCCGCGCCGCTTTCGAGAAGGCCGGCGCCCTCAAGCAGACCGCCGCCGAGCCGATCGCCCCGCGCGACGGCCGCCGCATCATCCGCGCCGCCGGACGCGTGGAACTCCTCGGCCGCAAGACCGAGCAGGCCCATGTCGTCCTCGGCATGCCGGGCCTCGCCCGCACCGACGACCGCCGCTGGGCGCTGGGTGTCCTGAACACCGCCCTCGGCGGCGGCATGTCCTCGCGCCTCTTCCAGGAGGTCCGCGAGAAGCGCGGCCTGGCCTACAGCGTGTACTCGTACACCTCGGGCTTCGCCGACTGCGGCCTCTTCGGCGTGTACGCGGGCTGTCGGCCGTCGCAGGTCCACGACGTGCTGAAGATCTGCCGCGACGAACTCGACCAGGTCGCCTCCGACGGGCTGTCCGACGAGGAGATCGGCCGCGCCATCGGCCAGCTCAGGGGCTCCACCGTCCTCGGCCTGGAGGACACGGGCGCGCTGATGAACCGTATCGGCAAGAGCGAGCTGTGCTGGGGCGAGCAGATGTCCGTCGACGACATGCTGACCCGGATAGCGTCGGTCACCCCGGACGAGGTGCGCGCGGTCGCCCGCGACATCCTGGGACAGCGGCCCTCGCTGTCGGTCATCGGCCCGCTCAAGGACAAACAGGCGTCCCGTCTGCACGAAGCGGTCGCGTAGGCACGCGGCCGTCTCGTACGTCCTCGACAGTCCTCGACTAAGGAATCAAGAACATGAGCAAGTTGCGCGTGGCGGTCCTCGGTGCCAAGGGCCGTATCGGATCCGAAGCGGTACGAGCCGTCGAGGCCGCCGAGGACATGGAGCTGGTGGCCGCGCTCGGCCGGGGCGACAAGCTGGAGACGCTGGTCGACGCCGGCGCCCAGGCCGTGGTCGAACTGACCACCCCGGCCTCGGTCATGGAGAACCTCGACTTCTGCGTACGGCACGGCATCCACGCCGTGGTCGGTACGACCGGCTGGACCGACGAGCGCCTCGCGCAGCTGAACACCGCGCTGGCCGGGTCTCCGCAGACCGGCGTGCTCATCGCCCCGAACTTCTCCATCGGCGCCGTACTGACCATGAAGTTCGCGCAGATCGCGGCGCCGTACTTCGAGTCCGTCGAGGTCGTCGAGCTGCACCACCCGAACAAGGTGGACGCCCCGAGCGGCACCGCCACGCGCACCGCCCAGCTCATCGCCGAGGCACGTCGGAAGGCGGGCAGCGCCCCGCAGCCCGACGCCACGACGACGGCCCTGGACGGTGCCCGCGGCGCGAACGTCGACGGTGTCCCGGTGCACGCGGTCCGGCTGCGCGGCCTGCTGGCCCACCAGGAGGTGCTGCTCGGCGGCGAGGGCGAGACCCTCACCGTCCGGCACGACTCCCTCCACCACAGCAGCTTCATGCCGGGCATCCTGCTCGGCGTGCGCCGCGTGGTGACCACGCCGGGCCTCACCTTCGGCCTGGAACACTTCCTGGACCTCGGCTGAGCCGGCGGACCGTCACAGACAGCTGGCAGCAGACATGCGCGCGAAAATCACCTACGCCGTCACGGCAGCCGTCCTGGTCGTCTACTTCGTCCTGGTCGGCAGCCGCGGCGTCATGCTCATCCAGACCGGCACGGTCGTGACCGTCACCTTCGGCATCGCGGTCCTCATCCTTCCGGTGATCGGCATCTGGTTCCTCTGGAAGAACACCCAGTTCGTCCGGAAGGCCAACCGTCTCGCCGCGGAGCTCGACGCCGAAGGCGGCCTGCCCGTCGACGAGTTGAAGCGCACCGCGGGCGGCCGTATCGACCGCGACTCGGCCGACGAGGTCTTCGCCAGGCGCAAGGCGGAGACGGAGGACGCGCCGGACGACTGGCGCAGCTGGTTCCGCCTCGCGATCGCCTACCACGACGCCCGCGACACACCGCGCGCCCGCAAGGCGATGCAGCGGGCGATCGCCCTCCGTGAGGGCAGACCGCCCGTCGAGGCATGAGAACGCGCTCCGACGAGGGATGAGAAAGCGCTCCTACGCGTAGGGGGCCGGCCCGCACCCGCGGACCGGCCCCCTACGCGTTCGCTCAGCCCCGCGCGTATTCCGCGGCCCACGCCTCGACGGCGTCCGCCGCCCGGTCGAAGGCCTCCATACGCGCCAGGAAGTCCGCGCCGTGCGAGGTCAGCAGCGGCGCCTGGTCGTCGGTCGCCCGATCCCTGCGTACGACGGTCAGGGCCTGTCCCTGTACGGTGCGGGGCAGCCCGAGCCAGCGCACCGGCTGCTGGACCGTCCGTACCGCGACGACCTGCTCCCACGGCGTCGTCCGCGTACGGAGGAAGCCCACCCGGCGCAGCCCGAGCGCGCTCACCCAGGTGCCGACGCGCAGCAGCCGCAGGGCGCACAGGATGACGAACACCGCGACGCCCAGGACCGCTCCCGCGCCGGTGACGGTGCCGGTGAGCGCGATGACGACCGCCGCGAAGAGCACGTACGAGGCGAGCAGCAGGAGCAGCGCGGCCGAGGCCACCCGCCAGGGGCCGGGCCGGTACGGGCGCCGCCAGTGGTCGCGGTCGTCGAACGGCAGCGCGAGATCGTCCGCCGCCTCGTCAAAGGCGCGGTCCGCCGTCAGGAAGGGCAGGGGCACGACTGATCCTCACTCAATCCACGCATGGGTGATGCCCGGTGAGGTTATCGAGCCGCGTCTCCGCTCACCACCCTTGGGGGGCCAAGGGGGTATGTCCCACGCCATTCGGGCGGCGTGGGGACGGTCAGCGCCCGTCGGAGGCCTCGGAGTGCTGCGTCGTCGCAGGTGACTTGTCGAGTGACAGCGACGGCATGCCGATGACCAGAGCGCCGACGAGCCCGGCGGTCACCGTGAGGCCCATGAGCCAGCGTCCGGCTATCTGCCCGGCGGACGCCCGCTCGCGGGGCGGGGGAGTGACGTTGCTGCGGAACTGGTCGGCTTCGGCGATGAAGGCGAACGGGACAGGCTCGCGCCGACGGAACATGGGGAACGCTTCTCCTCTTGAGACTCGGAGGGATCCGAGGGATCTACGGGAACTGGTGCATCGGGCGACTCGAACGAATCGCTGTCACCAACACAGACGCTCGAAGAGCCCAAAGGGTGCCCTGTTTCACCGAATTCGCAGAAGTTCGCCGCCGAATGTCGCGGCACGGTACCGAACGCCCCGTTGTCAGTGCCGGGCCGTAGAGTGGTCGCCGCCCGAGAGAAGTGATGGGAAGGACCCTCCAAGCCGTGACCGACACCCCCGCCGACGACCTCAAGCCCAGCTTCCGCAGCGATGTCAGCGTCGAGCTGGTCAAGCACACCGCGTCCGACTCGGACGTGCTGTTCGCCGCCCGTGTCTCGACCGTCGGCGAGCAGTCGCTGGACGAGCTGCAGAAGGACCCCGAGCGGTCCAAGGGCCTGATCAACTACCTGATGCGGGACCGGCACGGCAGCCCCTTCGAGCACAACTCGATGACGTTCTTCATCAGCGCCCCGATCTTCGTCTTCCGCGAGTTCATGCGGCACCGCGTCGGCTGGTCGTACAACGAGGAGTCGGGCCGGTACAGGGAGCTCGAACCGGTCTTCTACGTCCCCGGCGCGGACCGCAAGCTGGTCCAGGAGGGCCGCCCCGGCAAGTACGTCTTCGTGGAGGGCACCGAGGCCCAGCAGGAGCTGGTCTCCCGCACCATGGAGGACTCGTACCGCGAGGCGTACCAGGCGTACCAGGAGATGCTCGCCGCCGGCGTCGCCCGCGAGGTCGCCCGCGCGGTCCTCCCGGTCGGCCTCTTCTCCTCGATGTACGCCACCTGCAACGCGCGCTCGCTGATGCACTTCCTCGGCCTGCGCACCCAGCACGAGCTCGCCAAGGTCCCGTCCTTCCCGCAGCGGGAGATCGAGATGGTCGGCGAGAAGATGGAGACGGAGTGGGCGAAGCTCATGCCGCTCACCTACGCGGCCTTCAACGGCAACGGTCGTGTGGCGCCGTAGGGCACCTCAGTTCTCCCGGTCGGCACAGATGTACGGATCCGTCGAGCGAAGTGTCCGTATTGCGGCATTTCGAGAAGTTCATCTAGCCTGATCAAACGGACCCGGCACTGCTTGAACCCCCGAGCAGGCAGTGCCGGGCTCCACCTTTGTCACGACTTGTCGCCTGCCCCGAGGGCAGACCATGCGTTGAGCAGCGAGTAGCGTGTTACCCATGGCTCCGACCTCCACTCCGCAGACCCCCTTCGGGAGGGTCCTCACCGCCATGGTCACGCCCTTCACGGCGGACGGCGCGCTCGACCTCGACGGCGCGCAGCGGCTCGCAACCCACCTGGTGGACGCTGGCAACGACGGCCTGATCGTCAACGGCACCACCGGCGAGTCCCCGACCACCAGCGACGCGGAGAAATCGGATCTCGTACGAGCCGTACTGGAGGCGGTCGGCGACCGCGCCCACGTCGTCGCCGGCGTCGGCACCAACGACACGCACCACAGCATCGAACTGGCCCGCGCCGCCGAGAAGACCGGCGCCCACGGCCTGCTGACCGTGACGCCGTACTACAACAAGCCTCCGCAGGAGGGCCTGTACCGGCACTTCACGGCCATCGCCGACGCGACCGAACTTCCGGTGATGCTCTACGACATCCCCGGCCGCAGCGGCGTCCCGATCAGCACCGAAACGCTGGTGCGTCTGGCCGAGCACCCGCGTATCGTCGCGAACAAGGACGCCAAGGGAGACCTCGGGCGGGCCAGCTGGGCCATCGCCCGCTCCGGCCTCGCCTGGTACTCCGGCGACGACATGCTGAACCTGCCGCTGCTCTCGGTCGGCGCAGTCGGCTTCGTCTCCGTCGTCGGCCATGTCGTCACCCCCGAGCTGCGCGCCCTCCTTGAGGCGTACATCACGGGTGACGTCCAGAAGGCCACCGAGATCCACCAGAAGCTGCTCCCGGTCTTCACCGGCATGTTCCGCACCCAGGGCGTCATCACCACGAAGGCCGCGCTCGCCCTCCAGGGCCTGCCCGCCGGCCCGCTGCGCGCACCGATGGTCGAACTGTCACCCGAGGAGACCGCGCAGCTCAAGATCGATCTCGCCGCCGGCGGGGTACAGCTCTAACCACAGACTTCACAACTGAATATGTACGACAACGCGGGCCACGGGCCCGCACCCCACACAGACAACTGCTACTGCACGAACGTCATGCGCGCCACGTGCCTTACAGGTACGTGGCGTGTGTGGTGAGGAGAGTCTTTTGAGTCATCCGCATCCTGAACTCGGCGCCCCGCCGAAGCTCCCGAAGGGCGGCCTGCGCGTCACCCCGCTCGGCGGCCTCGGGGAAATCGGCCGGAACATGACGGTCTTCGAATACGGAGGCCGCCTGCTGATCGTCGACTGCGGCGTGCTCTTCCCCGAGGAGGAGCAGCCCGGAATCGACCTGATCCTGCCGGACTTCACGTCCATCAGGGACCGCCTCGACGACATCGAGGGCATCGTCCTCACGCACGGCCACGAGGACCACATCGGCGGCGTCCCGTTTCTCCTGCGCGAGAAGCCGGACATCCCGCTCATCGGCTCCAAGCTGACCCTCGCCCTCATCGAGGCCAAGCTCCAGGAGCACCGCATCCGTCCGTACACGCTCGAGGTGGCCGAGGGCCATCGCGAGCGCATCGGCCCCTTCGACTGCGAGTTCGTCGCGGTCAACCACTCCATCCCGGACGCCCTCGCGGTCGCCATCCGCACCCCTGCGGGCATGGCCGTCCACACGGGCGACTTCAAGATGGACCAGCTCCCGCTGGACGGGCGCCTCACGGACCTGCACGCCTTCGCGCGGCTGAGCGAGGAGGGCATCGACCTCCTTCTCTCCGACTCGACGAACGCCGAGGTCCCGGGCTTCGTCCCGCCCGAGCGCGACATCTCGAACGTCCTGCGCCAGGTCTTCGCCGGTGCCAGCAAGCGGATCATCGTGGCGAGCTTCGCCAGCCACGTCCACCGCATCCAGCAGATTCTGGACGCGGCCCACGAGTACGGCCGCCGGGTCGCCTTCGTCGGCCGCTCGATGGTCCGCAACATGGGCATCGCCCGTGACCTCGGCTATCTGAAGGTCCCGCCGGGCCTGGTGGTCGACGTCAAGACGCTCGACGACCTGCCGGACCACGAGATCGTGCTCGTCTGTACGGGCTCCCAGGGCGAGCCCATGGCAGCCCTCTCCCGGATGGCCAACCGCGACCACCAGATCCGGATCGTCCAGGGCGACACGGTGATCCTCGCCTCGTCCCTGATCCCCGGCAACGAGAACGCGGTCTACCGCGTCATCAACGGCCTGACCCGCTGGGGCGCGAACGTCGTCCACAAGGGCAACGCCAAGGTGCACGTCTCGGGCCACGCCTCCGCGGGCGAGCTGCTGTACTTCTACAACATCTGCAAGCCGCGGAACCTGATGCCGGTCCACGGCGAATGGCGCCACCTGCGCGCCAACGCCGAGCTGGGCGCCCTCACCGGCGTCCCGCACGACCGCATCGTCATCGCCGAGGACGGCGTCGTCGTCGACCTCATCGAGGGCAAGGCCAAGATCTCCGGCAAGGTCCAGGCGGGTTATGTCTACGTCGACGGCCTCTCGGTCGGCGATGTCGGCGAGCCCGCGCTCAAGGACCGGCGGATCCTGGGCGACGAGGGCATCATCTCGGTCTTCGTGGTGATGGACTCGAGCACCGGCAAGATCACCGGCGGCCCGCACATCCAGGCCCGCGGCTCGGGCATCGACGACTCCGCCTTCAGCGAGGTCGTCCCGAGGATCACGGAGGTCCTGGAGAAGTCCGCCCAGGACGGTGTGGTCGAGCCCCACCAGATGCAGCAGCTCATCCGCCGCACGCTGGGCAAATGGGTGTCGGACAACTACCGACGGCGCCCGATGATCCTCCCGGTCGTCGTCGAGGTCTGACCCCCTCGCACGCGCCAACCCGGAGCGGGGCGCCTCGATTTGCATCGAGGCGCCCCGCTCCAGTACGTTTACGTCTCCGCCTGAACGGGAACCCAGCACAACCGCGTGCCTGGACCACCCCGAGCGGGACGGAAATTCCGACTCAGAATCTCTGATAAAGTCGGAGCCGCCGGAAAGGGAAACGCGAAAGCGAAAACCTGGAAAGCGCCGAGGAAATCGGATCGGAAAACGATCTGATAGAGTCGGAAACGCAAGACCGAAGGGAAGCGCCCGGAGGAAAGCCCGAGAGGGTGAGTACAAAGGAAGCGTCCGTTCCTTGAGAACTCAACAGCGTGCCAAAAATCAACGCCAGATATGTTGATACCCCGTCTCCGGCCGATCGGTCGGGGCGAGGTTCCTTTGAAAAAGTCCTTCCCCTTGGGGAAGGCGCACAGCGAGGACGCTGAGAACGGCTGGGCTTATTCCGCCCGGCGGTTCCGCTCAACGCGAGTGTCACGCAGGATTACCTGCATACATTCACGGAGAGTTTGATCCTGGCTCAGGACGAACGCTGGCGGCGTGCTTAACACATGCAAGTCGAACGATGAACCACTTCGGTGGGGATTAGTGGCGAACGGGTGAGTAACACGTGGGCAATCTGCCCTGCACTCTGGGACAAGCCCTGGAAACGGGGTCTAATACCGGATACCACCCTTACAGGCATCTGTGAGGGTTGAAAGCTCCGGCGGTGCAGGATGAGCCCGCGGCCTATCAGCTTGTTGGTGAGGTAGTGGCTCACCAAGGCGACGACGGGTAGCCGGCCTGAGAGGGCGACCGGCCACACTGGGACTGAGACACGGCCCAGACTCCTACGGGAGGCAGCAGTGGGGAATATTGCACAATGGGCGAAAGCCTGATGCAGCGACGCCGCGTGAGGGATGACGGCCTTCGGGTTGTAAACCTCTTTCAGCAGGGAAGAAGCGCAAGTGACGGTACCTGCAGAAGAAGCGCCGGCTAACTACGTGCCAGCAGCCGCGGTAATACGTAGGGCGCAAGCGTTGTCCGGAATTATTGGGCGTAAAGAGCTCGTAGGCGGCTTGTCACGTCGGGTGTGAAAGACCGGGGCTTAACCCCGGTTCTGCATTCGATACGGGCTGGCTAGAGTGTGGTAGGGGAGATCGGAATTCCTGGTGTAGCGGTGAAATGCGCAGATATCAGGAGGAACACCGGTGGCGAAGGCGGATCTCTGGGCCATTACTGACGCTGAGGAGCGAAAGCGTGGGGAGCGAACAGGATTAGATACCCTGGTAGTCCACGCCGTAAACGGTGGGAACTAGGTGTTGGCGACATTCCACGTCGTCGGTGCCGCAGCTAACGCATTAAGTTCCCCGCCTGGGGAGTACGGCCGCAAGGCTAAAACTCAAAGGAATTGACGGGGGCCCGCACAAGCAGCGGAGCATGTGGCTTAATTCGACGCAACGCGAAGAACCTTACCAAGGCTTGACATACACCGGAAAGCATCAGAGATGGTGCCCCCCTTGTGGTCGGTGTACAGGTGGTGCATGGCTGTCGTCAGCTCGTGTCGTGAGATGTTGGGTTAAGTCCCGCAACGAGCGCAACCCTTGTTCTGTGTTGCCAGCATGCCCTTCGGGGTGATGGGGACTCACAGGAGACCGCCGGGGTCAACTCGGAGGAAGGTGGGGACGACGTCAAGTCATCATGCCCCTTATGTCTTGGGCTGCACACGTGCTACAATGGCAGGTACAAAGAGCTGCGATACCGCAAGGTGGAGCGAATCTCAAAAAGCCTGTCTCAGTTCGGATTGGGGTCTGCAACTCGACCCCATGAAGTTGGAGTTGCTAGTAATCGCAGATCAGCATTGCTGCGGTGAATACGTTCCCGGGCCTTGTACACACCGCCCGTCACGTCACGAAAGTCGGTAACACCCGAAGCCGGTGGCCCAACCCGTAAGGGAGGGAGCTGTCGAAGGTGGGACTGGCGATTGGGACGAAGTCGTAACAAGGTAGCCGTACCGGAAGGTGCGGCTGGATCACCTCCTTTCTAAGGAGCATCTAGGCCGCCAGGCATTGTCTGGTGGTCCAGGGCCATTACGTCGGCACACGTTCGACGGTGGTTGCTCATGGGTGGAACGTTGATTATTCGGCCGGATTCTCGGGTCGGAGGCTTGCAAGTACTGCTCTTAGGAGCGTGGAAAGCATGATCTCCGGGCGGAGTCTGGCCGGGCACGCTGTTGGGTGTCTGAAGGTACGGCCGAATACGGCTGCCTTCAGTGCCGGCCCCAGTGCACTCGAACCGGTTGGTTCGGGGTGATGGGTGGTTGGTCGTTGTTTGAGAACTGCACAGTGGACGCGAGCATCTGTGGCCAAGTTTTTAAGGGCGCACGGTGGATGCCTTGGCACCAGGAACCGATGAAGGACGTGGGAGGCCACGATAGTCCCCGGGGAGTCGTCAACCAGGCTTTGATCCGGGGGTTTCCGAATGGGGAAACCCGGCAGTCGTCATGGGCTGTCACCCATACCTGAACACATAGGGTATGTGGAGGGAACGCGGGGAAGTGAAACATCTCAGTACCCGCAGGAAGAGAAAACAACCGTGATTCCGGGAGTAGTGGCGAGCGAAACCGGATGAGGCCAAACCTCAAGCGTGTGAGACCCGGCAGGGGTTGCGCTTGGGGGGTTGTGGGATCTCTCTTTTACGGTCTGCCGGCCGTGAGACGAGTCAGAAACCGTTGATGTAGGCGAAGGACATGCGAAAGGTCCGGCGTAGAGGGTAAGACCCCCGTAGTCGAAACATCAGCGGCTCGTTTGAGAGACACCCAAGTAGCACGGGGCCCGAGAAATCCCGTGTGAATCTGGCGGGACCACCCGCTAAGCCTAAATATTCCCTGGTGACCGATAGCGGATAGTACCGTGAGGGAATGGTGAAAAGTACCGCGGGAGCGGAGTGAAATAGTACCTGAAACCGTGTGCCTACAAGCCGTGGGAGCGTCGGAGTGCATGCTTGCATGCACTCTCGTGACTGCGTGCCTTTTGAAGAATGAGCCTGCGAGTTTGCGGTGTGTTGCGAGGTTAACCCGTGTGGGGAAGCCGTAGCGAAAGCGAGTCCGAATAGGGCGGTTTAGTAGCGCGCTCAAGACCCGAAGCGGAGTGATCTAGCCATGGGCAGGTTGAAGCGGCTGTAAGAGGTCGTGGAGGACCGAACCCACCAGGGTTGAAAACCTGGGGGATGACCTGTGGTTAGGGGTGAAAGGCCAATCAAACTCCGTGATAGCTGGTTCTCCCCGAAATGCATTTAGGTGCAGCGTCGTGTGTTTCTTGCCGGAGGTAGAGCACTGGATAGGCGATGGGCCCTACCGGGTTACTGACCTTAGCCAAACTCCGAATGCCGGTAAGTGAGAGCACGGCAGTGAGACTGTGGGGGATAAGCTCCATGGTCGAGAGGGAAACAGCCCAGAGCATCGACTAAGGCCCCTAAGCGTACGCTAAGTGGGAAAGGATGTGGAGTCGCACAGACAACCAGGAGGTTGGCTTAGAAGCAGCCACCCTTGAAAGAGTGCGTAATAGCTCACTGGTCTAGTGATTCCGCGCCGACAATGTAGCGGGGCTCAAGCGTACCGCCGAAGTCGTGTCATTCCAGTAATAGGGCCAACGCCTGCTGGGATGGGTAGGGGAGCGTCGTGTGCCGGGTGAAGCCGCAGCGGAAGCTAGTGGTGGACGGTTCACGAGTGAGAATGCAGGCATGAGTAGCGATACACACGTGAGAAACGTGTGCGCCGATTGACTAAGGGTTCCTGGGTCAAGCTGATCTGCCCAGGGTAAGTCGGGACCTAAGGCGAGGCCGACAGGCGTAGTCGATGGATAACCGGTTGATATTCCGGTACCCGCTGTGAAGCGTCAAACATCGAACCAGGCGATGCTAAGTCCGTGAAGCCGCCCCGGAGCCTTCGGGCAAAGGGGAGTGGTGGAGCCGACGGACCAGACCTGTAGTAGGTGAGTGATGGGGTGACGCAGGAAGGTAGTCCAGCCCGGGCGGTGGTTGTCCCGGGGTAAGGGTGTAGCCCGTCATCTAGGCAAATCCGGATGACATGTGGGTGAGACCTGATGCCGAGCCGATTGTGGTGAAGTGGATGATCCTATGCTGTCGAGAAAAGCCTCTAGCGAGTTTCATGGCGGCCCGTACCCTAAACCGACTCAGGTGGTCAGGTAGAGAATACCGAGGCGTTCGGGTGAACTATGGTTAAGGAACTCGGCAAAATGCCCCCGTAACTTCGGGAGAAGGGGGGCCATCACCGGTGACGAGATTTACTCTCTGAGCTGGGGGTGGCCGCAGAGACCAGCGAGAAGCGACTGTTTACTAAAAACACAGGTCCGTGCGAAGCCGTAAGGCGATGTATACGGACTGACGCCTGCCCGGTGCTGGAACGTTAAGGGGACCGGTTAGTGCACTTTCGGGTGTGCGAAGCTGAGAACTTAAGCGCCAGTAAACGGCGGTGGTAACTATAACCATCCTAAGGTAGCGAAATTCCTTGTCGGGTAAGTTCCGACCTGCACGAATGGCGTAACGACTTCTCGACTGTCTCAACCATAGGCCCGGTGAAATTGCACTACGAGTAAAGATGCTCGTTTCGCGCAGCAGGACGGAAAGACCCCGGGACCTTTACTACAGTTTGATATTGGTGTTCGGTTCGGCTTGTGTAGGATAGCTGGGAGACTGTGAAGTCATGGCGCCAGCCATGGTGGAGTCGTCGTTGAAATACCAGTCTGGTCGTGCTGGATGTCTAACCTGGGTCCGTGATCCGGATCAGGGACAGTGTCTGATGGGTAGTTTAACTGGGGCGGTTGCCTCCTAAAGAGTAACGGAGGCGCCCAAAGGTTCCCTCAGCCTGGTTGGCAATCAGGTGTTGAGTGTAAGTGCACAAGGGAGCTTGACTGTGAGACCGACGGGTCGAGCAGGGACGAAAGTCGGGACTAGTGATCCGGCGGTGGCTTGTGGAAGCGCCGTCGCTCAACGGATAAAAGGTACCCCGGGGATAACAGGCTGATCTTCCCCAAGAGTCCATATCGACGGGATGGTTTGGCACCTCGATGTCGGCTCGTCGCATCCTGGGGCTGGAGTCGGTCCCAAGGGTTGGGCTGTTCGCCCATTAAAGCGGTACGCGAGCTGGGTTTAGAACGTCGTGAGACAGTTCGGTCCCTATCCGCTGTGCGCGTAGGAATATTGAGAAGGGCTGTCCCTAGTACGAGAGGACCGGGACGGACGAACCTCTGGTGTGCCAGTTGTCCTGCCAAGGGCATGGCTGGTTGGCTACGTTCGGGAGGGATAACCGCTGAAAGCATCTAAGCGGGAAGCCTGCTTCGAGATGAGTATTCCCACCCCCTTTGAGGGGTTAAGGCTCCCAGTAGACGACTGGGTTGATAGGCCAGATCTGGAAGGCGGGCAACCGCTGGAGGTGACTGGTACTAATAGGCCGAGGGCTTGTCCTCAGTTGCTCGCGTCCACTGTGTCAGTTCTGAAATAACGAACGACATGCCTCCTCCCTGGGCCACAGGGAGTCGAGGCAACTGGTTCACAATTTCACAGTGTTTCGGTGGTCATAGCGTGAGGGAAACGCCCGGTTACATTCCGAACCCGGAAGCTAAGCCTCACAGCGCCGATGGTACTGCAGGGGGGACCCTGTGGGAGAGTAGGACGCCGCCGAACAATTATTCAAAGAGCTGGTTCCCGAACTTCGGTTTGGGGACCAGCTCTTTTTTGTTCTGCGTCACTTGAAGTTCACGTTGTGCGACCAACATCCGCAGCATGGGTACCGCAGCAATGCTCAGGGCCGCCGGAGTCGGAGTCGGTGACGAGGTCATCGTGCCGGCGTTCGGGAACGTCGAAGTCGCCGAGGCAGTGACCCTGACCGGTGCGACGCCGGTATTCGCCGACATAGATCCGGCGACGTACTGCCTCGACGCCACCGCAGTCGAAGCGGTCGTCACTCCGCGTTCGGCGGCCGTGGTCGCCGTACACCGCTTCGGGCGGTCGGCCGACATCGCGCGACTGCGAGTTGTCGGGCAGCGGCACGGGCTCCTCGTGCTCGAACAGGGCGAGTCCGAGGCGCCGTACGACGAAATCGCGCAGCGCAGGGAACGCGCCGCGTACCTCGACGGGCGGCTGAGCGGGGTGCGGACGCCGCACGGCGGCGACGGGCACACCTATCAGCAGTACGTCGTCCGGGTGCCGGGCAACGGGCGGCCGGACCGGGACGCCTTCGCGCGAGCCGTACGGGCCAAGGGAGTTGAGTGTCGGGTGCCGGTGAAGACGCCCGTGCACCGCATGCCCGGGTTCCGTCGGGACGTGTGTCTGCCGGAGACCGAGCGTGCCGCGGACGAGACCCTCGCGTTGCCGGTGGACGCGGCGTTGACGAAGCGGGAGATGCAGCGGATCGTCTCCGCCTGCAATGCGCTCGGTGGATTGCTGCAGCCCGCGTTCTGACCACCCGTGTTCTGACCCGACAGGACCGGTTGGGAGCACGGGCCTGTTCGGGGTATGATCTATTTCGTTGCCGCGAGGGAAACCTCGGGAAAGCGACAAGCCCCCTTAGCTCAGACGGCAGAGCGTCTCCATGGTAAGGAGAAGGTCAACGGTTCGATTCCGTTAGGGGGCTCCACAGCAGAAAAGGCCTCGCCCTTCCGGGCGGGGCCTTTTTCGTGCCCTGGCGCGGGACTTCAGTCCCTCTGGAGGCCCGGGACGCGCATGGCCAGAATCGCCATGTCGTCCGACGGGGCGTCCGAGGCGAAGCGTTCTACCGCGCGCATGATGCGGGCCGCGACCGCGCCCGCGGTCAGGCCCGTGCAGGTCGTGAGAACGTCCGTGAGGCCGTCGTCGCCCAACATGCGTGTTCCCTCGCGGCGTTCCGTGACGCCGTCCGTGACGCAGAGCAGGACGTCGCCCGGATCGAGGGTGACCGTCTGCTCGTACAGCTCCAGGTCGTCCATGACGCCGAGCAGCGGCTGCGGCTCGGCGGCCGGTTCGACTGTGCCGTCCTGGCGCAGGCGGAGCGGGAGCGGGTGGCCGGCGCAGACCACCTTGAGGATCGCCGAGCCGTCCTCCTGCGGCCACAACTCGCCGTACAGGAGCGTCAGGAAGCGGCTGCGGGCGCCCTCGTCGAGGATCGCGGAGTTCAGGCGCTCCAGGACCGCCGGACCGCCGAAGCCCTCGCGGGCCAGGAGCCTGAGCGCGTGCCGGGCAAGGCCCGTGACCGCCGCTGCCTCCGGTCCCGTACCGCAGACGTCGCCGATGGCGAAGCCGTAGGCGCCGTCGCGGATCGGGAAGAGGTCGTAGAAGTCGCCGCCGACCTCGTTGCCCTCGCCGGCCGCGCGGTAGATGACCTCGACCTCGACGCCCTCGATGTGCGGGAGCTCCGGTGGGAGGAGGCTGCGCTGGAGTGACTGGCTGATGGCCATGCGTTCCGAGTACAGGCGGGCGTTGTCGAGGGCGAGAGCGGCCCGGCGGCTCAAGTCCTCGGCCAGTTCCAGGATTTCCTGGCGGAAGTGCTCGTCGGACGGCTTGCCGAGGGTGAGCATGCCGATGACCCGGTTGCGGGCGACCAGCGGGAGGACGACTGTCTCGCCGCCCACCGCGGCCGCCGTCGCCAGCGTCGTGCCGATGCCGGAACTCACCGTCGAGGGCTCGCCCAGGCCCAGGCTGCGCATGGAGGTCCGCAGGGCGGCCTGGTGGGCCGCCTCGGCCGGGGCCGACCAGACGCGGGCGCCCGGGGTGGGGACCGGGTCCGGCGGGGCGATCTTCGACAGCAGGGCCTTGAGGCCGTCGATGCGCTCCTCGTCCTCGTGCAGGACGTACGAGAGATACGGGTCGGAGGCCTGGTCGGCGATCGTGTAGACGGCGCACCAGGTGGCCAGGGTCGGGACCGTCATCTGGGCCATGAGGGCCAGGGTCTGGTCGCGGTCCAGGGTGCCGGCCAGGAGGTCGGAGGCCTCGACGAGGAAGCTCAACGAGCCGCGGCGCAGGCGCTCCAGCTCGCCCAGGCGGGCGGACTCCACGGCGAGCGCGATGCGGTCGGCGGCGAACTGGAGGCGCAGCGCCTCCTCGTTGGTGTACCGGCCGGGTGCCTCGGCTGCCACGCCGAGAGCGCCGGTGAGGCGGCCCTCGACCTTCAGCGGGACCGTGACGACCGAGCGCATGCCGGTGCCGCTCAGCAGCGGTACCGCGCCGGGGACGACCGTGAGGTCCTCGTGCACGGCGGGCATACGGGCCGAGCCGTACCGTCCGGGGCCCGCCTCCACCGGCACACGGGCGAACCGCTGGCGGGCGGAGGGCAGGCCCGTGGAGGCGCGCACCTCCAACTCCGTCTCGTCGTCGGTCGCGAGGAGCAGGAAGGCGGAGTCACCGTCGAGCATGTCGCGGGCGCGCTCCACCGTGCGCTGGAGGAGGCCGTCCAGGTCATCCGGGGCGGGCGAGCCGATGAAGACCTCGAAGGGGTCCGAGGGCTGCCCGTCGGCGCCTGAGGACGAGTCCGAGGCGGGCATGCGCAACGGGGTCTGCAGGACGGCGCGCTCGTGGTCGCGCACGAGAAGGCAGACCGTGGAGGGTTCGCCGGCTGTGTCGCGTACGCGCAGATGGGAGGCGTACACCGGGATCACGCGGCCGTTGGCGCCGCGGACGCCGTAGCTGCCCTCCCAGCGTGAGAGCTGGAGGGCCTCGACGATGCCGGTGCTCGTGCCGGGCGTGTGCGGCCAGGCCGCGAGGTCGGTGAGGGGTTTGCCGATGACCAGCTCGGCCGCGTAGCCGAAGAGCTCCTCGGCGTCCTCGTTCCAGGCGTTGATGGCGCCGGCGCGGTCGATCTGGACGACCGCGACGCGCACGCGGCCGTCGGCGAGCGGGAGGAGGTCGGCCGGGAGCGACGGGCCGGCGGCGCGGGTGCCCACCGCGCGGTCGGGGAGGGCGAGTTGGAACCAGACCTGCTTGTGCGTGGGCGTGTACTCGACACCCCAGCGGCCGGCCAGTGCCGCGCAGAGCTGGAGACCGCGGCCGCCCTCGCGGTCGGGGCTGCCCATGTTGACGGCCGTCGCCTGGAGTGGAATCTCACGTTCCGGGTAGTGGTCCGCCACCTCGATACGTACGCCGTCGTCGCTCCGTAGACACAGGACGTCTGCTGCCGTGCCCGCGTGCACCACGGCGTTGGTGACGAGTTCGCTGGTCAGGACCACCGCGTCGTCGACGATGTCGGCGAAGCCCCAGCCTTGGAGGGTGTCACGGACGAAAGAACGAGCGGTCGCGACCGATCGCCCGACGGGCTCGAAGCTGGCGGCCGCGCGCGCGGTGATCACAGAACTCCTTGTCCGGTTCTCGACATGCAGGGCCCCATGGCCTGCCTGCTCCTGCCGGGGCAGAGCCTGGTTCCCCGTGGGCCGGGGATCCTGGGGTTGTCCCCCGGGATGCAGTCCGGTGGTCATGGTGCGGTGCCCTCCGATGCCTGCCCGCTCGTACTCGTGCCACCGCCCAGGCCGGACGGGACCGGCGCGGCTGGACAGCCGCATGCAAGGTTACTTACCTTCGCCGTCCGTGCGGATGCCGGTCGCCAGTGTTTCCGTCCGGAGGGTGTGCGGACGATGTGCGAAGCTGCCGAACTGTTATGGCCTGGTTCAACCATGGTGAAACACTGGGCAAGCTCCTAGAGAAGGTCCGAGCACTTCGAGCGGCACACGAGTACGCCGAGCAGTAACGGTCGATCCCTGCGGGAGGGACACAGTGGAGTCTGGCGCAGCGACGCGGGGCACTAAGACGCGCGCAAAAGGCGGACAGTCCCTGAACAACCAGCGCAAACCGCGCAATGGCACCACCGCAGTGGACACAGCAGCCCTCAACAGACTGCTGGTGGCCCTGGTGTCGATGCGGGACGGCAACTTCCGAAAGCGCCTGACAGTGTCGGGCGATGGCGTGATGTCCGAGATTGCGGCGGTTTTCAATGAAGTGGCCGATCGTAATCTCCATCTGACAGGTGAGCTGTCGCGGGTGCGGCGGATGGTCGGACGTGAGGGAAAGCTCACGGAGCGGCTGGAGGCGGGAGCCTGCGAGGGTTCCTGGGCTTCCGCGATCGATGCGTCGAACGCGCTGGTCGACGATCTCGTACGGCCCGTCTCCGAGGTCGGCCGAGTGCTCTCCGCGGTGGCGGAGGGTGACCTGTCGCCGCGTATGGAACTGCGCGCGCAGGCGCCCGACGGGAACGGGCATCCGCTGCGAGGCGAATTCCTCAAGGTCGGGCGCACGGTCAACAATCTGGTCGACCAGTTGTCGACGTTCACCGACGAGGTCACGCGCGTCGCCAGCGAGGTCGGCACCGAGGGCAAACTCGGCGGCCAGGCACGAGTGCGCGGTATGTCCGGTTCGTGGAAGGACCTCACGGATTCGGTCAACACCATGGCGTACCGGCTGACGGCTCAGGTGCGTGACATCGCTCTCGTCACGACGGCCGTCGCCAAGGGCGATCTGTCGCGGAAGGTCACCGTCCATGTGGCCGGCGAGATGCTGGAGCTGAAGAACACCGTCAACACGATGGTGGACCAGCTCTCCTCGTTCTCCTCCGAGGTGACGCGAGTCGCGCGCGAGGTGGGCACGGAGGGCGAGCTCGGCGGTCAGGCGCAGGTGCCGGGTGTGGCCGGTGTGTGGAAGGACCTCACCGATTCGGTGAACCTGATGGCCGGCAACCTCACGGCCCAGGTGCGCGGGATCGCGCAGGTGACGACGGCGGTCGCCAACGGCGATCTGTCGCAGAAGGTGACGGTGTCGGCGCGCGGCGAGGTCGCCAAGCTCGCCGAGACGATCAACCAGATGACGGAGACGCTGCGGATCTTCGCGGACGAGGTCACGCGCGTCGCCAACGAGGTCGGCGCCGCGGGGCAGCTCGGCGGGCAGGCGAACGTGCCGGGTGCGGCGGGTACCTGGAAGGACCTGACGGATTCGGTCAACACCGTCTTCCGGAATCTCACCACTCAGGTGCGGGACATCGCCGCCGTGACCACGGCCGTGGCCAACGGTGACCTGTCGCAGAAGGTGACCGTCGATGTCGCCGGCGAGATGCTGGAGCTGAAGAACACCGTCAACACGATGGTCGATCAGCTGTCGTCGTTCGGTGACGAGGTCACGCGGGTGGCGCGCGAGATCGGTGTCGAGGGTGAACTGGGCGGCCAGGCACAGGTTCCGGGCGCGGCGGGAACGTGGAAGGACCTCACCGACTCCGTCAACACGGCGTTCAGGAATCTCACCGGACAGGTGAGGAACATCGCCCAGGTGACCACGGCGGTCGCCAACGGTGACCTGTCGCAGAAGGTCACCGTCGACGTGTCCGGCGAGATGCTCCAGCTGAAGAACACCGTGAACACGATGGTGGACCAGCTGTCCTCGTTCGCCGACCAGGTGACCCGGATGGCGCGGGACGTGGGCACGGAGGGCCGCCTGGGCGGTCAGGCCCGCGTGGACGGCGTATCCGGTACCTGGAAGGAACTCACCGACTCCGTCAACTTCATGGCGGGGAACCTGACTTCGCAGGTACGGCAGATCGCCCAGGTCACCACGGCGGTGGCCCGCGGTGACCTGTCGCAGAAGATCGACGTGGACGCGCGCGGCGAGATCCTGGAGCTGAAGAGCACCATCAACACGATGGTGGACCAGCTCTCCGCGTTCGCGGACCAGGTGACGCGGGTCGCCCGGGAAGTGGGTACGGAGGGCCGCCTCGGCGGTCAGGCGCAGGTGCCCGGCGTCGCCGGTGTGTGGCGCGACCTGACCGACTCCGTGAACGGCATGGCGGGCAACCTCACCGCCCAGGTGCGCAACATCGCGCAGGTCGCGACGGCGGTGGCCCGCGGTGACCTGTCGCAGAAGATCGACGTGGACGCGCGCGGCGAGATCCTGGAGCTGAAGAACACCCTCAACACGATGGTGGACCAGCTGTCGAGCTTCGCCGAGCAGGTGACGCGGGTGGCCCGTGAGGTGGGCACGGAGGGCATGCTCGGCGGACAGGCCGAGGTGCAGGGTGTCTCCGGCACCTGGAAGGACCTCACGCAGTCCGTGAACTTCATGGCGAACAACCTGACCATTCAGGTGCGCAACATCGCCGAGGTCACGACCGCGGTGGCCAAGGGCGACCTGTCCAAGAAGATCACCGTCGACGCGAAGGGCGAGATCCTGGAACTCGTCACCACCGTCAACACGATGGTCGACCAGCTGTCCAACTTCGCCGAGCAGGTGAACCGGGTCGCCCGCGAGGTGGGCACCGACGGCAACCTGGGTGGCCAGGCTCGGGTGCCCGGAGTGACCGGCATCTGGAAGGACCTGGGCGACAACGTCAACCTGATGGCCAACAACCTGACCAGCCAGGTGCGGAACATCTCCCAGGTCGCCACGGCGGTGGCCAACGGCGACCTCACCAAGAACGTCACGGTCGAGGCGAGCGGCGAGATCGCGCAGCTCGCGGACACGGTCAACACGATGGTGAAGACGCTGAGTTCGTTCGCCGACGAGGTCACGCGCGTGGCCCGCGAGGTGGGCACGGACGGCATCCTCGGCGGCCAGGCGCGCGTGCCGGGCGTCTCCGGTACCTGGAAGGACCTCACCGAGTCCGTGAACTCGATGGCGTCCAACCTGACCGGTCAGGTGCGCAACATCGCGATGGTCACCACGGCCATCGCCAAGGGCGACCTGACGAAGAAGATCGACATCGACGCGCGCGGCGAGATCCTCGAGCTGAAGACCACCATCAACACGATGGTCGACCAGCTGTCCTCCTTCGCCGGGGAGGTCACGCGAGTCGCCCGCGAGGTGGGCACGGAAGGCCAGTTGGGCGGCCAGGCACGCGTACGCGACGTCGACGGCACCTGGCGCGACCTCACCGAGTCGGTGAACGAGATGGCCGGGAACCTGACCCGGCAGGTGCGCGCCATCGCGCGCGTGGCGACCGCGGTGACACGCGGCGACCTCAACCTGAAGATCGATGTGGACGCCTCCGGCGAGATCCAGGAACTTCAGGACTACATCAACAAGATGATCGCCAACCTGCGTGACACCACGATCGCCAACAAGGAGCAGGACTGGCTCAAGGGCAACCTCGCCCGCATCTCCGCCCTGATGCAGGGGCGCCGCGACCTCGAGGACGTGGCCTCGCTGATCATGAGCGAGCTGACGCCCGTCGTCTCCGCGCAGCACGGCGCGTTCTTCCTCTCCATGCCGCTCGTCGACGGCACGGACGCCATCGACGACGAGGACGCCTACGAGCTGCGCATGCTCGGGTCCTACGGCTACTCGATGGGCTCCATGCCGACGTCGTTCCGGCCCGGCGAGGCGCTCATCGGGACGGCCGCGCAGGAGAAGCGCACGATCCTCGTGGAGAACGCGCCGAGCGGCTACCTGAAGATCTCCTCGGGGCTCGGTGAGGCGCCGCCCGCGCAGGTGATCGTGCTGCCGGTGCTCTTCGAAGGGACCGTCCTCGGCGTCATCGAGCTGGCGTCCTTCACGCCGTTCACGCACATCCAGAAGGACTTCCTGAACCAGATCGCCGAGATGATCGCGACGAGCGTCAACACCATCTCCGTCAACACCAAGACGGAGGTGCTGCTCAAGCAGTCGCAGGAGCTCACCGAGCAACTCCGGGAGCGCTCGGCCGAGTTGGAGAACCGGCAGAAGGCCCTGCAGGACTCCAACGCGGAGCTGGAGGAGAAGGCCGAGCTGCTGGCCCGGCAGAACCGCGACATCGAGGTCAAGAACACCGAGATCGAGGAGGCCCGGCAGGTCCTGGAGGAGCGTGCCGAGCAGCTCGCGGTCTCCATGCGCTACAAGAGCGAGTTCCTGGCGAACATGTCGCACGAGCTGCGTACGCCGCTCAACTCGCTGCTGATCCTGGCCAAGTTGCTCGCCGACAACGCGGACACGAACCTCACCCCGAAGCAGGTCGAGTTCGCCGAGACGATCCACGGCGCGGGCTCCGACCTGCTCCAGCTGATCAACGACATCCTGGACCTGTCGAAGGTCGAGGCCGGCAAGATGGACGTGTCGCCGACACGCATCGCCCTGGTGCAACTCGTCGACTACGTAGAGGCCACTTTCCGTCCGCTGACGGCAGAGAAGGGCCTCGACTTCTCCGTACGCGTGTCGCCGGAACTGCCCGCCACACTGCACACCGACGAACAGCGGCTCCTTCAGGTGCTGCGCAACCTGCTGTCCAACGCGGTGAAGTTCACCGACTCCGGAGCCGTCGAGCTGGTGATCCGGCCGGCGGGCGGGGATGTCCCCGTGGCGATCCGGGAACAGCTGTTGGAGTCCGGTTCGCTGCAGGACGCCGACGCCGACCTGATCGCGTTCTCGGTGACCGACACGGGCATCGGCATCGCGGCCAGCAAGATGCGGGTGATCTTCGAGGCCTTCAAGCAGGCGGACGGCACCACGAGCCGCAAGTACGGCGGCACGGGTCTGGGGCTGTCCATCTCGCGGGAGATCGCGCGGCTGCTGGGCGGCGAGATCCACGCGCAGAGCGAGCCGGGACGCGGCTCCACGTTCACGCTGTATTTGCCGCTGCACCCGAGCGAACTGCCGCCGCAGGGCTACGGGCAGCTCGTGCCCGCGCTGGGGGCGGGGGAGCTGCTGGCCTCCGAGGCGGAGCTGTCCGCGGCCGGCATCGAGACGCCCGCCGAGATGAAGTCGTTCCAGGAGACCCAGAACGGGCCCGCTGCGCTCTTCAGGCGGCGCCGCAGGGCGGTGTCCGCGGAGGACCAGCGGACCGCGCTGCCCGGCCGGCTCGCAGCCGGGTCCGCGGGGGCGGCACAGGAGCAGTGGGCGGCCACGGGAGGCCAGGACGAGGCGGCGCAGCCGAACCGCGGGATCCGCTTCGAGGGCGAGAAGGTGCTGATCGTCGACGACGACATCCGCAACGTGTTCGCGCTCACCAGCGTCCTGGAGCAGCACGGGCTCTCGGTGCTGTACGCGGAGAACGGGCGCGAGGGCATCGAAGTCCTGGAGCAGCACGACGATGTGACGGTCGTCCTGATGGACATCATGATGCCCGAGATGGACGGTTACGCGACGACGACGGCGATTCGCCGGATGCCGCAGTTCGCCGGGCTGCCGATCATCGCGCTGACCGCCAAGGCGATGAAGGGCGACCGGGAGAAGGCCATCGAGTCGGGCGCCTCCGACTACGTGACGAAGCCGGTCGATCCCGATCACCTGCTCTCCGTGATGGAGCGGTGGATGCGCGCGGAGTGACCGAGCGTCGGGCCGTTGCGCGGCTGCGGCGACCGGACTGCCGTGCTCTGCACGCCGGTCGGCCGCCGCGCAACGGCCCGACGTCGCATAACTCACTGTGGCCGAAGCCGTGTAGAAGCACGGGATTCGGGGAACCTTCTGGTCTCCCGCTACGTTTCTGCTACGTGCACAGTGACATCGCGGTGACAGGGTGTGGCGACGGGCGGGGTGCGGCTACCATGACCGGCACAAGGACGGGCGGCGCAAGGGAGCCGTCCCCTGGGGCGGCGCCCGGTGCTTCCCCAAGTCCTTCGGACAGGGGAGGCCCCATGCCGGGGCGAGGAGGGCGGGCCATGGTGCAGAAGGCCAAGATCCTCCTGGTCGATGACCGGCCGGAGAATCTGCTGGCGCTGGAGGCCATCCTCTCCGCGCTCGATCAGACACTGGTGCGGGCATCGTCCGGGGAAGAGGCGCTCAAGGCGCTGCTGACGGATGACTTCGCGGTCATCCTGCTGGATGTCCAGATGCCGGGCATGGACGGTTTCGAGACGGCCGCGCACATCAAGCGGCGCGAGCGGACCCGGGACATCCCGATCATCTTCCTCACCGCCATCAACCACGGCCCCCACCACACCTTCCGTGGGTACGCGGCGGGCGCGGTGGACTACATCTCCAAGCCGTTCGACCCGTGGGTGCTGCGCGCGAAGGTCTCGGTGTTCGTCGAGCTCTACATGAAGAACTGCCAACTCCGGGAGCAGGCAGCGCTGCTGCGGCTCCAGCTGGAGGGCGGCGGCAAGGCGGCACTCGGTACGGCCAAGGAGCCGGCCGGGCTCCTCGCCGAACTGTCCGCGCGGCTCGCGGCCGTTGAGGAACAGGCCGAGGCGCTCTCCAAGCAGCTGGACGACGACTCGGCGGACGCGGCGGCGGTGGCGACCGCGGCGCATCTCGAACGCAAACTCACCGGACTGCGCAGGGCGCTGGACGCGTTGGAGCCGGGCACGGGAAGCGGCGCGCCCTCGGTGCCGTCGCAGAACTGAGCGGAACCGAGCGGAACTGAACCGGGCCGGTGCGCGCCGAGCGTCTTCGGTGCGCGCCGCGCTCATGAGGTCACGTCAGTTTCCCGCCCCGGTAAGGGCGACACGAACGGGTGAAGCAGTAGGCACACGTGTCCGCTGTCGTCTCCACCGGTAACCTCACACTCATGGCCTCACGTCCCTCCGCAGCCAAGAAGCCGCCCGCCAAGAAGGCGGCCGGGCCGACGAAGGCTCCGGCGAAGAAGGCCCCCGCGAAAAAGGCAGCCGCAAAGAAGGCGCCCGCCAAGAAGGCCGCGGCGAAGAAGCCCGCACCCGCGCCGGCGCCCAACCCGACCGCGGGCGTGTACAAACTCGTACGCGCCCTCTGGCTCGGGCTCGCGCACGCCGTCGGAGCGATGTTCCGCGGCATAGGGCGCGGCGCGAAGGGGCTCGACCCGGCGCACCGCAAGGACGGCCTCGCGCTCCTGCTGCTCGGCCTCTCGCTGATCGTCGCCGCCGGGACCTGGTCCAATCTGCGAGGGCCCGTGGGCGACCTCGTCGAGATGCTGGTGACCGGTGCCTTCGGGCGCCTCGACCTGCTCGTCCCGATACTGCTCGGCGTCATCGCCGCGCGCCTCATCCGGCATCCCGAGAAGCCCGACGCCAACGGACGCATCGTGATCGGCCTGTCCGCGCTCGTCATCGGCGTGCTCGGGCAGGTCCACATCGCGTGCGGGGCGCCCGCGCGCAGCGACGGCATGCAGGCGATAAGGGACGCCGGAGGGCTCATCGGCTGGGGAACGGCCACCCCGCTGACGT
The DNA here is from genome assembly GCF_041051975.1 of Streptomyces sp. R21. GTDB lineage: Bacteria > Actinomycetota > Actinomycetes > Streptomycetales > Streptomycetaceae > Streptomyces. The sequence continues at coordinate 2,921,277 of NZ_CP163435.1, read as the reverse complement.
ACACGATGGGCGAGGTCCTCGCCGTACCCCTGCTCGTGCTGCTCACCGTCTTCGGCCTGCTGGTCGTCACGGCGACCCCGGTGAACGCGATTCCGCAGCGGCTGCGGCTGCTCGGCCAGAAGCTGGGCATCGTCCAGGCCGACGACGCCGACCTGGACGACGCCGACCTCCTCGGGGACGACGAGCGCTACGACGAGCAGTGGCGCGAGGCGCTGCCCGCGCGCTCCCGGCGCCGTACGAGCGCTCCCGAGTCCTATGACCCCGACGGTGCCGAGCAGGAGGCGCTCAGCAGGCGCCGGAGCCGCCCCCGGCGGCCCGCCGTGCAGCAGCCCGACATGAACCGGCCGATGGACGCGGTGGATGTCGCCGCGGCCGCTGCCGCCGCGCTCGACGGCGCCGTGCTGCACGGGATGCCGCCGTCCCCGCTGGTGGCCGATCTGACGCAGGGCGTCAGCGTGGAGCGGGACGGGTACGAGGAGACGACCCCTGTGCCGGCCGCGCGGGCCAAGGGCGCCAAGCAGGCCCCCAAGCAGGAGGCCCTGAAGGTCGAGTCCGTCGTGCCCGACCTCACCAAGGCCGCGCCCGAGGCGGCGCGCGACCTGCCGCCGCGCGCCGAGCAGCTCCAGCTCTCCGGCGACATCACGTACTCCCTGCCGTCGCTCGACCTCCTGGAGCGCGGCGGTCCCGGCAAGACGCGCAGCGCCGCCAACGACGCCGTGGTCGCCTCCCTGTCGAACGTCTTCATGGAGTTCAAGGTCGACGCCGCCGTCACCGGCTTCACGCGCGGTCCGACGGTCACCCGCTACGAGGTCGAGCTCGGCCCGGCCGTGAAGGTCGAGCGGATCACGGCCCTCACCAAGAACATCGCGTACGCCGTCGCCAGCCCGGACGTGCGGATCATCAGCCCGATCCCCGGCAAGTCCGCGGTCGGCATCGAGATCCCGAACACCGACCGCGAGATGGTCAACCTCGGCGACGTCCTGCGGCTGGCGGACGCGGCCGAGGACGACCACCCGATGCTGGTGGCGCTCGGCAAGGACGTCGAGGGCGGCTATGTGATGGCCAACCTCGCGAAGATGCCGCACGTCCTGGTCGCCGGAGCCACCGGCTCCGGTAAATCGTCGTGCATTAACTGCCTGATCACGTCGGTCATGGTGCGCGCGACCCCCGAGGACGTCCGCATGGTGCTCGTCGACCCCAAGCGCGTCGAGCTGACGGCGTACGAGGGCATTCCGCACCTGATCACGCCGATCATCACCAACCCGAAGCGGGCCGCCGAGGCCCTCCAGTGGGTCGTACGGGAGATGGATCTGCGCTACGACGACCTCGCGGCGTTCGGCTACCGGCACATCGACGACTTCAACCAGGCCATCCGCGACGGCAAGCTCAAAACGCCGGAGGGGAGCGAGCGGGAGCTCAGGACCTATCCGTACCTGCTGGTGATCGTCGACGAGCTCGCCGACCTGATGATGGTCGCGCCGCGTGACGTCGAGGACTCGATCGTGCGCATCACGCAGCTGGCGCGCGCGGCCGGCATTCACCTGGTGCTCGCCACCCAGCGGCCCTCCGTCGACGTCGTCACGGGCCTGATCAAGGCGAACGTGCCCTCCCGGCTCGCCTTCGCCACCTCCTCGCTCGCCGACAGCCGCGTCATCCTCGACCAGCCCGGCGCCGAGAAGCTGATCGGCAAGGGCGACGGGCTCTTCCTGCCGATGGGCGCCAACAAGCCGACCCGTATGCAGGGCGCATTCGTCACCGAGGACGAGGTCGCGGCGATCGTCCAGCACTGCAAGGACCAGATGGCGCCGGTCTTCCGGGACGACGTCACCGTGGGCACCAAGCAGAAGAAGGAGATCGACGAGGACATCGGCGACGACCTCGACCTGCTGTGCCAGGCGGCCGAGCTGGTCGTCTCCACGCAGTTCGGGTCCACGTCGATGCTCCAGCGCAAACTGCGCGTCGGCTTCGCCAAGGCGGGACGTCTGATGGACCTCATGGAGTCCCGGGGCATCGTCGGTCCGAGCGAGGGCTCCAAGGCGCGTGACGTTCTCGTGAAGGCCGATGAGCTGGATGGAGTGCTCGCGGTGATTCGTGGGGAAGCTGAAGCGTAAGGAATCGGGGCAGGTCGGTCACCGGGCGGATGGGGCCGCGGCGCGTGGGTATGCGAACGTGACTCACCCGTAAGGAAACCGCGAGCAACCGTTTCCCTTTGGCGTACGTCAAGTTGAGGGAGGGGACAGGTACATGTCCCAGCATCAGGATGACCGGCCATTCTGATGGCGTACAAAGTCCTACCGCCCGGTTGCCCCACCCTTTCGTACCCCCCCTAGACTGAACCTCCAGCACAGGTGGCTACACGCTCGAAAGGCGCCCCCGTGTCCATCGGCAACTCCCCTGACGGCAACTCCCCCGAAGACGAGCGTCCGTTCGAAGAAGACCACGGCCTTGAAGCCGAACGCCTCTCGATCGGCCGCGCCCTGCGGCAGGCGCGCATCGAGGCCGGACTGACCGTCGACGACGTCAGCAACGCCACCCGGGTCCGCATCGCCATCGTGCACTCGATCGAACAGGACGACTTCGCCCCCTGCGGCGGTGACGTCTACGCGCGCGGTCACATCCGCACCCTGGCGCGCGCTGTGCGCCTCGATCCCGCCCCGCTGCTCGCGCAGTACGACGCCGAGCACGGCGGCCGTCCGGCTCCGACGCCGGCGGCCCCGCTCTTCGAGGCGGAGCGGATCCGCCCGGAGCGCCGCGGGCCCAACTGGACCGCCGCCATGGTCGCCGCGATCGTCGCGGTGATCGGCTTCGTCGGCTTCACCGTGATCGGTGGGGGCGACGACGGGGACGGCACGAAGACGCAGGTCGCCGAGGGGTCCACGCCGACCACCAGCAAGCCCGCGACCAAGCCGACCGCGACCAAGCCCGCCGATCCGAAGCCGGACCCCTCGGACAGCGCCATCGCGGCCGCCCCCCGGGACAAGGTCACCGTCCAGGTGACGGCCACCGACGGCCGCAGCTGGATCTCCGCCAAGGACCACAACGGCCGACTGCTCTTCGACGGGCTGCTCAAGAAGGGCCAGTCCCAGACCTTCCAGGACAACTCGAAGGTCAACCTCGTCCTCGGTGACGCGGGCGCGATCCAGCTCTACGTGAACGGCAAGAAGATCGAGGACGACTTCCGGCCGGGCCAGGTCGAGCGCCTCACGTATACGAAGGGCGACCCCGAGGTCGGCTGACGTTCTTCGGCCTTCGGAGCATGCCGGTACGGGGTTGGCCAAGATCGGCCAACCCCGTCGACGTGGGCTGTCAGTGAGACAAAGTAGTCTTGAGCCCATGCCTGAACGCCGTACCGTCGCACTCGTCACTCTTGGCTGCGCCCGTAACGAGGTGGACTCGGAGGAGCTCGCAGGCCGCTTGGAGGCGGACGGCTGGCAACTCGTGGAGGACGCCGAGGAAGCGGACGTCGCCGTCGTCAACACCTGCGGCTTCGTCGAAGCCGCCAAGAAGGACTCCGTAGACGCCCTCCTCGAGGCCAATGACCTCAAGGGCCATGGCAGAACCCAGGCCGTCGTGGCGGTGGGCTGCATGGCCGAGCGGTACGGCAAGGAGCTCGCCGAAGCCCTGCCCGAGGCCGACGGCGTGCTCGGCTTCGACGACTACGCAGACATCTCCGACCGCCTCCAGACCATCCTGAACGGCGGCATCCACGCCTCGCACACGCCGCGCGACCGCCGCAAGCTGCTGCCGATCAGCCCGGCGGAGCGGCAGGACGCCGGCGGGGAAGTGGCCCTTCCCGGCCACGGCGCCCCCACGGACCTCCCGGAGGGCGTGGCTCCGGTCTCCGGCCCCCGCGCGCCGCTGCGCCGCCGTCTCGACGGCTCGCCCGTCGCCTCGGTGAAGCTCGCCTCCGGCTGCGACCGGCGCTGCTCCTTCTGCGCCATCCCGTCCTTCCGCGGCTCCTTCATCTCGCGGCGCCCCAGCGACGTACTGAACGAGACCCGCTGGCTGGCCGAGCAGGGCGTCAAGGAGGTCATGCTGGTCTCCGAGAACAACACCTCGTACGGCAAGGACCTCGGTGACATCCGTCTCCTGGAGACCATGCTCCCCGAGCTGGCGGAGATCGGCGGCATCGAGCGGGTGCGCGTCAGCTACCTCCAGCCGGCCGAGATGCGCCCCGGCCTCATCGACGTCCTGACGTCCACGCCGAACATCGCGCCCTACTTCGACCTGTCCTTCCAGCACTCCGCGCCCGCCGTGCTGCGCTCGATGCGGCGCTTCGGCGACACCGACCGCTTCCTGGAGCTGCTCGACACGATCCGCGCCAAGGCCCCGCAGGCCGGTGTCCGCTCCAACTTCATCGTGGGCTTCCCCGGCGAGACCGAGGAGGACCTGGCGGAGCTGGAGCGCTTCCTCACCGGCGCGCGACTCGACGCGATCGGTGTCTTCGGCTACTCCGACGAGGAGGGCACGGAGGCGGCGACGTACGAGAACAAGCTGGACGAGGACGTCGTGGCCGAGCGGCTCGCCCGTGTCTCCAGGCTGGCCGAGCAGCTGGTCTCGCAGCGCGCCGAGGAGCGCGTCGGCGAGACGGTGCACGTCCTGGTCGAGTCCATCGACGACATGGAGGGCGCGGTCGGCCGCGCCGCGCACCAGGCGCCCGAGACGGACGGCCAGGTGCTGTTCACGAGCGGCGAAGGTCTGACCGTCGGCCGTATGGTCGAGGCGAAGGTGGTCGGTACGGAAGGTGTCGACCTGGTGGCCGAGCCGCTCCTGGGCTCGCTCCCGTGTACTGAGGAGGCGGGCAGATGACCGGAGTCCCGGCATCCGCGGCGGGCGGCTCCCCCAGCACGAAAGGTGCGGCGGGCGCCTCCGGCGTTCCGGGGGGCGCCAAGTCGGCGCGTGGCGGGAAGCTGGTCGATGCGGCCGTCAACCAGGCCAGCCTCTGGAACATCGCGAACATCCTGACCATGGTCCGGCTCGTCCTCGTGCCGGGATTCGTGGCGCTGATGCTGGCCGACGGCGGCTACGACCCGGCCATGCGGGCCTGGGCGTGGGCGGCCTTCGCCGTCGCCATGATCACCGACATCTTCGACGGCCATCTGGCGCGTACGTACAACCTCGTCACCGACTTCGGGAAGATCGCCGACCCCATCGCCGACAAGGCGATCATGGGTGCGGCGCTGATCTGTCTGTCCTCGCTCGGCGATCTGCCGTGGTGGGTGACCGGGGTGATCCTCGGGCGTGAGCTCGGGATCACCCTGCTGCGTTTCGTGGTGATCCGTTACGGCGTCATCCCGGCGAGCCGCGGCGGCAAGATGAAGACCCTGACCCAGGGCACCGCCGTCGGGATGTACATCCTGGCGCTGACGGGGCCGCTGGCCACCCTGAGGTTCTGGGTGATGGCCGCGGCGGTCGTCCTGACCGTGGTCACCGGGCTCGACTATGTGAGACAGGCCATTGTGCTGCGCAGGCGCGGAATCGCCGAGCGGCAGGCGGCGGCCGAGGAGGCCGAGCGGTGAACCCCGCGGCCGCCGAAGTGCTGCGACTACTCACGGTGAGGGGCGAGACGCTCGCCGTCGCCGAGTCGCTCACCGGTGGCCTGGTGGCGGCGGAGATCACAGCTACGCCCGGGGCGTCCAAGGCCTTCCGGGGCTCAGTGACCGCCTACGCCACCGAACTCAAGCATCAGCTGCTGGGCGTCGACGCCACTCTGCTGGCCCAGCGCGGAGCGGTGGATCCGCAGGTCGCGGCCCAGATGGCGGCCGGCGTACGCAAGGCGCTGGGCGCCGACTGGGGGATCGCCACCACCGGTGTCGCCGGGCCCGAACCCCAGGACGGACAGCCGGTCGGAACGGTTTTCGTGGCCGTCGACGGACCTTCTGAAGCCAATTTTCACGGGGATCGTGGCGGGAAAGTGCTGCCGCTGCGGTTGAACGGCGACCGTGCGGAAATCCGTATGGAGAGTGTACGGAGCGTACTCGCGCTGCTTCTGAAGCAGCTCGCGGGCGAACAGACCGGGAATGAGCGGGCACAGGATACGGAACAGAACGGGGGGACTTGATGTTTGCAGCCCTGAGTGAACACGACATCGCTCCCCGCACGGCCGCGGCGCAAGGCGGTACGGTGGGGCGTGAAGGATGCGGCTACGCGGTCCGAGGAGGGAGCCACCGATGATTCTGCTCCGTCGCCTGCTGGGTGACGTGCTGCGTCGGCAGCGCCAACGCCAGGGCCGTACTCTGCGCGAAGTCTCCTCGTCCGCCCGAGTTTCACTCGGCTATCTCTCCGAGGTGGAGCGGGGGCAGAAGGAGGCTTCCTCCGAACTGCTCTCCGCGATCTGCGACGCGCTGGACGTACGGATGTCCGAGCTCATGCGGGAAGTGAGCGACGAGCTCGCCCTCGCGGAGCTGGCACAGTCGGCAGCGGCCACAGCGCCGGTGCCCGCAGCGGTGCGCCGTCCGATGCTGAATTCCGTATCCGTCACCGGTGTGCCACCGGAACGGGTCACCATCAAGGCGCCCGCCGAGGCAGTGGACGTGGTCGCCGCCTGATCCTCGCGAGCACGCGCTCATGAGGTGAAGAATCGTGTACGAAGCCCCGGTCAGGGCTTCTCCAGGGAGATCTGGAGGACGCGGCCGGGGCTTTCGTATGCCTCCATATGACCTAAATCTCCAGCTATGTCATGGTGGGCGTGGGCCGGGCGTGCGCCCCTGTGCCGCAGGTGCGCCCTGCCGACTGGTGCGTGCGGCGGTCTAGCGTCGGGCTGGAGGTGGCGGCCATGGCAGGACGAGCGGTTCGCTGGGCCGTTGCTCTGGGGCTCGGCGCGCTGTGGTGGTGGGGAGTGCTCCGGCTGCTGCTGGCGCCCGACGCCGGGGTGTTGGAGGGGGCGGTCGCGACCGGGGGGTGGGGGCTGAGCCTGTTGCCGGTGCACTGTGTGCCGAAGGTGCGGGCGGGCGGGGCGGTCGAGGACGCGGGTGGTCGTGAGCGGTCGGGACGGGCGTCGCGGTGGCGCCGTTGGGGCGGTGGATCCAGCCCGTCGTGATGGCTCGGGGGTGGGGTCTGGGGCGGTGCGCCCAGGGGGTGGCGGTGACGACCTGGAGCAGGGCAAGGTCGTCATGGCCGCGATCTACGGCGGCTCGAAGGCGGCTTGAGGTCGCTTCGGTGAGGGCTTGAGCGAGGCTTGAGATGGCTTCGGGGAGGGCTTGACCGAGGGTGGAGGGTCACCAGGGCATGGCGACGCCGCCGTTGGGGCGGAGGATCTGGCCCGTCGTGAACGACGAGGCGTCCGAGGCCAGGTGCAGTACGGCGTGGGCGATGTCGTCCGGTTCGCCGACCCGGCCCAGGGGGGAGAGGCGCGCCATGAACGCCTCGGTGCGGGCCTGCGCCTCCCCGTGGCGGTCGGTCATCGGTGTACGGATCCAGCCCGGGGCGACTGCGTTGACTCGGATGCCGTGCGGGCCGACCTCGGTCGCCAGGGTCTTCGTCAGCTGGACGACGGCCGCCTTCGCCGCGCTGTAGCAGAGCAGCCCCGGTCCGCCGGTGTCGATGGCACCGGACGCCATGGTGATGATGCTGCCGCGCGTGTGCGTCCCGATCATGTGGCGGGCCGCCTCCTGGCAGGCGTACAGCACGCCCTTGAAGTTGATGCCCAGCACCCGGTCGAGGTCCTCGTCCCGGGTCTCCAGGACGGGGCTGCTGTGCATGATCCCGGCGATCGCCGCCATGATGTCGAGGCGTTCGCAGGAGGTGACGGCCTCCGCGAGCCGGTCGCGGTCGGTGACGTCGAGGGGGTGGGTGTGCGCGGTGCCGCCCTGGTCCTTGATGAGTGTCGCCGTCTCGTGCAGGCCCTGCGCGTCGCGATCCGCGCAGTGGACGACGGCGCCCGACTCGGCGAGCAGTACGGCGGATGCGCGGCCGATGCCGCCGGCAGCGCCGGTGACGAATGCGGTGCGTCCGGTGAGGTCGTACGCCTTGACGGCCATGTAGGGACGGTACGAGGGTTTCTGACGGTCCGTCAATTATCGGTCGGTCATTTTCCGGTCGGTCAATTGCTGGTACGTCGGGGAGCTCCACGGAGTCGGGCGGCGGGCGGTGGCGGCGTGGGGCCCGTCTGGCAGGTCGGGCACCAGTAGGTGGCGCGTTCGCGGGAGCCGTCGCCCTGGTCGGCGAGCAGGATCGAGGTGTGGCAGCGCAGACAGGGGCGCGGTGCGCGGCCGTAGACGAAGAGATTCTGGTCGCGGCGGCCGGTGGTGCTGCGGGCCGGGCGGTCGCGGTTGGCTTCCAGAAGCTTCTTGGCGAGGGGCGGCAGCTGGGCGGCGAGGTCGGCCGGGAGCTCGCCGACGGGCAGCCAGGGGGTGACCCTGAGGAGGAAGCACAGCTCGCTCTTGTAGATGTTGCCGATGCCCGCGAGGTTGCGCTGGTCGAGCAGGGCCTCGCCGAGGGAGCGTGCCGGGTCACTCAGGAGGTTCTTCAGGGCCCTGTCCGGGTCCCAGTCCGGGCCGAGGAGGTCGGGGCCGAGGTGGCCGACGGCGTGGCGCTCGTCGGTGGTGCGGAGCAGTTCGAGTACGGGGAGGCGATAGCCGACAGCCGTGCGTTCCGCGTTGCCGAGGATCGCCCGGATCTGGTGCGCGGGGCCGCCGCTCCAGCGCTGGCCGCTCCCGTACACCTTCCACGATCCGTCCATCCGCAGATGTGAGTGCAGTGTCAGTCCGCCCTCGATGCGGGTGAGGAGGTGCTTGCCGCGGGGGGTGACGTCCAGCACCGTACGACCGGTCAGGTCGGCGGTGGCGTACTTGGGCACTCTCAGGTCGGAGCGGATCAGCCTCTTGCCTGCGAGCGCGATGTGCAGGCGCCTCGCGGTCTGCCAGACGGTGTCTCCTTCGGGCATGGGGTCCAGGGTGGCACGGGTCGGGGGCTTTTGCGGGGTGAGGTCGGGCGTCGATGTGCGCATCACGCGCGCAGGCGCAGTCCGCGCGGGGTCGCGATGAATCCGGCTCCTTCCAGAAGGGTGCCGAAGGGGGAGGTGAGGGCGGAGGCGCCGTTGACACGCTCCACGGTGACCGTGCCGAGCGAGCCCGCGCGGGCGGCCGCGGAGAGGGCCTCGGCGGCGGCGCGGAGGCGAACGTCATCCGTGACCGTGCCGTCCGGGTCGGCGGGCCAGGCCAGCAGGGTCTTGCCGCCACGCTCCATGTACAGCGTCAGCTCGCCGTCGACGAGCACGACCAGGGAGCCCGCTTTACGTCCGGGCTTGTGCCCGGCGCCGGTCGGGGGCTCGGGCCAGGGAAGCGCGGCGCCGTAGGCGTTGGCGGGGTCGGCGGCGGCCAGGACCACGGCCTGGGAGGCGCTGCCGGAGCGGGAGCGGCCGGGGGAGTAGCCCGGGCCGGTCGGGCGGCCGGAGCGGGACGAGAAGGCGGAGTCGGCGGAGAAGCCGTGGTCGTCGGTGAAGGTGTACGGGCTGGGGGTTCCGGGATGGCCGGCGCTGCCTGTGTTGGATGCGCTGTTGATGGGCCTACGACCGGGGGTGTCGGAGGCGTCCGGCCGGTCGAGGTCGTCGAAGAAGTCGGGAGTGTTCGCGGCGTCGTGCTGGTGAAGGGGGTCCAGGGGGGTTTGGGGATCGGTGAAGTCTGGTGTGGCTGTGGAGTGGTGGGGGCCGGGGAAGCCGTTCGGGATGGGGAAGCCGTCGCCGAAGTCCGGTTCGGGCAGGGTCTCGCCGCGATCCCGGGCGTTCGCCGTCGCGCGCAGGCGGTCCACCGCGCCGTCCATCGCGAACTGCGCGGCGCCGAGTCCTTCCACCACATAGCCGCGACGTGCCTGACCGCTGTCCTCGAAGGCCGACAGGATGCGGTACGTCGCCGAGAAGCCGCCCTCGACACCTTCCGCGGCGACCGCACCGCGTGTCACGACGCCGTGCCGGTCCAGCAGCGTGCGGGCCAGGGCGTGGGCGCGCACCGTGGCGTCGGGCTCGCGGGCCGGGAGCAGCGACCAGCGGCCGGCGACCGTCGGGGGGCCGGTGCGGGAGGCGGGGCGTGCGGCAGCCGTCAGCGAGCCGTAGCGGCCCCGAGGCACCGTGCGCTTGGCGCGGTGGGCCGTGGATCCGGCGGTGCGACCGGAGCCCAGGAGGGAGCGCATCGGGGCGAGCGTGTCGTTCGTGAGCCTCCCCGACCAGGCCAGATCCCAGATGGCGTCGGCCAGTTGGGGATCGGTGACGTCCGGGTGTGTGGTGGCGCGGATCTGGTCGGCGATCTGGCGGAAGAAGAGGCCGTAGCCCCCGGAGAGGATGTCCAGGACGGATTGGTGGAGCGCGGTCGGCTCCAAGGGGTGCGGGTTGGGGAGGAGCAGCGGGGCCGCGTCGGCCAGATAGAGAGACACCCAGCCGTCCTTGCCCGGCAATGCCCCGGCTCCGGCCCAGACCACTTCCCCGGCCGAGGTGAGCTCGTCGAGCAGCGCGGGGGCGTACCCGGCGACACGGGAGGGCAGCACGAGCTTCTCCAGCGCCGACGCGGGGACGGACGCGCCCTGCAACTGTTCGATCGCACGCACCAGTCCGTCGATGCCGCGCAGCCCGTGCCCGCTGCCGACGTGCTGCCACTGCGGCAGGAACTGCGCGAGCGCGGCGGGCGGCACCGGCTCAAGCTCGTGGCGCAGCGCCGCCAGCGAACGGCGCCGCAGCCGTCGTAGGACTGTCGCGTCGCACCATTCCTGGCCGATGCCCGCCGGATGGAACTCCCCTTGTACGACACGCCCGTTGGCCGCAAGGCGTTGCAGCGCCCCGTCGGTGACGGCTGTGCCGAGACCGAAGCGGGCCGCGGCCGTGGTCGACGTGAACGGGCCGTGCGTGCGGGCGTAGCGCGCGAGGAGGTCGCCCAGGGGGTCCTTGACCGGCTCGGTGAAGGCCTCCGGGACGCCGACGGGCAACGCCGTGCCGAGTGCGTCGCGCAGGCGTCCGGCGTCCTCGATCGCCGCCCAGTGGTCGGCGCCGCCGATGCGGACCCGGATGGCGCGGCGGGCTCCGGCGAGCTCCCGCGCCCACTGCGGATCCGCGCCGCGCTCGGCCAGCTCGGTGTCCGTGAGCGGGCCCAGCATGCGCAGCAGGTCCGCGACACCTTCGGCGTCCTTGACGCGCCGGTCCTCGGTCAGCCACTGGAGCTCCCGCTCCAGCTCGGTCAGGACGTCGGCGTCGAGCAGCTCACGCAGCTCGGCCTGCCCGAGCAGTTCGGCAAGCAGTCGCGAGTCCAGCGACAGGGCGGCGGCGCGCCGCTCGGCGAGCGGCGAGTCACCCTCGTACAGGAACTGGGCCACGTAACCGAAGAGAAGGGAGCGCGCGAAGGGGGACGGCTCGGGCGTGGTGACCTCCACGAGGCGCACCTTGCGGGACTCGATGTCGCCCATCAGCTCCGTGAGACCCGGGACGTCGAAGACGTCCTGGAGACACTCGCGGACCGCCTCCAGGACGATCGGGAACGACCCGAACTCGCTCGCCACCTGGAGGAGTTGGGCGGCGCGCTGGCGCTGCTGCCACAGCGGGGTGCGCTTGCCCGGGCTGCGGCGCGGCAGCAGCAGCGCCCGCGCGGCGCACTCGCGGAAGCGGGCCGCGAAAAGGGCCGATCCGCCCACCTGGTCCGTGACGATCTGATCGACCTCGCCCTTGTCGAAGGCGACGTCCGCCGCACCGACGGGGGCCTGTTCCGCGTCGTACTCCGTGCCTGTCCTTGCCGGTTCCTGGTCGAGCAGGTCCAGGCCCATCAGGTCGGCGTCCGGGAGCCGCAGCACGATGCCGTCGTCGGCATGCATGACCTGCGCGTCCATGCCGTACCGCTCGGAGAGGCGGGCGCCCAGCGCGAGGGCCCACGGAGCGTGGACCTGGGCGCCGAAGGGCGAGTGCACGACGACCCGCCAGTCACCCAGCTCGTCGCGGAAACGCTCGACCACGATCGTGCGGTCGTCCGGGATGTGCCCGCACGCCTCGCGCTGTTCGGCCAGGTACGACAGGACGTTGTCCGCGGCCCAGGCGTCCAGACCCGCGGCGAGGAGGCGCAGGCGGGCGTCCTCCTTGGGCAGTGAGCCGACCTCGCGCAGGAACGCGCCGACCGCGCGGCCCAGTTCGAGCGGGCGGCCCAGCTGGTCGCCCTTCCAGAACGGGAGCCGGCCCGGGACGCCGGGAGCGGGCGAGACCAGGACCCGGTCGCGGGTGATGTCCTCGATACGCCAGGAACTGGTGCCGAGTGTGAAGACGTCGCCGACCCTGGACTCGTAGACCATCTCCTCGTCGAGCTCGCCGACCCGGCCGCCGCCCTTCTTGGGGTCGGCCCCCGCCAGGAAGACCCCGAAGAGCCCGCGGTCGGGGATCGTGCCGCCGGAGGTGACCGCGAGACGCTGCGCGCCGGGGCGCCCGGTGACCGTCCCGCCGACGCGGTCCCACACCACCCGCGGGCGCAACTCCGCGAAGGCGTCCGACGGATAGCGGCCCGCGAGCATGTCCAGCACGGCTGTGAACGCCGACTCCGGGAGTGAGGCGAAGGGGGCGGCACGGCGGACCGTGGCGAGCAGATCGTCCACCTGCCAGGTGTCCAGCGCGGTCATCGCGACGAGCTGCTGGGCCAGCACGTCCAGGGGATTCGCCGGGACCCGGAGCGACTCGATGGAGCCGGTGCGCATCCGCTCGGTGACCACCGCCGCCTGGACCAGGTCGCCGCGGTACTTGGGGAAGACGACTCCCGTGGAGACCGCGCCCACTTGGTGCCCCGCGCGGCCCACGCGCTGGAGGCCGGAGGCCACGGACGGAGGGGACTCGACCTGGATCACCAGGTCCACCGCGCCCATGTCGATGCCCAGTTCGAGGCTGGACGTGGCGACCACCGCGGGGAGGCGGCCCGCCTTCAGGTCCTCCTCGACGAGCGCCCGCTGCTCCTTGGAGACCGATCCGTGGTGGGCGCGGGCGATGACGGGAGGAGCTCCCTGGGCCGCGCCCGAGCCGCCCATCAGCTGCGCCGGGGCGTGCGCCTCCTCCAGGGGCTCGCCGGTCGCCCGCTCGTACGCGATCTCGTTCAGCCTGTTGCAGAGCCGTTCCGCGAGGCGGCGGGAGTTGGCGAAAACGATCGTCGAACGGTGGGACTGGACGAGGTCGGCGATCCGCTCCTCGACGTGCGGCCAGATGGAGGGCTTCTCCGCGCCGTCGTTCGCATCGGCCGCCGGGGAGCCGCCCAACTCGCCCAGATCCTCGACCGGGACGACCACGGAGAGGTCGAATTCCTTGCCGGACGGCGGCTGGACGATCTCCACCTTGCGGCGCGGAGACAGATAGCGCGCGACCTCGTCCACCGGGCGCACGGTGGCGGAGAGGCCGATGCGGCGGGCGGGCTTGGGCAGCAGCTCGTCGAGGCGCTCCAGGGTGAGCGCGAGGTGCGCGCCGCGCTTGGTGCCCGCGACCGCGTGCACCTCGTCCAGGATCACCGTCTCGATGCCGGTCAGCGCGTCGCGCGTGGCCGACGTGAGCATCAGGAACAGTGACTCCGGGGTCGTGATCAGGATGTCCGGCGGGCGGGTGGCCAGGGCGCGGCGCTCCGCCGCCGGGGTGTCGCCCGAGCGGATGCCCACCTTCACCTCGGGCTCGGGCAGGCCCAGGCGTACGGACTCCTGGCGGATGCCGGTCAGTGGGCTGCGGAGGTTGCGCTCGACGTCCACCGCGAGGGCCTTGAGCGGGGACACGTACAGGACCCGGCAGCGCTTCCTGGGGTCGGCCGGTGGCGGGGTCGACGCCAGCTGGTCCAGCGCGGCGAGGAACGCGGCGAGGGTCTTGCCGGAGCCGGTGGGGGCTACGACCAGCACGTCCGAGCCCTCGGCGATGGCTCTCCACGCACCGGCCTGAGCCGCGGTGGGCGCGGAGAACGCCCCCGTGAACCAGCCGCGGGTTGCGGGTGAGAAGCCGTCCAGGGCTCGGTGTGCGGAGCTGACCATGCGTCCATCCTGCACCCGAGGACTGACAATGGGGCTGAGCTGCGGGGATGTACTCGGGAGTGGGGTGTGGGGCTCCTGTCGCATGCGGTCTGCGGTCTGCGGTCTGCGGTCTGTCGCCTGTCGCCTGACGCCGGTGGTGGGTCTGGGTCGGGCCCGGAGACGTACGTGGGTGGGGGCGGCGCAGAATGGGGCCATGGCTGGTTCCGGGGAGCGGGCGCGGCACTGGCAGTACGCCGAGCTGCCGGGGGTCGATCTGCTGCGGGCGCGGTATGTCGAGAAGATCTTTGTGCGGCATACGCATGAGAACTTCGTCATCGCTGCCATCGCCGACGGTGTGGAGGTCTTCCACCACGGAGGCGCCGATCAGTACGCGGGGCCGGGCGCCCTGGCGCTGGTCAATCCCGATACACCGCATACGGGCCGGGCGGGAGTCCCTGAGGGGTGGCGGTACGGGGCGGTCTATCCGTCGCCCGAACTGGTGGCCGAGATCGCGGCCGAGACCACCACACTTCGCGGCGCCCCTGGTTTCACCAGTCCCGTACTGGATGATCCGTACGCCGCGGGCCTCGTTCATCAGGTGCTGCGTGCCGCGGAGGAGGGCAACGCGCTTGCCGCCGACACCCTGCTGCGGGTCGCGGTGACCCGGCTGTTGCGGCTGAACGGCGGTCCGCTGCCGCAGCGTGACGTACGGACCGCGGGTGCCCGGGTCGCCGCACGCGCGCGTGCCGTGCTGGAGGGGGACATGGCGGAGCCCCCGTCGTTGGAGCGGCTGGCCGCCGATCTCGGCACCGGACCGTTCGCGCTGCTGCGCGCGTTCCGTGACGCCTATGGGATGCCGCCGCACACCTGGCTGACGGATGCCCGGGTGCGCCGGGTGCGTCATCTGCTGGATGCCGGCATCACGCCGGCCGAGGCCGCTGTCGCCGTCGGGTTCACCGACCAGCCTCATCTCAACCGCCACTTCACCCGGATCGTCGGGGTCCCTCCGGGCGCGTACCAGCGGGAACGGAGGGGCGGGCGCAAGAACGTACAAGACCCACAAGGGCGCCTTCTCGTATCGTCCGACGCGTGCCAGAACAGCAAGCTCTCGCAGACATACGCAGTGAAGACGGCGGAAAAACCGACGCCGCCGTCGTCCGGGACGCCCTGGGAGTCGGGGTCGCCGTCGGACTGTCCGGTTTCGCCTTCGGGGTGACCTCGGCCGGCAGCGGGCTCACGCTGCTGCAGACCTGTGCGCTCAGTCTCCTGGTGTTCACCGGCGCCTCGCAGTTCGCGCTCGTGGGCGCGCTGGCCGCCGGGGGGAACCCGCTCACGGCCGCCGCGGGCGCCTTCTTCCTCGGCGTGCGCAACGCCTTCTACGGGCTGCGCCTGTCGCAGTTGCTGGCCCTCCCGCGCGCGGTGCGCCCGTTCGCCGCCCAATGGGTCATCGACGAGACGACGGCCGTCGCGCTCGCGCAGCCGACCCGCCGCAGCGTCCGCATCGGGTTCACCGTCACCGGGCTCACCCTCTACGTGCTGTGGAACCTCACCACACTGCTCGGCGCCGTCGGTGCCGAGGCCATCGGTGACACCGACGCGTGGGGGCTGGACGCCGCGGGGCCCGCCGTCTTCCTGGCCCTGCTCGCGCCGATGCTGAAGACCACCACGGAGCGCGCGGTCGCGGGTCTCGCGGTTCTGCTGGGGCTCGGTCTGCTGCCTGTCCTGCCGGCGGGCGTTCCCGTGCTGGTGGCCGCGCTGGCCGCCCCGGCCGTCCTCTACGTAGAGGGGCGTCGCCATGTGAAAGCCGTCGACAATGGAGCGGGGGAAAAGCGTTGAACATCTGGATCGCCATCGGCGCGACCGCCGTCGGCTGCTACGCCGTCAAGCTCATCGGGCTCCTGGTACCGGCCGGCGTGCTGGAGCGGCCGCTCGTCAGGCGCCTCGCCGCCCTGCTGCCCGTCGCCCTCCTCGCCGCCCTCACGGCACAGCAGACCTTCGCCGACGGACACGTCCTGGTGGTGGACGCGAAGGCCGCAGGGCTCGGAGCGGCCGCCGTCGCGCTGATCCTGCGTGCGCCCTTCCTGCTGGTGGTCGCCTCGGCCGTGGTGGTGACCGCGGGCGTACGCGCCCTGACGGGCTGACGCGCCCGCGTACAGGAACCTCGCCTTGGGCAGGGACCACGTCGCCCTATGGGGGCTTGTGACGCGTCACAAGCCCCCATAGGGCGACTGGGTGGGCATCGGAAGCATGCGCCCGGTGCGTCAGCCGATGGGGCGCCCGTACGCCCGTAGCGTGCGCAGTGCCTCGATCGTCAGGAGCGGGCGGGACTCCAGTGCGATGCCCGGCGCCCACTGGCGTGAGCGGATCGGCCAGCCGCCGTCCGTCCGCTGATCGGCGGCCAGGAAGTCGAGCGAGCGCGCCATCTCCTCGTCGGTGAACCACGCGCGCGCGAGCGAGCCCGGGGTCTTCGCGTAGTCGTGTGCGAAGTGGTGCTCGCCCGGCGCGTAACCGGGCGCCACCGGATACGCACCGAGGCGCTCGGGTTCCAGGGCCGCGAGCCGGTGCTCGCGCACCAGGCGGCCCAGACGGTCGGCGGCCGCCTCGGCGCGCGGCCGGTCGGGTGCGGAGTCGAGGAAGGTCACCGCCGCCTCGACCTCGCAGGGATGCGACTTCTCCAGGGACTCGACCGACTGCCAGCAGAAGTCGGTCGCCCTGAACAGCCAGGCGTGCCACACCTCGTTGCGGTGCAACAGGCCCACCACGGGCCCGGTGGCGAGGAGTTCGCTCGGCGGGTCGTCGACGACCGGGATGAAGGGAGCCGCCGGGTAACCGCGCTGGCTGGGATGGATCGCCGGCAGCGCGCCGTCCGCGGTGGAGACGGAGGTCAGATAACGGCACACTCGCTCCACTCGCTGCCCGCCGCAGCGCCCGATCGAGTCCAGGACACGCAGCGCGTGCCCGGTGTGCAGCGGCTGGCTGACCGGTCCGCGCAGATCGGGTTCGAGGGCGTGACCGTACCCGTCGTCCTCGTTGAGGTACGCGGCCAGCGCGTCCTCCACCGCGTCGGCACTCCCGTTCAGGAAGTGGTACGCGAAGCGGCGCTGCTCCAGTACACGGGCGGTCAGCCAGATGAAGTGCTCGGCGCGGCTGAGCGGGGTCTGCGCCGGGGGCGTCGGGGGGAGTGGGGATGCTCCTGTTTCGGCCATGCGTCAGACCGTAGGACGGAAAGCGTTTCCGACAAGGGGTCCCGGCTCGGGCCCACTCTCAGGGGCGGGATACTGGAGTCATGCGGTTGACGGTCTTCTGGCAGCGGATGGCGGATCACTTCGGAACGGGGTACGCCGACACCTTCGCGCGCGATCACGTGATGACGGAGCTCGGCGGGCGCACCGTGCACGAGGCGCTGAACGCCGGCTGGGAAGCCAAGGAAGTGTGGCGCGTGGTGTGCACGGCCATGAACGTTCCCCACGAAAACCGCTGACGGGCCACGAAGATCCAGGGTCGGTCACCGATTGTCGGTGGCGTGGGCGAGACTTGCAGCGTGGCCCCGACAGACGAGACCGCACAGGTCGCCCAGCACGCATCCCCCTTCGGCACGACGCCGCCCGCCGGCCCCCCGGCGCAGGACGCCGTCGCGCAGGGTGGGCGCATGCCGCGCTGGCTGCCGCGTGCGATGGTGCTCGCGCTCGCGCTCATCGCTGTGTTCCAGTTGGGCAGTTGGGCGTTCCACCAGCTCACGGGCCTGTTGATCAACATCCTCATCGCGTTCTTCCTGGCACTCGCGATCGAGCCGGCGGTCAGTTGGATGGCCTCGCGCGGCATGCGCCGCGGACTGGCCGCCTTCCTCGTCTTCCTCGCGGTGATGATCATGGTGGCGGGCTTCATCACGCTGCTCGGCTCCATGCTCGCCGGCCAGATCATCAAGATGGTCGAGGGCTTCCCGGACTACCTCGACTCGGTCATCAACTGGATCAACACGACGTTCCACACCGAGTTGAGACGGGTGGACATCCAGGAGAGCCTGCTCCGCTCCGACTCGCTGCGGAAGTACGTGCAGAACAGCGCCACCGGCGTCCTGGACGTGTCCGCGCAGGTGCTGGGCGGCCTCTTCCAGCTGCTGACGATCGCGTTGTTCTCGTTCTACTTCGCCGCCGACGGGCCGCGGCTGCGTCGGGCGCTGTGCTCCGTGCTGCCGCCCGCCCGGCAGGCCGAGGTGCTGCGCGCCTGGGAGATCGCCGTCGACAAGACGGGCGGCTATCTGTACTCGCGCGGCCTGATGGCGCTGATCTCGGGCGTCGCGCACTACATCCTGCTGCAGTCGCTGGGCGTGCCCTACGCGCCCGTGCTCGGCGTCTGGGTCGGTCTGGTCTCCCAGTTCATCCCCACCATCGGAACGTATCTCGCGGGCGCGCTTCCGATGCTGATCGCCTTCACGATCGACCCCTGGTACGCGCTCTGGGTGCTGATCTTCGTAGTGGTCTACCAGCAGTTCGAGAACTATGTGCTCCAGCCCAAGCTGACCGCCAAGACCGTGGACATCCACCCGGCGGTCGCCTTCGGCTCGGTCATCGCCGGTACCGCCCTCCTCGGCGCGGTCGGCGCGTTGATCGCCATCCCCGCGGTCGCCACCCTGCAGGCCTTCCTGGGGGCGTATGTGAAGCGGTACGACGTCACCGACGACCCCCGGGTGCACGGGCACCGCAACAGGGGCTCGGACAGCGTCTTCGCGCGCGTGCGCCGGTCGTGGTGGCCGCGGCGGGCGGAAAGAAGCGAGCCCGAGTCCGGGGAGAGTTCCTCGCAAGACTCTCGATAGGTCTCGGCAGATCGCAGCACCTACAGGTACTCGGTAGATCCACACGTACTCAGTAGGTGAGGACTGCCCATGCTCCCGCGCCGATGACGGCCGCCGCGTAGCAGCCGGTCGCCGCGTACAGGATGCGTTGCCTCGTCCGCGCGCTCCAGGGTGTGCGGGACAGCAGCCAGGCCAGCGAGGGCAGCACCAGGACGGCGTGCAGGCTCACCCCGTGCAGGGGCTTGAGCGGGGCCGTCGAGTGGAATGCCGCCTCCTGGTGGCCGGTCCGGGTGAGGACCACTCCGCGCGCGATCATCGCGGCACCCGACACGAGGGCGACCAGCAGGATCGCGAACCCGGACCGCAGCGCGAGTGGCATCCCCGAGGGACCTGCGGGCCGGTGCCGGAACGAGGCGACGGCGAACACGGTGAGCAGCATCACGAGGACCCCACCGCCCACAGCGAGCGTCATCGACACCGCGGTGTCGAAGGCGGTCTCCATATTGAGATGCGAGGGGACCCGGCGCCACGCCTGGAGGGTGATCCCGCCGACCTCCACGACGCAGTCCACGGCGAACACGACGAGCAGCGTGGTGCGCAGCCGCGCCCCGACACGCAGGTACGACGTGACCCAGGTGATCGCGATCAGCGTCAGCCCGAAGGAGAGCCCGAACGTGACGGGCTTGCGCCACGAGACGGGCCCGTCCCAGGGCCCGCCGTCGACGGCGAGGACGACCAGGTGCGCCAGGCCGGACAGCGTCAGTACGGCACCGGTCCCGTAGCAGAGGCGTTCGGCTGGGGTGCGTGGTCCGCTGCGGCTCTCCATGGGGTCAGCTTCCGCCGGGCCGGGGCGTGCGGTCGTCGTACGGCCGAAGACTCCTGCCGTACGCCGGGGAGAGTAGGAGCGCGTTCCGGACGGCACTTCCGGGGAGTGCGGAGGTTCGGGACCGGGCGATGTCGGACCGTGAACGTAGTCTCGGAGGTGCCGCGTGGTGCGCTTGACACCAAAATCGAACATCCATTCTCATGGAAGCTCCGGCGAAGCTCTCGACGGGGATTTCGACAGGGTTTTAGTGGAGATGTGCCCGAGTTATCCACAGGCCGGACGGGCGTCGGGGCGCATTGTCAGTGGCAGGCGTTAGCGTCTTTGACGTGAAGCGATCGACTCAAGCAAACCGGGTGGAACCCATGGCAGGAACCGACCGCGAGAAGGCGCTCGACGCCGCACTCGCACAGATTGAACGGCAATTCGGCAAGGGCGCGGTGATGCGCCTGGGCGAGCGGCCGAACGAGCCCATCGAGGTCATCCCCACCGGGTCGACCGCGCTCGACGTCGCGCTCGGCGTCGGCGGCCTGCCGCGCGGCCGAGTGGTGGAGGTGTACGGCCCGGAGTCCTCCGGTAAGACGACCCTGACGCTGCACGCGGTGGCGAACGCGCAGAGGCTCGGCGGCCAGGTGGCCTTCATCGACGCGGAGCACGCCCTCGACCCCGAGTACGCGAAGAAGCTCGGCGTCGACATCGACAACCTGATTCTGTCGCAGCCGGACAACGGCGAGCAGGCTCTGGAGATCGTGGACATGCTGGTCCGCTCCGGCGCGCTCGACCTGATCGTCATCGACTCCGTCGCCGCCCTGGTGCCGCGCGCGGAGATCGAGGGCGAGATGGGCGACTCGCACGTGGGTCTGCAGGCCCGACTGATGAGCCAGGCCCTGCGAAAGATCACCAGCGCGCTCAACCAGTCGAAGACCACGGCGATCTTCATCAACCAGCTGCGCGAGAAGATCGGCGTGATGTTCGGCTCCCCGGAGACCACGACCGGTGGCCGGGCGCTCAAGTTCTACGCCTCGGTGCGACTCGACATCCGCCGCATCGAGACGCTGAAGGACGGCACCGACGCGGTCGGCAACCGCACCCGCGTCAAGGTCGTCAAGAACAAGGTGGCGCCGCCCTTCAAGCAGGCCGAGTTCGACATCCTCTACGGGCAGGGCATCAGCCGCGAGGGCGGCCTGATCGACATGGGCGTGGAGAACGGCTTCGTCCGCAAGGCCGGCGCCTGGTACACGTACGAGGGCGACCAGCTCGGTCAGGGCAAGGAGAACGCGCGCAACTTCCTGAAGGACAACCCCGACCTCGCCAACGAGATCGAGAAGAAGATCCTGGAGAAGCTGGGCGTCGGTGTGAAGCCGCAGGAGCCCAGCGCCGAGCCGGGTGCGGACGCGGCGGTCTCGGCCGCTCCGGACGACGCCGCGAAGACGGTGCCCGCTCCGGCGACCAAGACGGCCAAGTCCAAGGCCGCGGTGGCCAAGAGCTAGCCCAAGGGCCAGTCAATGACACGACGAACCGACTGGGCCGAGTACGAGTACGCCCACCCCGTGACCCCGGAGGGGCAGGGGCGCGGGGCCGAGGGCAGCTCGACCGGAGACAGCGGCCGGGCGTACGGCGGCGACGGGTGGCGTGACGGCGATCCGGACGGCGGCGACGGACCGTCCTCGTACGGAGCCGATCCGGATGGTGAAGGGTCGTACGGCGGCACTCGTCGCGGTGTCGGCGCGTCGGGCGGTGACGGCCCCTCGGGTGGGCACCGCCCGCCGAGCGGAGACTCGCGGCGTGGTGACGGTCGGCGCGGCGACGGCGGCCAGCGCGGTGGACGGGGGCGCCGGAGGCGTGGCGGTGGTTTCGGCGAGCCGTCAGGCGATCAGTCCGCCGACGCACAGGACGGGGGCCTCCCTTCCTCGTCGAGGGCCGAGAAAGGGGAGCCCCCAGGGGACCCGGCTGAGCGGGCACGGGCGATCTGCCTGCGCCTGCTCACCGGGACCCCGCGCACGCGGAAACAGCTCGCGGACGCGCTGCGCAAGCGCGAGATCCCTGACGACGTGGCGGACGAGGTGCTGTCCCGCTTCGAAGAGGTCGGCCTGATCAACGACAGCGCCTTCGCGGACGCCTGGGTGGAATCGCGGCACCATGGCCGCGGCCTGGCCCGGCGGGCGCTCGCGCGGGAGCTGCGCACCAAGGGCGTGGACTCGACGCTGATCGACGAGGCCGTCGGACAACTCGACTCCGAGCAGGAGGAGGCGACCGCACGCGAGCTGGTCGCCCGGAAGCTGCGCTCCACGCGCGGCCTCGACCGCGACAAGCGGCTACGACGCCTCGCGGGCATGCTCGCCCGCAAGGGCTACTCCGAGGGCATGGCCCTGCGAGTGGTCCGCCAGGCACTGGAGGAAGAGGGCGAGGACACGGAGGGGCTCGGAGACGAGGGGTTCTGACCGGTGGAGGCCCACTGGATGCGGGAGATCCGGGACCTGCCCCTCTCACGGATTCCACGGAATCCGGATCCACCGGACCCGTCGAACCCACAGGGCTCACCGGACCCTCGAACCCACCGGGGCCGCCGGACCAGTGACCGACAGCCGACGGTCGACGGCGACCGTCCACAAGTGGCAGCCGACGGCCACGCGTTGGCGGTCATCAGCCGGCAGCCCGGTCGCGGGCCCTGAACACGGTGGACGCGCGGGGGCGCCGATCGCGTTCAGGGCCCGGATTCATGTCCCGGTCAGGGCGCGGAGGCCCAACTTCCCCTTGCGGGAGTGAGGTTAACCCCCGGGCGAAGACGCCTGGTCACCGCAGTGCACAGATATCTGTGCACAGACGACTGTGTACGCATGGCACAGCAACCCGGCGCGACAGAACCCCCGGAGACACCGCACACCCCCGTCGAGCTCTCCGACCTCGCCACGCTCAAGGCCCTGGCCCAGCCGCGCAGGCAGCGCATGCTTCAGCACCTCACCGTGCACGGCCCCGCCACCTCGGCGACGCTCGCCCGGGCGCTGGGGCTCAACACCGGGGCCACCAGCTACCACCTGCGCGAGCTCGGGCGCCACGGCTTCGCGGAGGAAGTGGCAGAACCGGCGGAGGCGTCCACCCACGGCCGGGAGCGCTGGTGGCGTGCCGTCCCCGGTGACCGGCGGTTCCCGCCGCGCAGCCGCCAGAGCCCCGAGATGCGGCTCGTGATGGACGAGCTGAACCATCACGCGTACGCCGGCGACCTCGAACTCTTCGCGCAGGCACAGCTGCGACGGGGCACGGACGACGACCCCTGGGCCGACGCCTTCCCGTACTCACGCGGCACCGTGCGGCTGACACTCCCCGAACTCCGGGAGTTCTTCGAGGAGTACATCGCGCTCCTCAACCGCTACAAGCGGCCAGAATCCGACACTCCGCCCGGCGCCCGCACCGTGCTCACCCGCTTCCTCGCCTTCCCGGCCCCCGAGAAAGAGAGCGACCCGTCATGATGCTGCGCTACGCCCTGAAGACCGTCCGAGCCCGCAAGGGCGGCTTTCTCGGCGCCTTCCTCGCCCTGATGTGCGCGGCCGCCCTCATCACCGCCTGCGGCACCCTCCTCGAAACCGGACTGCGCGGCACGATCAGCACGGAGCGCTACGCCGCGACCCCGGTCGTGGTCTCCGCCGACCATAACGTCCACCAGACCACCGTCAAGCACAAGAAGGGCAAGACCAAGGTCAAGCACAAGGCCAAGCCGATCGCCGAACGGGCCTGGCTCCCGGACGACCTCGCCGCACGGATCCGCCGCGCGCCCGGCGTGGGCCGCGTCATCCCCGAACTGACCTTCCTGGCCCAGCCGTTGATGCTCACGGCAAGGGCGGAGAAGGACCGAACCTCCTACGGTCACGCCTGGGACTCCGCCGCGCTGACCCCGTACACGCTGACGACCGGCATCGCACCCAAGGCCGACGGTGACGTCGTCATCGACCGCCACCTCGCCGAGCGCGCCCACCTCGAACCGGGCGACCATCTCACCGTCCAGTCGACGCAGGCACCGCGCAGCTACCGCGTCACCGGAATCGCGGCGCCCGCCCGGTCCGTGGCCCACCAGACCTCGCTGTTCTTCTCCACGCAGGAAGCCCGGCGCCTCGCCGCCCACCCCGGACAGGTCACCGCCTTCGGCGTGCTGCCGGCCAACGGCACAGACGCCGCTGAACTGAAGCAGTCCGTCGCCAAGGCCCTGCACGGCACCACCGCGCAGGTCAGCGCGGGCGACGGCCGCGGCCCGGTCGAGTTCCTGGACGCGGCGGGCGCCCGGACGAAACTGGTCAGCATGGGCGGCGCGATGGGCGGCACCTCGCTGCTCGTGGCCGTCCTCGTGGTCGTCGGGACCTTCGCGCTCTCCGTGCAGCAGCGCCACCGCGAACTCGCCCTGCTGCGCGCCATCGCCGCCACACCGGGCCAGATCCGCCGGCTCCTCGGCCGCGAGGCGCTGCTGGTCGGCGCGGGCGCCGGTGTGCTCGGCGCGCTCGCCGGGCTTCCGCTGGGCAGCTGGCTGCACAGCCGGTTCGTCGCCATGGGCGCCGTCCCGGCCACGCTTCAGCACACCGTCAGCGTCTTCCCGCTGTTCGCCGCGGTCGGCGCGACACTCGTCGGAGCCTGGGCCGCCGCCCGTGTCTCGTCCCGGCGCGTCACCCGGATCCGTCCGGCGGAGGCGCTCGCCGAAGCCAAGGCCGAGCCCGCCCGCCCCGCGTGGGGGCGCATCCTTGCCGGACTCGCGCTGCTCGTCGGCGGAGTCGTCCTCGTCGCCGTGCTCAGCGTCCTGCGCACCGAGCCCGCTTCAACTCCCGTGACCTTCCTCGCCGTTGTGGTCCTCGCCTCCGCCGTCGCCCTGCTGGGTCCACTCCTGGTCAAGGCCGCAGCCGCGCTGCTCTCCGGCCCGCTGCGGCTGACCGGCCCCGGCGGCCGCCTGGCACGTGCCAACCTGCGCGGCAACGCCGCCCGTATGGCCTCGGTCGTCACCCCCCTCACCCTTCTCATCGCAATGACCTGCACGGTCCTCTTCGTCCAGCCGACCCTCGGCGACGCGGCCCGCGCCCAGGCCCGCGAGGGCATCCGCGCCGACTGGGTGCTGGCCGCCCAGGGCCCCGGTGTCCCCGCCGACGCCGCCCGACTGCTGCGCACGCACCACGACACCGCGACCGAAGTGGTCCGTACGACCGTCCGTGTGGGCCTCGACAAGTACGCGGCCCAGGGCGTCACGCCCGCCGGCCTCACCCGCACCTGGGACCCGGACGTCACCGCCGGATCACTGGGCGCCCTGAAGAGCACCACCGTCGCCGTCAGTGAACTAGCCGCCGACCAGCTTCACTTGAAGCCGGGCAGCACCCTGAAGCTCACCCTCGGTGACGGCACGCCCGTCACCCTCACCGTCGCCGCCGTCTATGCCAAGGGCCTCGGCTTCGGCGACCTCACCTTCGCCCGTGACCTCATCGCCCGCCACGTGGACAACCCCCTTGCCGCCACCGTCCTCGTCAAGACCAGCCGTACACAGACACAACTCGCGACTACACTCCGTGAGTTCCCGGCGGTCCACGTTCTTGCGCCCGCCACCGCCGACTCGATCCAGGCGGAGCGGCAGCAGGCGAACGCCGAGGTCAACTACCTGGCCATGGGGCTGGTCCTGGCCTTCACCGCCATCGCCGTCGTCAACACCCTGGCCATGTCGGTCTCCGAACGCGTCCGCGAGTTCGCGATGCTCCGTCTCGCCGGGGCGACCCGCCGCCAGGTGCTGCGGATGCTGCGCACGGAGGCCCTGTCGGTCCTGCTGCTGGCCACGGTGCTGGGGAGCGGCATCGCACTCGCCGTCCTCACCGCCTTCAGTGTCGGCATGACAGGCAGCGTGGCTCCGGCGACAAACCCCCTGGTGTACGTCGCAGTGGTCGCGACCGCCGGACTCCTCGCCCTTGTCGCCACCGCGCTGCCGGGCCGGGTGGCACTCAAGGTCCGTGCGGTCACGGTGGCCACGGCCAAGGAGTAGCCGGTAAGGAGCGGTACGCAATGGTGGGCGCCCCTTACCGCAGGGGCGCCCACCTCTTCGTACGAGCCATGAATCCTTCGTACGAACTATGAAGTGACCGTTCGTACGAGCTACGAAGTGACCGGGAAACCGGCCGACTTCCACGCCTGGAACCCGCCGACCAGATCCGTCGCCCGGTGCAGGCCCAACTGCCGCAGGGACACGGCCGCCAGGCTCGACGCGTATCCCTCGTTGCAGACGACCACGACACGCAGGTCGTGGCTGATGGCTTCCGGGGCGCGGTGGCTGCCCTGGGGGTCGAGGCGCCACTCCAGTTCGTTGCGTTCGACGACGAGGGCGCCGGGGATCAGGCCGTCGCGGTCGCGCAGGGCGGCGTATCGGATGTCGACCAGGAGAGCTTCGCCCGACTGAGCGGCGTCGTGTGCCTCCTTGGCCTCCACGCGGTCGAGGTCCTCGCGGACCCGCTCCAGCAACTCGTCGATACCCAAGGGGTGTTCGGGCTGTGTGCTCACTGCCAGTCCTCCGGACGCTCGACGTGCTCAAGGCGCAGCACCTGGCCCGTGCGACTGTAGCGACGGATCTGGGGGAGGGGCGGGTAGTAGGCGTGGACGGAGATCGCGTGCTCGTCGGGGGAGTCGTTGAGCACCTCGTGGACGTGGTGACGGCCGAAGGAGCGCCCCTTGCCGGCGGTCAGGCGGCGCTCGCGGTCCACTCCGTCGGAGAGTTCCAAGGTCTTCCAGCCGTCCGCGGGCAGGCGGGCGGCGAGTGAGTTCTCCTTGAGCTCGCCGGACGCTGTGTGGAAGGCGCCGACCGATTCGGCGTGGTCGTGCCAGCCGGTTCCGGTGCCCGGTGGCCAGCCGATGAGCCAGGCCTCGCTGCCGCCGGGACCTTCGAGGCGTACCCAGGTACGGCCTTCGGGGTCGAGCGGGAGCGAGGAGATCAGCTCGGCGTCGGCGGCCGTCCGGCGCACGAAGTCGAGCAGTTCGGCCTGGGCGGGGGGCCGCACGGGCGCGGAGACGGGGAGGGGCACAGAAGGTGACGCAGACACGGGTACCGTCCTGAGCGTTCGCGGGAGGGCGCGCGGCAGAGCAAGGTCCGGCGCGCGCGAGGAAAGATGCGAATCAGCAGGACGGGCGACACACGCAGCCCGCATAGCGGACGAGGTCCATATGGACCCTCCGCCACAGGCGCACACAGGTGTCGGTCACGATTCGGAGTACACCATGGCGGTGCAGACCGGTCAACTCGCCTTCATCATGTGGACCACAGCGTGACTAAAGGCTCGGTAGAGCCCCAGTTCAGGCCGTCGCCGATGGCTCAGTTCGTGCGCACCGTCACGTCCGCGGCGGCTTCCGTCTCCACGCGCGCGAGTCCGCCCAGGGCGGCTTCGGCCGCCGCGTACAGGTCGGCCGGGCGCACCCCGTTCAACGCCGTCACCAGGTGCCCGTCGGGGCGGAGGAGAAGCACGGTGTGCGCGGCCGCGCCCGGGTAGCTCTCGGCGACCAGCAACTCGGCGGGGTGCGGCAGCGCGGTGACGGCGGCCGCGAGCCGGGGCATGATCCCGGCCGTCACCCAGTGCTTGCGCTCCCACACGCCCGTACCCGGCGCGATGAGCACGACCAACAGCGCCCCGCGACCCAGCCGGTCCCGCAACCGTACGAAGGCGCCGTCCTCGGCCGTCACCCGCACATCGGCGGCCGGCGCACCGGGCTCCGTGTCCACGGCGACCGCCGACTCGGCGTACGGAGGTGCGAGCGGTGAGTCGGCGTACGCCCCCGGCGCGCCCAGTGGACCGCGCCCCAAGTGACCGTCCGTGAGGAGCGCGTCGTTGCCACGGGCCGAGCCGGGCACGTACGAGCGCAGGCCTCCGCCGCCGCGCAGCAGGGGCAGCGCATGGTCGGCGGCGCGCAGCCGGGCGGCGACGACCGCGCGCCGCTCCGCCTGGTAGCTGTCCAGCAGCCCCTCGTGCGGCCCGTGGTGCCAGGCCAGCGCCAGCTTCCAGGAGAGGTTGTCGGCATCGCGCAGGCCTTCGTCCAGTCCCTGCGTTCCGAGCGCGCCGAGCAGGTGCGCGGCGTCCCCGGCGAGGAAGACGCGGCCGGCGCGCCACCGGCGGGCCAGGCGGTGGTGGACCGTGTGGACGCCGGTGTCGAGCAGCTCGTACGGCGGTGTGGAGCCTCCGCTCCAGCCCGCCAGGGTCTCCCGGATGCGCCCCACCAGCAGGTCCGGTGTGACGAGGTCCTTGCCCGGCGGCAGCAGCCAGTCCAGGCGCCACACACTGTCGGGCAGCGGGCGTCCGGTCACCTCTCCGGCCGAGGGGCCCGAGGTCCGCCACGGAGGCATCCGATGGAGCAACGCCTCGCCGGGCCACGGAAGTTCGGTCCGCAGGGCGGCCACGGCGTGGCGTTCGACGGCCGTACGGCCGGGGAAGCGGATGTCCTGGAGCTTGCGCACGGTCGAGCGCGGTCCGTCGCAGCCGACCAGGTAGCTGCCGCGCCACCAGGTGCCCTTGGGGCCGCGCGTGTGCGCGGTGATGCCCGACGGGTCCTGCTCGACGGAGTCGAGACGGCTGTCCACCGCGACCTTGACGAGCCGCTCGTCGACGGCGGCCTCGCGCAGGGCGGCCGTCAGGACGTGCTGGGCGATGTGCACCGGTGCGGGATCCGTGTCACCGAACGTGATCTCACGCATCACCTGCTTGCGCCGCACCGACCGCCATCCGGCCCAACGGAAACCGTCCTCGCCGATCGGGAACCCGGTCAGCCGCTCCACCAGCGCGACGGTGTCCTCACGCAGTACGACACTGCGCGCGAGCCGCTGTTCGTCCTTGCCCGGCCCCTCGTCGAGGACCACGGAAGGCACCTCCTGGCGCGCCAGCGCAAGGGCGAGAGCCAGCCCCACGGGCCCGGCTCCGACGATGATCACCGGGTCCACGGCGCGGTGCCCCCTGCCCGGAGCGGTGCCCTGAGGGACGTACGGGAACAGGCAGTTGGAGCGGGGTACACGATCACAGAACGTATGCAACCCATTGCCGGTGCTTGCGTCAAGTGACGGCGGCGGTGGTCCGGACGTCCTGCCATGCCAAGGAGTATGGAGCGCAATTCTGCCGAGCCTTCGACCACTGACCGGAATTATGTATTCCGCTTATATTGGCAAGCTCAAATCTGGCTCAACATCATTGTTTTGACATGTCGGCGATGAAAAGATCTTTGTTGTAAGAATCCACCCCCCCCACAGGAATGGAAGAAACTTGAAGAAGGCATTTTCCAAGGTTGGCGTAGTCGCTGCGGCTGTCGCCCTTTCGGTTCCCGTGCTCGCCGGGAGCGCTTCGGCGTTCGACGGGCCGGCGGCGAAGAATTCCTGGGGCTGTGACAACGGATACCCGAACCGGGTGAACTTCTCGTACCACCCCGGGACCGTCACCACGACCGTCTACTACAACAACCACTGCTCCTACAAGGTTCAGGCTTCGGTTCGCATCGAGGACCACAACGGCTCCGTGTCGATCCAGTGCTTCTCGATTCCCGCCGGGAAGAAGAGCCACATCAAGTTCCAGCAGGGAGCTTCCGGTTTCTTCAATGGCATCTACAAGGGCTGCTGACCACCTGAACTGATGCATGCATTTTCCGGACGAGGTATTCGCTCGACCCGGAAAACGGCGTAGCCGCTGCCCGACGTGTGTCGGGCAGCGGCTACGCCGTTCTGCATTAACTTGGCGATAGGCCGATTCGATGTGTTGCTGGATTTATCAGAGACAACTGTGGCCCGCCGGATTCCCGGCGGGCCACAGCTCTGTCGTACGCCTGCCTGTCAGATCGTGCCGCCGGCACCCGCGCCGTAGCTACCGCCCACCTCGGCGGCGTTGAGCTCGTCCACGGCGCCGACTCCGACGACCGCGCCGGTACTGCGCTTGCTGCGCCGCAGCCTGCGCTCCAGCCAGCTCGCGAAGCTCGTGAGCAGGAAGTTCAAGATGATGTAGATGATCCCCACCACGACGAAGCTCTGGATGACGTTGGCGTAGTTGGCCGCCAGCGTGCTGCGCGTGTTGAGCAGTTCGGTGTAGCCGATCATCACGCCGCCCAGCGCGGTGTCCTTCACGATGACCACGAGCTGGCTGACGATGGCCGGCAGCATGGCCGTCACCGCCTGTGGCAGCAGGATGCTGGTCATCGTCTGGCCCTTGCGCAGACCGACCGCGTACGCGGCCTCTGTCTGGCCCTTGGGGAGCGAGAGGATGCCGGCCCGGACGATCTCGGCGAGGACCGAGGCGTTGTACAGCACCAGGCCGGTGACGACCGCGTACAGGGGTCGGTCCTCGCTGCTGACGTTCCCGGAGCGGGCGTAGACCTCGTTGGCGAACAGCATCAGCAGCAGCACCGGGATGGACCGGAAGAACTCGACCACCACGGAGGCAGGGACCCGCACCCACCGATGGTCGGACATGCGCGAGATGCCGAAGAAGGCGCCCAGCGGGAGCGCGATGACCATGGAGAGCGCGGCGGCCTTCAGGGTGTTGCGGAGGCCGGGCAGCAGATACGTCGTCCAGGCCTCGGACGTGGTGAACGGCTCCCACAGGGACCACTTCAGCTGGTCCTTGTCGTCCATCTTCTGCCAGACCCACCACAGCACCAGGGCGAGCAGGACGAGGAAGACCACCGAGAAGAGCACATTGCGCCGCTTGGCTCGGGGGCCGGGGGCGTCGTAGAGGACGGAGGTCATCGCTTCACCGCCAGTCGCTTGCTCAGCCAGCCGAGGATGAGGCCGGTGGGCAGGGTCAGGACCACGAATCCGAGCGCGAAGACCGCGCCGATGGCCAGCGTCTGGGCCTCCTTCTCGATCATCCCCTTCATCAGGTAGGCGGCCTCGGCCACGCCGATCGCGGCCGCCACGGTGGTGTTCTTGGTCAGCGCGATCAGCACGTTGGCCAGCGGACCGATCACCGAACGGAACGCCTGCGGCAGCACGATGAGCCGGAGGGTCTGACTGAAGCTCAGCCCGATGGCCCGGGCCGCCTCGGCCTGACCCAGCGGCACGGTGTTGATGCCGGAGCGCAGCGCCTCGCACACGAAGGCGGCGGTGTAGGCGACGAGACCGAGCACCGCGAGCCGGAAGCCCTGCGCCTTGAAGTCGTCGGACGCGCCCAGCGTCATACCGAAGATGTCGGCGAGGCCGAGCGAGGAGAAGACGATGATGACCGTCAGGGGGATGTTCCGGACGATGTTGACGTAGGCCGTGCCGAACCCGCGCATCAGCGGGACCGGACTGACCCGCATCGCGGCCAGCAGGGTGCCCCAGACCAGGGAGCCGACGGCGGAGAGGGCGGTGAGTTTCACCGTCATCCAGAACGCCCCTAGGACGTCATAACCTTGAAGAAAGTCGAACACGATCTCCCGCGTTTCCGGGTGGGTGGCGTACGAGGAGGGCGTGGCGCACCGCCGCCGTGATCGCGGCGGGCGGCGGCGCGCCCCGAGGAACCCTGCGGTGGCCCTGGGCCGGGACCCGGCCTTACTTGACGATCTGGCCGATCTTCGGCGCGGGCTCGTTCTTGTAACCGGCCGGGCCGAAGTTGGCGTCGACCGCCTTCTGCCAGGCCTTGTCACTGACCATCGTCGTCAAGGCGTCGTTGATCTTGTTGACGGTCGCGGTGTCGCCCTTCTTGACGCCGATGCCGTAGTTCTCGTTGCTGAGCTTGAGCCCGGCGAGCTTGAACTGGTCCTTGTACTTGTCCTGCGCGGCGAAGCCCGCGAGGATCGAGTCGTCGGTGGTCACCGCGTCCACCGCGCCGTTCTGCAGCGCGGCGATGCACTCCGAGTAGCCGCTGTACTCCTTCAGCTGAGCCTTCGGGGCGATCGTGTCGTGGACGTTCTGCGCCGAGGTGGAGCCGGTCACGGAACACAGCTTCTTGCCGTTGAGGTCCGTGGCCTTGCTGATGTCCGAGGCCTTCTTGACCAGCAGGTCCTGGTGGGCCAGCAGGTAGGGGCCGGCGAAGTCGACCTTCTGCTTGCGCTCGTCGGTGATCGAGTACGTGGCCGCGATGAACTTCACGTCGCCGCGGGCGAGGGCGTTCTCACGGTCGGCGCTCTTGGTCTCGACCCACTCGATCTGGCTGGGCTTGTAGCCGAGCTTGCCCGCCACGTACGTCGCCACGTCCACGTCGAAGCCGGCGAACGAACCGTCGGGCTTCTTCAGGCCCAGACCGGGCTGGTCGTACTTGATACCGATCTTGATCTTGCCGCCGCCGCTGCTGGACGAGCCGCTGTCCTTCTTGTCGTCGGAACCGCACGCCGTGGCGGTGACCGCGAGGGCGAGCACGACGGCCGAAGCGGCGGTGACCTTGCGGAGCTTCATGGTGAACATCCTTTGGGTGGTGAAGAGATGCAGGCTTCAGTGGTGGGAACGCGCGCGTCAGTGGTGCAGGATCTTCGACAGGAAATCCTTGGCCCGGTCGCTGCGGGGATTGCTGAAGAACTGGTCCGGCACAGCCTCTTCGACGATGCGTCCGTCAGCCATGAACACCACACGGTTCGCAGCCGAACGAGCGAAACCCATTTCGTGGGTGACGACGATCATGGTCATGCCGTCGCGTGCGAGCTGTTGCATGACTTCCAGGACCTCGTTGATCATCTCGGGGTCGAGTGCCGAGGTCGGCTCGTCGAAGAGCATGACCTTGGGGTCCATCGCCAGCGCCCGCGCGATGGCGACGCGCTGCTGCTGGCCACCCGAGAGCTGAGCGGGGTACTTGTCCGCCTGGGTGCCGACGCCGACGCGGTCGAGCAGCCCCCGGGCCTTCTCCTCCGCGGCCTTCTTGTCGGCCTTGCGGACCTTGATCTGGCCCAGCATCACGTTCTCGAGCACGGTCTTGTGCGCGAAGAGGTTGAAGGACTGGAAGACCATGCCCACGTCGGCCCGCAGCCGGGCGAGTCCCTTGCCCTCGGCGGGCAGCGGCTTGCCGTCGATCGAGATGGCGCCCGAGTCGATGGTCTCCAGGCGGTTGATCGTGCGGCAAAGGGTGGACTTCCCGGACCCGGAGGGCCCGATCACCACGACGACCTCGCCCCGGGCGATCGTCAGGTCGATGTCCTGGAGCACGTGCAACGCGCCGAAGTGCTTGTTGACGCTCTTCAGGACGACCAGTTCCTCGGTCGCGGCCACGGCGTCCTTGGCCACCGATACTTCGGTCATCGCTTTTTGGCTCCGTCCTCCTCGGTTGCGGAGGACAGTAGTGACCCCGTGCGACCAGCGTCATTACATCTGAGGGGAAATTGAGCATAACGATCCGATAGCGTGCGGATACTCCACGTAGTTGACGCCACGTGGCCGCGTACCGGCTGCATAACGGAAGCCGCCTGCAACCCGAACCCTCTTGACGTCGTCCTGTCCATCGGAATGACTGCCATGGTGCACGCGCGCGTGCGGCTGTTCGGCACGCCCGACCCACGTGCCCGAACCGCACGACTGTTCCAGGCCCACCGGAACCGCACGACGGTTCCGCGCGAGCCGAGCCCGCACGACCGTTCTACAAGCCGAGACCGTACGACCGATGAACCGGAGGGGGCCGGGATGAGACTGCTCCTCGTCGAGGACGACAACCACGTCGCCGCCGCCCTGTCCGCGGTCCTGGCGCGGCACGGGTTCGACGTCACGCACGCCCGCAGTGGCGAGGAGGCGCTCCAGGCGCTGGTGCCGGAAGGCGCCGGCTTCGCCGTGGTGCTCCTCGACCTGGGCCTGCCCGACCAGGACGGCTACGAGGTCTGCGGCAAGATCCGCAAGCGCACCAGCACGCCGGTGATCATGGTCACCGCGCGCTCGGACGTGCGCTCCCGGATCCACGGCCTCAACCTCGGAGCCGACGACTATGTAGTGAAGCCGTACGACACGGGGGAGCTCCTCGCCCGGATCCACGCCGTCAGTCGGCGCACGGCGCACGACGACGGCGCGTCGCCCGCGGAGACCGCGCTGCGGCTCGGGTCCATGCACATCGAACTCCCCACCCGTCAGGTCAGCGTGGACGGTTCGGTTGTCCAACTGACCCGCAAGGAGTTCGACCTTCTCGCGCTGCTGGCCCAGCGCCCCGGAGTGGTGTTCCGCCGGGAGCAGATCATCAGCGAGGTGTGGCGCACCAGTTGGGAGGGGACCGGACGCACCCTGGAGGTGCATGTCGCGTCCCTGCGCTCCAAGCTGCGCATGCCGGCGCTGATCGAGACCGTGCGCGGCGTCGGGTACCGACTCGTCGCCCCGGTGTCGTAGCGAGTACGGGTGCGCACACGCCTTCTCCCGCTGCTCATCGTCCTGATGGCCGCCGTACTGCTCGCCCTCGGCTTCCCGCTCGCGGTGAGCCTCGCGGCGGCACAGCAGCAGAAGGTGGTCGTCGACCGCATCGACGACACGGCGCGTTTCGCGGCCCTCGCCCAGTTCGTCACCGACCGGCCCTCCGGCGCTCCGGCGGGCGCCACGGACGAACGCGGCGAGACCTTGCAGAAGGAACTCGCCGCGTACTACGACGTGTACGGCATCCGGGCGGGCGTCTTCTACCGCAACCACGAGCCCATGGCGAACGCGCCCGACGACTGGTACCTCCCCGACGAGGGCGCGGGTCGCGACGCCTTCGACGAGGCGCTCCTGGGGCGCCGCAGCCACGATCCGAAGCAGGTCTGGCCCTGGCAGCGGAGCCGACTGGTCGTCGCGTCCCCGGTGATCAGGGACGGTGACGTCATAGGAGTCGTGGTCACCGACTCGCCCACCGGGCAGATGCGTTCGAAGACGCTGCACGGCTGGCTGCTCATCGGCGCGGGCGAGATCGCCGCGATGCTCCTCGCGGTCGGCGCCGCGCTGCGGCTGACCGGCTGGGTGCTGCGGCCGGTGCGCGTCCTTGACGCCACCACCCACGACATCGCCACCGGACGCCTGAAGTCCCGCGTCGCGGCCGCCGGCGGGCCACCGGAACTCCGGCGCCTGGCCCGGTCGTTCAACGAGATGGCGGACAACGTCGAAGACGTTCTGGAGCAGCAGCGCGCCTTCGTCGCCGACGCCTCGCACCAGCTGCGCAACCCGCTCTCGGCGCTGCTGCTGCGCATCGAGCTGCTCGCCCTCGAACTGCCGGAGGGCAACGAGGAGATCGCCTCGGTCCGCACCGAGGGCAAGCGTCTCGCCGAGGTCCTCGACGACCTCCTGGACCTGGCGCTCGCCGAGCACGCCGAGGCGGATCTGCGGCTCACCGACATCGGCGAACTGACGGCCGAACGTGTGGCGTCCTGGTCAGCGCTCGCCGCGAGCAAGGGCGTACGCCTGGCGGGGAACTGCCCGGCGGTCACCGCCTGGGCCGATCCGGTCACCCTGTCCAGCGCGCTGGACGCGGTGATCGACAACGCGCTGAAGTTCACGCCGGAAGGGGAGAGCGTCGAGGTGGCCGTCTCGGCGAACGGCGAGGTCTCGACCGTCGTCGTCACCGACGGCGGTCCGGGGCTCACCGACGACGAGCTGGCCCGCATCGGCGACCGCTTCTGGCGCAGCCCGGGCCACCAGAACATCAAGGGCTCGGGCCTCGGCCTGTCCATCTCCCGGGTGCTTCTCGCGGCCGGCGGCGGCTCCATCGCGTACGCCCATCACGAACCGCACGGCCTGAAGGTGACGGTGACGGTGCCGAGGTCGGGGCCGAACACCTGACCGGGGCCTTGCGGCGCCGGGGGCGTGGCCACGGCTACGGCTTGACCGAGCGGTAGTAGCGCCGTGCCCCTTCGTGCAGTTGCAGCGGGTCGGTGTACACGGCCGTCCGCAGGTCGACCAGCTGGGCCGCGTGCACCACCGCGCCGATGTGATCGCGGCTGTTGATCACCGTGCGGGTGAGCTCCTCGGTGAGCTTCGGGTCCGAGTCCTCTCGTGTGATCAGCAGGTTCGCGACGGCCACGGTCTGTACGGCCTGGCCCAGCTGCGCCTTGGGATAGGCGTCGGCCGGCATCACGGCGGCCCGGTAGAAGCTGGAGGCACCGCCCTGCTGGTGCAGCTTCTCGACCAGGTCGGCGCCGATCGGCACCAGCTTGATCTTGAAGCTCTGCGAGAGCTCCTGCACGGCGCTCGTCGGCAGACCGCCCGACCAGAAGAAGGCATCGATCTTGTGCTGCTTGAGCAGCGAGGGCATGGTCCCGATCCCGTCGGGGAGCGGCACGATGTCCTGCTTCGGATCGAGCCCGGCGGCCTGGAGGACATGGTCCGCGATCAGCCGCACTCCTGATCCGCTCGGTCCGACTGCGACCTTCTTGCCCCGCAGGTCCGCCACCGACTTCACGGATGACGAGCGCGGGACCACCACGTGCACGTAGTCGTCGTAGAGGCGGGCGCAGCCGCGCAGCATGTCCGATCCGCGCGTGCCCCGGAGCATGTACGCCTCCACGGCGTCGGCCGCCGCGATGGTGAAGTCGGCCTGGCCCGTGGCCACCCGCCGGACGTTCTCCTGGGACCCGTCGCTGTTCCGCAGCCGTACGTCCAGGTTCGGCATGTCCTTGGCGATCTCGTCCTGAAGCATCGTGCCGTACTTCTGGTAGACCCCGGTCGGGGTGCCCGTGCTGAACGTGATCGTCCCGCTCGGAGACTCCTCACCCAGGGGCAGCAGCCACCACAGCAGCAGCCCGAGGACCACGGCGGTGGCCGCCGTGCCGAGCAGCGCGCCGCGTCGGCCGATACGGGGGAGTGCCTGGAACATGCGCGCGATCCTGCCAGTCCGGGCACCGTCCTGACCAGGGCCGGGCTCACAGGGGGCCCGGTGCCGGTCGTAGGGTCGCCGAATGCAGCCTGCTTCCGCCTCCTCGGCCCCTTCCCCCGCCTCCCTGGTCCGTGAGTTCCACCGCGCCTTCGGACTCGACGTCCGCAGCGCGCCGACGGAGGTCTCCGCGGAGCTGGCCGCCCACCGCGGTGAGCTGCTCGCCGAGGAGGCGGCGGAAGTCGCCGAGGTGGCGGTGACGGGTCCGCTCGACCGGCTCGCGCACGAGCTGGCGGACGTCGTCTACGTGGCGTACGGCACCGCGCTCGTCCACGGGATCGACCTGGACGCGGTGATCGCCGAGATCCACCGGGCCAACATGACCAAGCTCGGCCCGGACGGCGATGTCGCCCGCCGGGCCGACGGCAAGGTCCTGAAGGGGGAGCACTACCGCGCGCCGGACGTCTCGGAGATCCTTCGCCGCCAGGGCTGGGCGGCCCCTGGGGCCTAGGCGACGGGAGGTACTCCGGGCACCGCCTACCCTTGTCACATGAGCAGCAGCGACCGGAGTCAGGCAGTGGACGTTCAGGAACCCAAGACCTACGAAGTACGCACTTACGGGTGTCAGATGAACGTCCACGACTCCGAGCGATTGTCCGGCCTGCTCGAAGGGGCCGGTTACGTGCGTGCGGCCGACGGTTCGGACGGCGACGCCGATGTCGTCGTCTTCAACACCTGCGCCGTACGGGAGAACGCCGACAACCGCCTCTACGGCAACCTCGGGCGGCTCGCCCCGATGAAGACGAAGCGCCCCGGCATGCAGATCGCGGTCGGTGGCTGTCTCGCTCAGAAGGACCGCGACACCATCGTCCAGCGGGCGCCCTGGGTGGACGTGGTCTTCGGCACGCACAACATCGGCAAGCTGCCCGTCCTGCTGGAGCGCGCTCGCGTGCAGGAAGAGGCGCAGGTCGAGATCGCCGAATCTCTCGAAGCGTTCCCCTCGACGCTGCCGACCCGTCGCGAGAGCGCGTACGCGGCCTGGGTGTCGATCTCCGTCGGCTGCAACAACACCTGCACGTTCTGCATCGTGCCGGCGCTGCGCGGCAAGGAGAAGGACCGCAGGACCGGCGACATCCTCGCGGAGATCGAGGCGCTGGTCGGCGAGGGCGTCTCCGAGATCACGCTGCTCGGGCAGAACGTCAACGCTTACGGGAGCGACATCGGCGACCGTGAGGCGTTCAGCAAGCTGCTGCGGGCCTGCGGCGCGATCGAGGGTCTGGAGCGCGTCCGCTTCACGTCCCCGCACCCGCGCGACTTCACGGACGACGTGATCGCCGCGATGGCCGAGACGCCGAACGTGATGCCGCAGCTGCACATGCCGATGCAGTCCGGCTCGGACACCGTCCTGAAGGCGATGCGCCGCTCGTACCGGCAGGAACGGTACCTCGGGATCATCGAGAAGGTCCGTGCCGCGATCCCGCACGCGGCGATCACCACCGACATCATCGTGGGCTTCCCCGGCGAGACCGAGGAGGACTTCGAGCAGACCCTCCACGCGGTCCGCGAGGCCCGCTTCGCCCAGGCGTTCACGTTCCAGTACTCCAAGCGCCCCGGAACCCCCGCGGCCACCATGGAGGGGCAGATCCCCAAGGAGGTCGTCCAGGCGCGCTACGAGCGTCTCGTCGCCCTCCAGGAGGCGATCTCCTGGGACGAGAACAAGAAGCAGGTCGGCCGCACCCTGGAGCTGATGGTCGCCGAGGGCGAGGGCCGCAAGGACGGCGCCACCCACCGCCTCTCCGGCCGCGCCCCCGACAACCGCCTGGTGCACTTCACGAAGCCGGACGAGGAGGTCCGCCCCGGCGACGTGGTCACCGTCGAGATCACGTACGCCGCCCCGCACCACCTGCTCGCCGAAGGCGCCGTCCTGAAGGTGCGCCGCACGCGCGCGGGGGACGCCTGGGACAAGCGCAACGCCGCCGAGGCCGCGAAGCCGGCGGGTGTGATGCTGGGCCTGCCGAAGATCGGCGTTCCGCAGGCGCTGCCGGTCGCGACGGGCAGCGCCTGCGGCTGCGACTGACGGGGAGAGTCATGACGACGGGGGACGGGCGTACGGCCCGCTGGGTGCTGCTCCTGATGAAGCCGGCCGGGGTCCACGCGCGGGAGCCGTACCCGACGATGGCCACGGTGGACGGCACCCGCGCTGAGGCCGTGCAGCGGTTCGGGGAGTTCGTACGGCTCTATCAGCCGAGACATCCGAGCCATCCGGTGCGGATGCGCCGCTTCCGCACCGATGACGGCTGGATGGTGATCGGCGACGGTCTGTCCGGCAGCATCTTTGCGTACCACTTCCTGATCACCGAGTTGGAGTGGGACTCGGGACCCA
Source organism: Streptomyces sp. R21 (assembly GCF_041051975.1). Taxonomy (GTDB): domain Bacteria; phylum Actinomycetota; class Actinomycetes; order Streptomycetales; family Streptomycetaceae; genus Streptomyces. Next base: position 2,882,662 of record NZ_CP163435.1, on the reverse strand, counting down.
TCAGCTACTGAAGCGACCGAGCAGCCACTGAGCGCGTACGCTGCCGATCATGCTTGTCGCCGCCGCCGTGTGCCCCTGTCCGCCGCTGCTCGTGCCCGAGGTCGCCGCGGGTGCGGCGCCCGAGCTGGACGCCGCCCGCGCGGCCTGCACGGACGCCCTGGGCGTGCTCGCCGCCTCACGCCCGGATCGGCTGATCGTCGTGGGGCCCGCGGAGCAGAGCGGGCGGGGTCCGTTCCCGCAGGGCGCGCCGGGCTCGTTCCGCGGCTTCGGCGTCGATCTCGACGTACGTCTGGGCGGCGGTGAGCGGAACTCGATGGAGCCGGAGCGGGAGCTGCCGCCGTCGCTCGCCGTCGCCGCCTGGCTGCTGGAGCGCACGGGCTGGTCCGACGCGCCCGTCGAAGGCCTCGGTGTGGGCGAGCCCCTCGCTGCGGACCGGTGCTTCCAGGCCGGTGAGGGGATCGCAGGACGGGCCGGGCGGGTGGCCCTGCTGGTGATGGGTGACGGCAGTGCCTGCCGGACGCTCAAGGCGCCGGGGTATCTCGACGAGCGCGCGGCGCCTTTCGACGCGGCGCTCGCGCGGGCGCTGGGCGCGGCGGACGTGACGGCGCTGAAGGCGCTGGACGCCGAGCTGGCCTACGAGCTGAAGGTGTCAGGGCGGGCCCCCTGGCAGGTGCTCGCCGGTGCGGCCGAGGGCGCGGGCCTCGCGGGAGCGCTCCTCTACGAGGACGCGCCGTACGGGGTGGGCTACCTGGTGGCGGCCTGGTCCTGACGGCCCGCCGCCGGCTCACACGTGGGACGAGCGCGGACACGGCGGACGGCCGGGAGCCTGGTGCTCCGCGGCCGTCCGGGGTGTGTGCCGTTCAGGAAGCCGGAGGCGACGGGGGTACGTCCGTGGGAGGCGTGGTGCCGCCGTCCTCCTTGTGCGCGAGGCGGTCCATGGCGTGCTTGGCCTTGCCCGTGCCCGTCTGGATCTTGTCGCTGTACTTGCCCTTGGTCTTCTCGTCGACCACCTTGGCGGCCTTGTCGAGACCGTGCTCGATCTTGCCCCCGTGCTGCTGCGCGAGGTGTGAGACCTTGCCCTTGGCCGGGGCCAGCTTGGCTTTCAGATTGTCCAGGAGACCCATGGTCCACCTTTTCTCGCGGGGCAGTTACTTGCGGGCGCTCTCGCCCGCCTCGTTGTCGGCGGCCTTCTCGGCGGTCTGCTGCTGGGGGATCTCGACGTCCTCCGTGGTGGCGGCCTCGGCGGTCTCCTCCGCCGTGACCTTGCCCTCGCCCTCGCCCTTGCCCTCGGCCTCGGACGACTCCTTGGCCTCTTCCGCCACCTCCGCCGCCGGTTCGGCCGTCAGCGTGTCGGCCTGCACCTTGGCGGTTGACGCCTCCTCCGTAGCCTTCGACTTCCGGAGAAGTCGTGCAAAAACGCTCATATCCACTCCATACGTTACTCGTGAGGGCGAAATCCCGCGTCGCCCGGTGCGTCCCATTGCGTCGCCCGGGTCACCGGCACTCGAAAACCGGCGGCTGGAACCTCGCAACTGGCAACGACCCCGAACCCGTGCCGTCACGTCGCTCGTTCGAGGAGAGGCCCTGACGTTTGCGAGACTGGGTCAGTGAGTAGTGCAGCCCCCGCACCGCGGGTCATCGCCGTCGTCGGACCCACCGCGGCAGGAAAGTCCGATCTGGGCGTTTTCCTCGCCCAGCGTCTCGGCGGCGAGGTCGTCAACGCAGATTCCATGCAGCTCTACCGAGGGATGGACATCGGCACCGCCAAGCTGACGCCCGAGGAACGCGGCGGAGTCCCGCACCACCTCCTGGACATCTGGGACGTGACGGTCACGGCGAGCGTCGCCGAGTACCAGAGGCTCGCGCGCGCCCGGATCGACGCGCTGCTCGCCGAGGGCCGCTGGCCCATCCTGGTCGGCGGTTCCGGGCTCTACGTCCGCGGCGCCGTCGACAATCTGGAGTTCCCCGGCACGGACCCCGAGGTGCGGGCGCGGCTGGAGGAGGAGCTCGCGCTGCGCGGCTCCGGCGCGCTGCACGCACGGCTGGCCGTGGCGGACCCCGGCGCCGCCCACGCGATCCTGCCCAGCAACGGCCGTCGTATCGTCCGCGCCCTCGAGGTCATCGAGATCACCGGCAAGCCCTTCACCGCCAACCTCCCGGGACATGACTCGGTGTACGACACCGTGCAGATCGGCGTCGACGTGGCGCGCCCCGAGCTCGACGAGCGCATCGCGCGCCGGGTCGACCGGATGTGGGAGGCGGGGCTCGTGGACGAGGTGCGTGCGCTGGAGGCGCAGGGCTTGCGCGAGGGGCGCACGGCGTCGCGCGCGCTCGGGTACCAGCAGGTGCTCGCGGCGCTCGTGGGGGAGTGCACCGAAGAAGAGGCGCGCGCCGAGACCGTACGCGCCACCAAACGCTTCGCGCGCCGCCAGGATTCATGGTTCCGGCGTGATCCACGAGTGCACTGGCTGAGCGGCGCTGCGGCGGATCTCACAGAACTCCCGCAGCTCGCACTGGCGTTGGTCGAACGACCGGTTACAGCCTGATCACGTCATGGCATCGGGACGCTCCGGCCGCCGTCCGGGCCTCTGACGCCGTGCCATCATCGAGCTTCGATCGACCAGTGAAGTCCTAGTTGGGAGGGCGCGTGGCGATGGAGGCCAGCCCTCGCGACACCGCACAGGACGCGGAGCACGACACCGCGCATGAGCAGCAGGAACCGCAGGACCAGCAGGATCTGGTCGGCGACCGGCTGAGCCCGGACGGGCCCGACGAGATCCCCGGCGGCGTGACCGCCGACGGTCCGGGCCCCGGCGAGATGTCCCCGGAGCCCGAGGTCGAGGTCGAGCTGCGTCCGCAGCGCCGACTGCGCATCTGGCAGCTGGCGCCCATCGTGACGCTGGCCGCGATCGGCTCGCTGATGTTCGCCTTCCCGCTGGCCTTCGAGTTCGGCGACGGCGGCGCGGTGGTCGCCATGCTCGGCCTGCTGATCTGCTCCTGCGCGGCAGGCTGGGGCATGATGGCCGCCCGCCGGGTCGGCTCCACCTGGCCGGGGTTCCCGCAGCGTGGCTCCGGCCGCCGCCCGGACTGGCGGGTCGTGATCGCGTACGCCGTGGTGGTCGCGGCGGTGGCGGTGCTCGCCGTGTTGCGGGTCGCCCGCCTGCGCTGAGCGCTGGTTGGCCTCGGCCGTTGGCCTGGTCCCTCGGTCGCGCTGAGCCCCGGGCGCCGTATCCGGGACGCCGGACCAGGGCTGGTCCGCTCCCCGGACCGCAGCGGTCCGCTGTCGTACCGACCCCGTACGATCGAGGAATGAGCACGCGGATCGCCTTCCTCAAGGGCCACGGGACCGAGAACGACTTCGTGATCGTCCCGGACCCGGAGAACGCCATCGACCTGCCCCCGGCCGCCGTGGCCGCCCTGTGCGACCGTCGCGCGGGCATCGGCGGCGACGGTCTGCTGCACGTCGTACGGTCCGCCGCGCACCCCGAGGCCCGGAAGATGGCCGCCGAGGCGGAGTGGTTCATGGACTACCGCAACGGCGACGGCTCGACCGTGGAGATGTGCGGCAACGGAGTGCGTGTGTTCGCCCGCTACCTCCAGCGCGCCGGGTATGTGGGCGAAGGGGACATCGCGGTCGCCACGCGCGGGGGCGTGAAGAAGGTGCACCTCGCCAAGGACGGTGACGTGACCGTCGGCATGGGTCGTGCGGTCCTCCCCGAAGGGGATGTCACCGTGAGCGTCGGCGAGCGCAGCTGGCCCGCGCGGAACGTGAACATGGGCAATCCGCACGCGGTGGCCTTCGTGGACGACCTCGCGCAGGCGGGCAACCTGTACACCGCGCCGCCGTTCAGCCCGGCGTCGGCGTACCCGACGGGGGTGAATGTCGAGTTCGTGGTCGACCGCGGCCCCCGACACGTTGCGCTGCGCGTCCATGAGCGCGGCGTAGGCGAGACCCGCTCGTGCGGCACGGGCGCGTGCGCCGTGGCCGTTGCCACCGCCCGCCGCGACGGTGCGGACCCGGCCGTGACCGGGACCCCGGCGACATACACCGTCGATGTGCCCGGCGGACGTCTCGTGATCACCGAGCGCCCGGACGGCGAGATCGAGATGACGGGCCCCGCGGTGATCGTCGCCGAGGGCGAGATCGACGCCGACTGGCTGGCAGCCCTGCGCGGCTGAGCGCCGGACCGCTCGTGGCGATGCGCTTTCCGAGTCCGTAGCGATCTGCTGCCGTGCGCCCTCAGAAGCGCGTGGCAAGCGCATCCGCACCATCCGCGCTTTCGAATCGATCGAAACCGTAAACCCCCGGACCGTCGCTCGAATGGGTGATCCGTTTCACGCTCGGCGAGAGGCGGTCAGCCGGGCGTGGTGGGCTCGGTAGCATCAAGCACCGGCCCGGACGGGGGATCGACGCCATCCCCTGAGCCGTGTTCGCCCTGGGGCACCCCGTCCGCCGGTCTACGCAGCCGGAGGTGCCCATGAGTGCGGAGGCCACGAATCCCGCGACGCCAGGCCCTGCAACGCCCGGATCGCTCCGCAGGAAGAGCCGCCCCCGGATCGATCTGCGCCGCCTGGGCCGGGCCGCGCTGCTCGGCCCCGCGGCCCGCGACCGGCTGCCCGACGCGATCGGCCATGTGGCCGAGGCCCACCGCGCCCACCATCCCGACGCGGCCCTCGAACCGCTGCGCAGGGCGTACGTCCTCGCGGAGTCCTCGCACCGCGGCCAGATGCGCAAGAGCGGTGAGCCCTACATCACCCACCCGCTCGCCGTGACCCTGATCCTCGCCGAACTCGGCGCCGAGACCACGACGTTGACCGCCTCACTGCTCCACGACACCGTCGAGGACACGGAGGTGACGCTCGATCAGGTGCGGGAGCAGTTCGGCGACGAGGTCTGCTACCTGGTCGACGGCGTCACCAAGCTGGAAAAGGTCGACTACGGAGCGGCCGCCGAGCCGGAGACGTTCCGCAAGATGCTCGTCGCCACCGGCAACGACGTCCGCGTGATGTCGATCAAACTCGCCGACCGGCTGCACAACATGCGCACCCTCGGAGTGATGCGTCCCGAGAAACAGGAACGCATCGCCAAGATCACCAGGGACTTCCTGATCCCGCTCGCCGAACGGCTCGGCGTGCAGGCACTCAAGACCGAGCTGGAGGACCTGGTCTTCGCGATCCTGCACCCCGAGGAGTACGAGCACACCAGGGAGCTGATCGTCGACAACGCGGCGCGCGGTGCCGACCCGCTCGCGGAGATCGCGGAGGACGTCCGCGCGGTGCTGCGCGAGGCGGGACTGCAGGCCGAAGTCCTCATAAGGCCACGGCACTTCGTCTCCGTGCACCGTGTGTCGCGCAAGCGCGGGCAGCTGCGCGGCGCCGACTTCGGCCGCCTCCTGGTGCTCGTGAACGAGGACGCCGACTGCTACGGAGTCCTCGGCGAGCTGCACACCTGTCTCACCCCGGTGGTCTCGGAGTTCAAGGACTTCATCGCCGTACCCAAGTTCAACCTGTACCAGTCGCTGCACACGGCCGTCGCCCGCGCGGACGGCGAGGTCGCCGAAGTCCTCATCCGCACCCACCAGATGCACAAGGTCGCCGAGGCCGGAGTCATCGCGCTCGGCAATCCCTACACCCCCGGCGCCGACGACCCGGTCGACGGCGAGCGCGCCGACCCCACCCGGCCCGGCTGGCTCTCCCGCCTCCTCGACTGGCAGGAATCGGCCCCCGACACCGACACGTTCTGGTCGACCCTGCGCGAGGACCTCGCCCAGGACCGCGAGATCACCGTGTTCCGTGCGGACGGCGGCTCCCTGGGCCTTCCGGAGGGCGCCAGTTGCGTGGACGCCGCGTACGCGCAGTACGGCGAGGACGCGCACGCCTGCATCGGCGCACGCGTCAACGGCCGCCTGGCGACGCTGAGTACGGTCCTGAGGGACGGCGACACCGTTCAGCTGCTCATGGGCCAGGACCCGGCCTCCGAGCCCTCCAGGGAGTGGCTGGAGCACGCCCAGACGCCCGGGGCCCGGATCGCCATCCAACGCTGGCTCGCCGCGCACCCCTCGGCCGGCGACGAGCAGCACGAGGAAGGCCCCGCCGCGGCACCCCGGCCGTCCGCGTCCGCCGACGCTCCCGCCGGTGCCGCGCGCTCCGGTGGGGCCAACGCCGTGGTCGATCAGCCCGGCGCGTCCGTACGGCTCGCGGGCTGTTGTACGCCGGTGCCGCCCGACGAGGTCACCGGCTTCGCCGTACGGGGAGGCGTGGTGACCGTCCACCGTGTCGAGTGCGCCGCGGTGGAGCGCATGAAAGGCGTGGGGCGCGCGGAGGTCAGCGTGCGCTGGGGGGACACCACCGCGTGCCGGGTCACGCTGGTCGCCGAGTCCTTCGGGCGCCCGCATCTGCTCGCCGACCTCACCGAGGCCATCGCTCTCGAGGGCGTCGCGATCGTCTCGGCGACCGTGGAACCCCCCAGCCAGCAGCGCGTACGCCATACGTACACGCTCCAACTCCTGGACGCGGCCCACCTGCCCGCGCTGATGCGAGCGATGCGGAACGTGCCGGGCGTGTACGACGTGAGCCGCGCGCAGCACCACGTGGCAGCCGCGCAGTAACGCGCCCGCGCGCCCCCTGCCGACCCCGTTCGGGTGTGCCGGTCGCGCGGCGTCGCCGTACGGCGGGTGCGCGCTGGTAGCCGTGGTGCATGCTGCTCACCCCCCGCCCCAGGACCGCAGGCTCCAGGGCCCCCGGATCCGGAACCACCGGCCCCAGGACCCGCCGCTTCAAGGCGGCGCTGCTCGCCTCGGCCGTCTCCGTCTGTCTGATCGCCGCGAGCGCCCCCTCACCGGCCGTGCCGCTCGGCGTCGGCGACCGACTCTTCCCGCACCTGGGCAATCCCGGGTACGACGTGACGTCGTACGACCTCGACTTCACCTATTCCGGCTCGAACAGAAAGCCGCTCGCGGCCGTCACCACCATCGACGCCCGGGCGACGGCCTGGCTGGAGCGGATCAACCTCGACTTCGCGCACGGCACCGTGGACTCGGTGGAGGTCAATGGTGCGCCCGCCTCGTTCACCGGCGCGGGTGACGACCTGGTGGTCACTCCGGAGAAGCCGCTGCCCCCGGGAGGGGCGCTGCGGATCACCGTGCGCCACACCAGCGACCCCGTCTCCGCCGAAGGCCAGGACGGGGGCTGGGTGCAGACCAAGGACGGGCTCGCGATGGCCAACCAGGCCGACGCCGCACACCTGGTCTTCCCGTGCAACGACCACCCCTCCGACAAGGCGATGTTCACGATCCGGGTCACCGCACCCAACGCGTACACCGCCGTCGCCAACGGTCTGCCCGCAGGAGTGGACCGGTCCGGCCGGTCCACCACCTGGACGTACCGCACCGAGCACCCCATGGCCACCGAGCTGGCCCAGGTCTCCATCGGCCGCTCCACCGTGCTGCACCGCGACGGGCCGCACGGCCTGCCCGTGCGTGACGTCGTGCCCACCAAGGACCGCAAGATCCTGGAACCGTGGCTCAAGAAGACCCCCGACCAGATCGCCTGGCTGGAGGGCAAGGTCGGCCCGTACCCCTTCGAGACGTACGGGCTGCTGATGGCCGAGGCGACGACCGGCTTCGAGCTGGAGACGCAGACCCTCTCTCTCTTCGAGAGAGACCTGTTCACCGAACCCGCGTATCCGAAGTGGTACGTCGAGTCGATCATGGTGCACGAACTGTCGCACCAGTGGTTCGGCGACAGCGTCAGCCCGCGCACCTGGTCCGACCTGTGGCTCAACGAGGGACACGCCACCTGGTACGAGGAGCTGTACGCCGAGGAGACGGCGCACAAGCCCATGGAGAAGCGCATGAAGGCGGCCTACGGAGCCTCCGACTCATGGCGCGCCTCGGGCGGCCCGCCCGCGATGCCCAAGGGGCCCGCAGCCGGCCAGAAGATCAGCATCTTCCGGCCGAACGTCTACGACGGCAGCGCGCTCTTCCTCTACGCGCTGCGCCAGGAGATCGGACGCGCCGCCTTCGAGCGCCTGGAGCGCACCTGGGTCGGCCTGCACCGCGACGGGGTCGCCTCGACGGCGGACTTCGAGCACCTGGCGTCCGGCATCGAAGGCCGCGATCTGAGCGGGTTCTTCCAGGACTGGCTGTACGGCAGGAAGACCCCGCCGATGCCCGGGCACCCGGACTGGAAGAGCGACGCTCCTCAGGCGCGCCGGGTCACCCGATAACTCGCGTGACGAGACGAGGCGTGCCGTGCGACCATCGTCAGGTCGGCGGCACGGCCCGTGAGGGTTGACCCGGCGGAATCCGGGAATCTCCCCGTGGCCCCGGACGTTCTACTTCCTGACGGATGCCTCCGTCACGACATCGCTGTTCCTATCGACGTAAGGATCCAATGACCTCCTCTTCTTCCCCTTCCCAGGACGCGCAGAGCACCTTCGCGCACAGTTACCCCGAAGGTCTTCGGGCCGATGCCCTGATGGAAGAGGACGTCGCCTGGAGCCACGAGATCGACGGAGAGCGGGACGGCGACCAGTTCGACCGCTCCGAGCGCGCGGCCCTGCGCCGTGTGGCGGGCCTCTCCACCGAACTCGAGGACGTCACCGAGGTCGAGTACCGACAGCTCCGTCTGGAGCGTGTGGTGCTCGTCGGCGTGTGGACCTCGGGGACCATCACCGACGCCGACAACTCGCTGGCCGAGCTGGCCGCCCTCGCGGAGACCGCGGGTGCGCTCGTGCTCGACGGCGTGGTCCAGCGCCGGGACAAGCCGGACGCGGCCACGTACATCGGCTCGGGCAAGGCCATCGAGTTGCGGGACATCGTCGTCGAGACCGGCGCCGACACCGTGATCTGCGACGGTGAGCTCAGCCCCGGCCAGCTGATCCAGCTCGAAGACGTCGTCAAGGTCAAGGTCATCGACCGTACGGCCCTGATCCTCGACATCTTCGCCCAGCACGCCAAGTCCCGAGAGGGCAAGGCGCAGGTCGCGCTCGCGCAGATGCAGTACATGCTGCCGAGGCTGCGAGGCTGGGGTCAGTCGCTGTCCCGTCAGATGGGCGGCGGCAAGGGCGGCGGCCTCGCGACCCGTGGTCCCGGTGAGACCAAGATCGAGACGGACCGGCGTCGTATCCGCGAGAAGATGGCGAAGATGCGCCGGGAGATCGCGGACATGAAGACCGGCCGCGAGATCAAGCGCCAGGAGCGCCGCAGGAACAAGGTGCCCTCGGTCGCCATCGCCGGCTACACCAACGCCGGAAAGTCCTCGCTGCTCAACCGCCTCACGGGCGCGGGCGTGCTCGTCGAGAACGCCCTGTTCGCGACCCTCGACCCGACGGTGCGCCGGGCCGAGACCCCGAGCGGCCGGCTGTACACGCTGGTGGACACGGTCGGTTTTGTCCGGCACCTGCCGCACCACCTGGTCGAGGCGTTCCGCTCCACGATGGAGGAGGTCGGCGACGCCGATCTGATCCTGCACGTGGTGGACGGTTCGCACCCGGCTCCGGAGGAGCAGCTGGCCGCCGTGCGCGAGGTGATCAGAGACGTCGGCGCCACCGGCGTACCCGAGATCGTCGTGATCAACAAGGCGGACGCGGCCGACCCGCTGGTGCTCCAGCGGCTGATGCGGAACGAGAAGCGCTCCATCGCCGTCTCGGCCCGCACCGGTCTGAACATCGACGAGCTGCTCGCGCTCATCGACAGCGAGCTGCCGCGCCCCTCGGTCGAGATCGAGGCGCTCGTGCCGTACACGCACGGCGGGCTGGTGGCGCGCACCCACACCGAGGGTGAGGTGATCTCCGAGGAGCACACCCCGGAGGGCACCCTGCTCAAGGCGCGGGTGCACGAGGAACTGGCGGCGGATCTCGCGCCGTACGTCCCGGCGCCGCTCGCCTGAGCGACGGTCCGCCAGGACCGCGGCATATGGCCTGTACGGCGAAGGCCCGCTCCCTCATCCGAGGGGCGGGCCTTCGTCATGCGTGCGCGCGGAGCCAGGGCCGGGCGGCGTACCCGCGACGCCTACTGGCCGCCGTACTGCTCGCTCATGTTGTCGTAGAGCGACTCGGCGCCCTTGCCCAGCTGCGGTCCCGCGAGCCAGGTGTTGTCCGTCGGGCCGATCGACGTGTTCGAGACGAGCTTCGTCGCCCCGTCGACGACACGGAACCAGCCGCCGCCGGACGAGCCACCGGTCATCGTGCAGCCGATGCGGTACATCGTCGGCAGGGTCGCGTCCAGCGAGAACCTGCCGGGCCGGTCGACGCACTTGAACATGCTGAGACCGTTGTACGGCGGTGCGGCCGGGTAGCCCCAGGCGCCCATCGTGCTGACGTCTGTCGCGGACGGCGCCGAGAAGTCCACGGCAAGCGCGTTGCCGACCGTCTCCTCCAGGGACTTCGTGCCCTGCTCGGGCTTCACGTGCAGCACGGCGTAGTCGTACGGGGCGCCCGCGCCGCCCGTCTCGTCGCCGCCGGCGATCCACTGGTCGGAGGTGGCGGCCCAGTCGGCCCACCACTGGCCGTAGGGGGCGACCTCCGTCGCCGTCGCGTCGCCCAGCTCCGCCTCGGACTTGCCGAGGTCGTTGTAGGACGGGACGAAGGCGATGTTGCGGTACCAGCCGCCGCTGCCGCCCGCGTGCACACAGTGGCCCGCGGTCCACACGAGGTTGGACTTGCCCGGATGGTTCACGTCCTTGACGACCGTGCCGGAGCAGACCATCGAGCCCTCGGGGGAGTCGAAGAAGACCTTCCCGACGGGGGCGGCGTTCTCGTGGTACGGCGTCTTCTCCGCCTCGGCGTCGACCGGCTCGGGATCCGGGTCGCTGATGCCCTGGTCGGCCGACGCGTCCTTCGCCGTGATCGTCTTGTTCGGGTCCTTGGCGGATTTCATCCGCTCGGGCTTCCAGAGCCCCTCGATCACCGGGTTGACGAAGTCCTTGGCCTCACTGAGCCATTTGTCCTTGTCCCAGTTCTTCCAGCCGCCGTCCGCCCACTTGTCGACATCGATGCCGTGCTCCTTGAGCTTGTCGGCGATGTCGCTGGGAATCTCGATCTTGTCCTTGCCCTTGCCGGACGAGGAGGTGGACGCGGCGGTGCCGGGCTTGTCGCTCGGCTTGTCGTCACCTGAGTTGCAGGCCGTGGCGGTGAGCGCCAAGGCCGCGACGAGAGCCGTGGCGGCGAGAGCGGAGCGCCTGCCGCGCCGTCGCGTGGCGGGCGTAGGTAGGGAACGCATACGGATGTAACCCCCGTTGGAGCGGTGTGTCATGTGCTGCCGGGCGCGGAAGCGGCTCCCGGAGGAACCACTCGACATCACACCGCACCGCGCCCCGCAACCGGGGACGAACGGCGGTGGGTCGGTGCGGAATTCCGCACGCCACCCACCACCGCCCGTCCGAACCCTGTTACGCCCGCCGCGTCACTGACCGGCGAACTTCTTGCTCACCGAGTTGTAGATCCCCTTGGCCACAGGGCCCAGGTGCGGGCCGGCCAGCCAGCCCGAACTGACCGGGCCGATCGACGTGTTGGACACCAGCGCGGGCTTGCCGTCCGCCCCCGTCGACACCCAGCCGCCGCCGGACGAACCGCCGGTCATGCTGCAGCCGATGCGGTACATCGTGGGGTCCGCCTTGGCGATGGACAACCGGCCCGGCTTGTCCGTGCACTGGTACAGCTTCTGTCCGTCGAAGGGCGCCGCCGCCGGGTAGCCGGTCGCCGTGATGCTCGACACCTTCGGCACGGCCGGAGCGTTGAAGTTCACCGGGAGCGCCGAACCGACGGTCTCCTCCAGGGACTTGCCGCTGCTGCCCTTCTCCGGCGTCACATGCAGCACCGCGAAGTCGTACGACGCGCCCTGGCCGCCCGTCGAACCGCCCTGCTCGATCCACTGGTCCGAAGTCTGCGCCCAGTCGCTCCACCAGACGCCGTACGGGGCGACCTCCGCCTTGGTGGCCTTCTGCAGAGCGGCGGCCGTCCTGCCGTCGTTGTTGTACGAGGGCACGAAGGCGATGTTGCGGTACCAGCCGCCCTTCTTGCCGGCGTGCACGCAGTGGCCCGCGGTCCACACCAGGTTGGACTTGCCCGGGTGCGCCGGGTCCTCGACGACCGTCGCCGAGCAGACCATCGTGCCCTCGGGGGAGTCGAAGAAGACCTTGCCGGCCTCGGCCGCGTTCGCGTGGTACGCGGTCTTCACGGCCTGCGCGGCCACGGACGCCGGGGTCGGGTCGGTGACGCCCTGGTCACCGGAGAGGTCGCTGTCGTCGACGCCCTTGTCCTTGTCGGGGTCGTCGGCTCCGCGCATCCGGTCCGGGTTCCACAGCCCCTTGATGATGGGGTTGATGTAGTCGTCGGCCTCGCGCAGCCAGTCGCTCTTGTCCCAGTTCTTCCAGGCGCCGTCCTTCCACTTGTCGATGTCGATCCCGTGCTCTTTGAGCTTGTTCTTGATGTCGTCCGGGATCTTGATCTTGCCGTCGTCCTGGGACGCGGACGCCGACGAGCCCGGCTCGCCACCCGCTTTGTCGTCACCGGAGTTGCAGGCGGTCGCGGTGAGCGCCAGCGCCGCGGTGAGGCCGACGGCGGCCAGCACGGGGGAGGTTCTGCGACGCGCGCTCCTCCCTTGGCGAGCGGCGAAGCGCGGGCGTATGGATCGCATCTGGGATTCCCCCTGGGCGTAAGTGAACTCGGCGCTGCCGCAGCAGTTCTGTGACCGTGGGTGCCGGTCGGCCGGTGATCATTCGGTATCGCTGAACGGCATCAAAGACTATGCGGTCGCTGTGGGGGACTTCCGACGGAACGGCAACGGTTCCGTCACGGCAAGGATCTTCGGTGCACCCGCTTCCCCGCGCGCGCCGCGTCGTTGGTACGTACGGGGGACCAGACGCATGCGTTCAGCGTGGGTCCAGCACCCCTGCCAACTCGCCTCGGGACAGCGGGAGGACCTGTAGTCGTGGCATTGACGGAGTCTGCGGTGGTGCCGGTGGGGCGGGAGCCGGATGACGGGCACGAGGGGGCGCGTGAGAGCGGTCCCGAGCGGGCGCGCGTGGCGCACGAGGGGATCCTGCGGCGCCAGTCGGCGCGCGAGTCGGCGGCTCGCACCTACGCGCGCGCCCTGCCGATCGTCCCCGTGCGGGCGCGCGGACTGACGATCGAGGGCGCCGACGGCCGCCGCTACCTCGACTGCCTTTCCGGCGCGGGCACCCTGGCGCTCGGGCACAACCACCCGGTGGTGCTGGAGGCGATCAGAAAGGTCCTCGACTCGGGCGCTCCGTTGCACGTCCTCGACCTCGCCACCCCCGTCAAGGACGCCTTCACCACCGAGTTGTTCCGCACGCTCCCGCCGGAGTTCGCCGAGCGCGCGCGGGTGCAGTTCTGCGGTCCGGCCGGGACGGACGCGGTCGAGGCCGCCTTCAAGCTGGTGCGCGCGGCGACCGGGCGCAGCGGGATGCTCGCGTTCACCGGCGCGTACCACGGGATGACCGCGGGGGCGCTCGAAGCATCCGGGGGAGCACCCGACGTACGCGTCACACGCCTGCCGTTTCCGCAGGACTACCGCTGCCCGTACGGCATCGGAGGCGACCGGGGTGCCGAACTCGCCGCACGCTGGACCGAGTCCGTGCTCGACGACACCAAGTCGGGCGTGCCGCACCCAGCCGGGATGATCCTCGAACCCGTCCAGGGCGAGGGCGGCGTGATTCCGGCCCCCGACGGCTGGATGCGCCGGATGCGTGAGATCACCGCGTCGCGGTCCGTCCCCCTGATCGCGGACGAGGTCCAGACGGGGGTCGGCCGGACCGGCACCTTCTGGGCCGTGGAACACAGCGGGATCATGCCGGACGTGATGGTCATGTCCAAGGCCATCGGCGGCAGTCTGCCGCTGGCCGTCGTCGTCTACCGCGAAGACCTCGACGTCTGGGAACCCGGCGCCCACGCGGGCACGTTCCGGGGCAACCAACTCGCCATGGCCGCGGGTACGGCGACTCTGGCGTACGTCCGGGAGAACCGGCTCGCCGAGCGTGCCGGGGCGCTGGGTGATCGCATGCTCGCCCAACTCCGGCATCTGGCCGCCGAGTTCCCCTGCATCGGCGACGTACGGGGCCGTGGGTTGATGATCGGCGTCGAGCTCGTGGACCCGGAGGGGACTGCAGACCCCACCGGCGACGGACCCCGGCCCGCCGCGCCCGAACAGGCCGCCGCCGTCCAGCGGGAGTGCCTCAAGCGCGGGCTCATCGTGGAACTGGGCGGGCGCCACGCGAGCGTGGTGCGCCTGCTCCCGCCGTTGACGATCAGCGACGAGCAGGCGAGCGCGGTCCTCGACCGCCTGGCGGACGCGGTCGCGGCAGCGGCCAGCGGCGCCGTGGGCGCCGGGCACGGCGCATGAGCGCGTAGGCCGGGCGCGGGGAAGGCGGTGATGGGGCGTGGTGTCGTGCTGTGGGTCGACGGCGTGCGGGGATGTCCCGGGGGCGTCCGCGTTTCGGGACGGCGAAGTGCCCGGGGAGCCGAACCGCCAGGTCCCGCGGTGCCGGGGAGCGGGATCCGCTGCTCCGGAGTGCCCGGCCGCCAGGACGCCCGGATATCGGCCGCGCCACAGCGCCCCGAGCTTCACAGGGGACGACCCGCTCCGCCCGCGAACCCAGCCGATCAGGAACGCCAGAGGCAGCACGCACACCAGAGCCACCCGGGTTCGTCGCCGTACGAGCCTGAACGACGTCACGAGGAACGCACTTGAACGCCACTCCCGCACCCGACGGCCGTCCCCACACCCACGAGCCGGCGGCCGGCGGCACACAGGCCCCGCTCGCGCCGACGGCCGAACCGGTCGTCCCCCGGCAGAAGGGAGGGGCGGGCGAGGCCGAACGGCTGCGCGGCTGCACGGCCGACCTGTTGGAACACCCCGACGCGCAGACCGCTGCCCAGGCGGCGGGCGTCGAGAACCTGCTGCGCTGCTGGGTACGGGAGAACGACCTCGCGGCCCCCGACGACGGCACCCTGCGCATCCCCCTCCCCGCCAGCGGCACGGCCCTGCTGGCGCCGGTCCACTACTGGTCCCCGACCGGCTGGCACCGCTTCGGCCTCCCCTACCTTGCCGACGCTCCCGACGGGGCGCCCCCCGCCGACGCGGTCACGGTGGCCGCGCTGCTCGCCCGGCAGGCCGCGTGGGCCACAGCCACGGCCGGACGGGGAGCGCCGTCCGCCGCGGCCCGCGCCGGAACCGCGAGCCGCCCGGAACTCCGGACGCCGCACAGCCCCGCCGACGACGGCGGGGACCTCGTCGGTCGCGTGGCCGACTCCGTCCGCCGCACCGCCCTGTTCATCCGCGACCGGCGGGAACACCCCGCCGACGAGGCCGACCTCTTCCTCGCCGCCGAGCAGGCGCTCGTGCTCGGCCACCCGCAGCACCCCACGCCGAAGAGCCGCGAGGGACTCTCCGAAGCCGAAGCCCGTCTGTACTCACCCGAGTTGCGAGGCTCCTTCCCCCTGCACTGGATGGCGGTCGCCCCGTCCGTGCTGGCGGCCGACTCGGCGTGGACGGAACGCGGCCGCCCCGTCGCCGCGGAACAGCTCACCGCACGGCTGGCGGGCGCCGGGCTTCCGCTGCCCGACGGATACGCCGCCCTGCCACTGCATCCCTGGCAGATGGGCGAAGCCCTGCACCGCCCCGAAGTCGCGGCCCTGCTCGACGCCGGGCTGCTGCACAACCTCGGCCCGCACGGCGCCCCCTGGCACCCCACCTCCTCCGTTCGCACCGTCCACCGCACGGGCGCCCCCGCGATGCTGAAGCTGTCGCTGGGCCTGCGCATCACCAACTCCCGCCGCGAGAACCTCCGCAAGGAACTCCACCGGGGCGTGGAGGTCCACCGTCTGTTGCGCGGCGGCCTGTTCAAGCAGTGGCAGGCCGCCCACCCGGGCTTCGACATCGTCCGCGACCCGGCCTGGCTCGCCGTCGACGGCCCGGACGCCAAGCCCCTGCCCGGCCTCGACGTGATGATCCGCCACAACCCGTTCGGCCCGACGGACGACGTCACGTGCGTCGCGGGACTCGTCTCGCCCCGTCCGCACGCCCAGCCCGGCGTACGGGACCGGAGTCAGGACCGGCCGGTCATGCGGTCCCGGCTCGCCGAGATCGTCACCCGCCTCGCCGGATGCACCGGCCGTCCCCGCGGCGCCGTCGCCACCGAGTGGTTCCTGCGCTACCTGGAGCAGGTCGTACGCCCTGTGCTCTGGCTCGACAGCGAGGCCGGGATCGCCCTGGAAGCCCACCAGCAGAACACCCTGCTCCTGCTGGACGCCGAGGGCTGGCCCACGGGCGGCCGCTACCGCGACAACCAGGGCTACTACTTCCGCGCCTCCCGCCGCGCGGAACTCGACTCCCGGCTGCCCGGCATCGGCGAACACAGCGACACCTTCGTCTCCGACGAGGTCACCGACGAACGGTTCGCCTACTACCTCGCCATCAACAACGTGCTCGGTCTAGTCGGCGCGTTCGGCTCCCAGCGCCTCGCCGACGAACGGTTGCTGCTGGCCGCCTTCCGCCGCTTCCTCGCCGATGTCGCCACCGGCCCGGCACGGCTGCGCACGTCGCTGCCCGCCCGCCTGCTCGACTCACCCGTCCTGCGCTGCAAGGCCAACCTGCTGACCCGGTTGCACGGTCTCGATGAACTCGTCGGCCCGGTCGACACCCAGTCCGTCTACGTCACCATCGCCAACCCCCTTCATTCCTGAGGAACATGACCCACCCCGTCTTCTGAGAGGAGCGTCGCCGTGTCTCCCACCGATGCGAGCACCGACGCCGGTACCGCCCCTGCCACCGACCTCGGCACCGACACGGGCCTCGGCCCGGGCACGGACTGCGAGGAAACGCTGGACCTGCGCCTGCCCGACGAGCTCATCGCGCTCTTCGCGGAAGCGGAGGAAGCGGGGGCAGACGCCGAGGGCGTGGGCGAACAGGGCGCACTGACGGGCGCGGCGGACTCTTTTCAGTTCACAAGAGACTCCCCTCAGCTCACAACGGACTCCGTCCCGCTCACACCGACCGACGCTCAGCTCGCTCCCGCCGACGCTCCTCTCACCCCTGCTGCTCCTCTCACCCCTACCGGGGACCCCGCCGCTTCCGGCGGCGGCGATCTGCTCGACAGCGTCGGTGACTGGGGCCCCACGGCCACCCCCGTAGGCGTCTTCCGCCTCGTCCCCGTACGCATCGGACGCGATCTCCCGCTCATCGCGCGCTGGATGAACGACCCCGCCGTCGCGGCGTTCTGGGAGCTCGCGGGGCCCGAGTCGGTGGTGGAGGAGCATCTGTGCGGGCAGCTCGACGGGGACGGACGCAGCGTCCCCTGCCTGGGCGTGCTGGACGGCACGCCGATGAGCTACTGGGAGATCTACCGCGCGGACCTCGACCTCCTCGCCCGCCACTACCCCGCCCGACCGCACGACACCGGAATCCACCTCCTCATCGGTGGTGTCGCCGACCGAGGGCGCGGACTGGGCTCCGCCCTGCTCCGAGCCGTCGCCGACCTCGTCCTCGACAAGCGCCCCACCTGCGCACGCGTCGTCGCGGAACCCGACCTTCGCAACACCCCCTCCGTCTCCGCCTTCCTGAGCGCCGGCTTCCGGTTCTCCACCGAGGTCGACCTGCCCGACAAGAAGGCAGCCCTCATGGTCCGAGACCGGGCCCTGCGCGATCTGTTGTAGCGCCGTCACAATCTGTAACTCCGATCGTCCCGATCCGGTTCCCCGTCGAGGAGTCCCTCCGTGCCGAATCCATCCGCCACCCCGGCCTCCGGGGAGCCGCCCGCTCTCTACGACCCACCTGAGCTGCGCGAAGAGCGATGGGAGCAGGCCGGCCGCCGACTGCTCGCCAAGATGATCGGCGAGTTCGCGTACGAGGAGATCATTCAGCCGGAGCCGGAGCCGGAGCCGGAGCCGGAGCGAGAGCGAGAGCGAGAGCGGGGGCGGGGGCAGGATCTGGGGCCGGGGCCCGCCGCCTCATCGGCAGGCGCGCAGCCGGACGGCTCCCCGGCCTCCCGCCCGTACACCCTCCGCCTCGACGCCGGAGGCAACCTCGCCTTCCGGGCCCGCCGTACCGCGTACGACAGCTGGCGCGTGGACCCCGCGTCGCTCACCCTCACCGAGCCCGGCGAAGAGCCGCGTCCCTTCACCGATCCGATCGGCTTCCTGACCCGGGCCCGCGGCACGCTGGGGCTGGACGGAGCGACGCTCGGTCACCTCATCCGCGAGCTGAGCACCACGCTCGCCGCGGACACCCGGCTCGACGGCACCGCGCTTCCCGCGGCCAGGCTCGCCGACCTCGGCTACGCGGAACTGGAAGGCCATCAGAGCGGCCACCCCTGGATCGTGCTCAACAAGGGCCGTCTCGGATTATCCGCGAAGGACATCGCCGGCTGGGCGCCGGAGGCGCGCAGAGCGACGGCCCTGCCCTGGATCGCCGTACACACCACGCTCGCCACCTACCGCGGTGTCCGGGGCCTCGACACGGCCGACGACCTCTACGCGCGCGAACTCGCTCCGTCGGCGAAGGAGTCCTTCGACGAGGTGCTCCGTGCGCGGGGCCTGGCACCGGAGTCGTACCTCTACCTGCCCGTGCATCCCTGGCAGTGGGACGACGTCGTCCTGCCGCTCTTCGCGCCCTCCGTGGCGGCGGGTGCGATCGTGCCGCTGCACTCGGACGGCGATCTGCGCCTGCCCCAGCAGTCGATCCGCACCTTCCTCAACACCTCGCGTCCTGACCGGCACACGGTGAAGCTGCCGCTCTCCATCCTCAACACGTTGGTGTGGCGCGGGCTCCCGACGGAGCGGACGCTCGCGGCCCCGGCCGTCACCGCCTGGATGCAGGCTCTGCGCGAAGCGGACCCCTTCCTGCGCGACACCTGCGCGGTGATCCTGCTCGGCGAGGTCGCCTCCATCGCCGTAGGACACCCCGTGTACGACGAACTGCCCGAAGTGCCCTATCAGTACAAGGAGTTGCTGGGAGCGATCTGGCGGGAGCCGGTCTCCCGGCATCTGGCACCCGGCGAACGCGCCCGCACGCTCGCCGCGCTTCTGCACACCGACCCCGACGGCCGCGCCTTCACGGCCGAGCTGGTCGCCCGCTCGGCGCTCGCGCCCAGGGCCTGGCTGCGGCGGCTCTTCGCCGCGCTGCTCCCGCCGCTGCTCCACTTCCTCTATCGGTACGGAACTGTGTTCAGCCCACATGGAGAGAACGCGATCGTTGTCTTCGACGACCATGACGTGCCCGTACGGCTCGCAGTGAAGGACTTCGTGGACGACGTCAATGTGAGCGCGGATCCGCTCCCCGAGCACGACTCGATGCCGGAGGAGGTACGGAACGTACTCCTCGCCGAGCCGCCCGCGTTTCTGACGCAGTTCATCCATTCCGGGCTCTTCGTAGGCGTCTTCCGCTATCTCGCGCCCCTGTGCGAGGAACAGCTGGGCGTCGCGGAGGCCGAATTCTGGACGCTCGTCCGCTCGGAGATCGTCCGACACCAGGCGCGCTTCCCCGAGCTCAAGGAGCGTTACGAGACGTTCGACCTGCTCACTCCCCGTATCGAGCGCCTCTGTCTGAACCGAAACCGGTTGCACCTCGACGGCTACCGGGACCGCCCCGAGCGCCCGCACGCCGCCGTGCACGGCACCGTACCGAACCCCCTTCACCAGCCTTGATCACACCGGACGCAGACGTCTTGATCACATCCCCGGCCCCCGCCTTGATCGCCCGATTGTCAGTCCCGACCCGTAGGGTGGTCGGGCTATGACGAAGCCCTCACTCCCTGAACTCCTGCATGCTGCCGTCACTGCCGTCGGCGGTACGGAGCGCCCCGGCCAGGTGACCATGGCCGAAGCCGTCGAGGCCGCCATCGACGACACCTCGCATCTGCTGATCCAGGCCGGCACCGGCACCGGAAAGTCCCTCGGCTATCTGGTGCCCGCCCTCGCGCACGGGGAGCGCGTGGTCGTGGCAACGGCCACCCTGGCGCTGCAGCGGCAGCTCGTGGAGCGGGACCTCCCGCGCACGGTCGACGCGCTGCATCCGCTGCTGCGCCGCCGCCCCGATTTCGCGATGCTCAAGGGCCGGTCGAACTATCTGTGCCTGCACCGGCTGCACGAGGGTGTGCCGCAGGATGAGGAGGAGGGGCTCTTCGACCAGTTCGAGGCGGCCGCCCCCACCAGCAAGCTCGGCCAGGACCTGCTGCGACTGCGGGACTGGTCGGACGAGACGGAGACCGGTGACCGCGACGACCTCACCCCGGGCGTGTCCGACCGTGCCTGGGCCCAGGTGTCGGTGTCGTCCCGGGAGTGCCTGGGCGCCACGAAATGCGCCTACGGAGCGGAGTGCTTCGCCGAGATGGCCCGCGAGCGCGCCAAGCTCGCCGAGGTCGTCGTCACCAACCACGCGCTGCTCGCGATCGACGCGATCGAGGGCGCGCCGGTCCTCCCGCAGCACGAAGTGCTGATCGTCGACGAGGCGCACGAGCTGGTTTCCCGTGTCACCGGCGTCGCGACCGGCGAGCTCACCCCCGGCCAGGTCAACCGCGCCGTGCGCCGGGCCGCCAAGCTCGTCAACGAGAAGGCGGCCGACCAGCTGCAGACGGCCGCCGAGGGCTTCGAGCGGGTCATGGAGCTGGCCCTGCCCGGCCGCCTGGAGGAGGTCCCGGAGGACCTCGGGTACGCGTTGATGGCGCTGCGTGACGCCGCCCGTACGGTGATCTCCGCGATCGGCGCCACCCGCGACAAGTCCGTCCAGGACGAGGACGCGGTCCGCAAGCAGGCTCTCGCCTCGGTGGAGTCGGTGCACGACGTGGCGGAGCGGATCAGCAACGGCTCCGAGTGGGACGTCGTCTGGTACGAGCGGCACGACCGCTTCGGGGCCTCGCTGCGGGTCGCTCCCATGTCGGTGTCGGGGCTCCTGAGGGAGAAGCTCTTCACGGACCGCTCCGTCGTCCTGACCTCCGCGACGCTGAAGCTCGGCGGCGACTTCAACGGAGTGGGGGCGTCCCTGGGACTCGCCCCCGAGGGCACGGAGGGCGACGACCTGCCGCAGTGGAAGGGCCTCGACGTCGGCTCACCCTTCGACTATCCCCGGCAGGGCATTCTCTACGTGGCCAAGCATCTGTCCCGCCCCGCGCGGGACGGCGACCGCACGGACATGCTGGATGAGCTCACCGAGCTGATCCAGTCGGCCGGCGGGCGCACGCTCGGCCTCTTCTCCTCCATGCGAGCGGCTCAGCTCGCCGCCGAGGAACTGCGCAGCCGCATCCCGGAGTTCCCGATCCTCCTCCAGGGCGAGGAGACGCTCGGCGAGCTGATCAAGAACTTCGCGGCCGACCCGAAGACCTGTCTCTTCGGCACGCTGTCGCTCTGGCAGGGCGTGGACGTCCCGGGCGCCAGCTGCCAGCTCGTCGTCATGGACAAGATTCCCTTCCCACGCCCCGACGACCCGTTGATGAGCGCACGCCAGAAGGCGGTCGAGGACGCGGGGGGCAACGGCTTCATGGCCGTCGCCGCCACTCACGCGGCACTCCTGATGGCCCAGGGCGCCGGCCGCCTCGTACGGGCGATGGGAGACCGTGGTGTCGTGGCGGTGCTGGACCAGCGGCTCGCCACGGCCCGCTATGGCAGCTATCTGAAGGCGTCCCTGCCCGACTTCTGGTACACGACGGACCGCAACCAGGTACGGCGATCGCTCTCCGCGATCGACGAGGCGGCACGCAAGACGGAGGCAGGCAACACGGAGGCCGCGGCAGAGGTGCCGACGGCAGCGGAAGAGGCAGAGGTAGATGTAGTGGCAGGGGAGACGGTGGAGGGGTAGAGGAGGCGGTGGTGGAGGAGGCGCCCTCCACCACCACCCCTTGGTCCCCGGCCAGAGAACGCACAGGGCCCCGGAACCGGCGCAGTTGGTTCCGGGGCCCGGTCTGGGGCGGACAGGAGCCCGCCGCGGGCTGTCAGATCCGCCGGAGCACCGCGACGACCTTGCCGAGGATGGTGGCTTCGTCGCCGGGGATGGGCTGGTACGCGGAGTTGTGCGGAAGCAGCCACACGTGGCCGTCCTCGCGCTTGAAGCGCTTGACCGTGGCCTCGCCCTCCAGCATCGCGGCCACGATGTCGCCGTTCTCGGCGACCGGCTGGCGGCGGACCGTCACCCAGTCCCCGTCGCAGATCGCGGCCTCGATCATCGAGTCACCGACGACCTTCAGGACGAACAGCTCGCCGTCGCCGACCAGCTGGCGGGGGAGCGGGAAGACGTCCTCGACCGACTCCTCGGCGAGGATCGGGCCACCGGCGGCGATCCGGCCCACGAGCGGGACGTACGACGCGGCGGGTTTGCCCGCCGTGTCCGTGGGCTGCGCGGAGGACTGGTCGCTGCCGCGGACCTCGTACGCGCGCGGGCGGTGCGGGTCGCGGCGCAGGAAGCCCTTGCGCTCCAGTGCCATCAGCTGGTGTGCGACCGAGGAGGTGCTGGAGAGGCCCACGGCCTGTCCGATCTCCCGCATCGACGGCGGGTAGCCCCGCCGCTGCACGGAGTCCCTGATGACCTCGATCACCCGGCGTTGCCGGTCGGTGAGTCCGGTGCTGTCGGCCCGGATGCCTGGAGGTCGGCCGGGCAGGGAGCGCTTGGGCCCCTCGTGATTCATGGCTGCTTCGTTCATCGCATGCACCGGCTCGAGTCGGCCCTGGGAGCGGTCCTGGGCAGTGATGGTGGCGCTGTCTGCGGTGGTGGTCACGTCGGCCCCTCTCGGTGGTCTCCCTGCTGGACAACGGTAGTTGCTTTCGAAAGGTTGCGCCAAACACACGTTCGAGTGAAAAACCGTGGATTGACTGACGTGATCATGCGTCTGGGTGTATAGCTGGCGATTCGCCCGACGGGACAAAAGGGCCGATTGCTGTACTCTTCACCGCCGGAACGATGGCCTTGTGGGCCTACGCGGGTGAAGGCCAGTCTGCCATCAGCCACCCGGTCAACCGGGGACCGGCCCCCTCTCGTGCGGCGTCCACCGTATCCCCGTACGCCATGGAACGGGTATGGCCGCATGGCACATGCCAATCCCGGTGCGACACGCGTGTCGTGGGAGGATTTCCGGGTCGATCCCCACATGTAGTGGTTGGATTGCAACAGCAGCCCAGAAGTTGTGGTCCCCCTGTCCTCCAGGGCCTCGGCCATCGCCTATGCTGGGGGCTGCTTCGAGGGGCCCAAGGGGCCTTCCGAGGCTAATGAGTCGTGCTGTGAAGGAGGGTTGGAGCCATGCACTGCCCCTTCTGCAGGCACCCTGACAGCCGCGTCGTCGACAGTCGTACGACGGATGACGGCACGTCGATCCGCAGGCGCCGCCAGTGCCCCGACTGCTCCCGTCGTTTCACGACGGTGGAGACGTGCTCGCTGATGGTGGTCAAGCGGTCCGGCGTCACCGAACCGTTCAGTCGTACCAAGGTCATCAACGGCGTCCGCAAGGCGTGCCAGGGGCGGCCTGTCACCGAAGACGCGCTCGCTCAGCTCGGCCAGCGGGTCGAGGAAGCGGTGCGTGCCACCGGAAGCGCCGAACTGACCACCCACGACGTGGGACTGGCCATACTCGGCCCGTTGCAGGAACTCGACCTCGTCGCCTATCTGCGGTTCGCGTCCGTGTACCGGGCGTTCGACTCGCTCGATGATTTCGAGGCCGCCATCGCGGAACTCAGGGAAGAGACGGGGCGGCGTGCCGCCGTGGACGACGAGGACCACGAACACGCTGTCGCGGAGCGCCCGGAAAGCGACCGCGGGTCCGGAGAGACCGCTCAGGTCCCCGTGCCCGCCAGCGCCGCCGACTGACCGGCGGGCCGGCCCGGACGAAACCGTCCGGCCCCGGTCGACCGGCGGCGACCCAAGACCTGCTGCGAGAGGCCGCTTTTTGCGGCTCGCGCAGTACCAGACACACACCGTGCCACGGGAAGAACGTGGCACTTCAGGGCGTTTTAGCCTGATACAGGGAGGCGGCATGACAGAGACGGCGAGCGGTCCGGCACGAGGTTCCCGCGCGAAGAGCGGAGCCAAGGCCAGCAAGGGACTGCGCATCGAGCGCATCCACACCACCCCTGGCGTGCATCCGTACGACGAGGTGGAGTGGGAGCGCCGTGACGTCGTCATGACCAACTGGCGCGACGGCTCGGTCAATTTCGAGCAGCGTGGCGTCGAGTTCCCCGGCTTCTGGTCGGTGAACGCGGTCAACATCGTCACCAGCAAGTACTTCCGCGGTGCCGTCGGCACCCCGCAGCGCGAGGTGAGCCTCAAGCAGCTCATCGACCGCATCGTGAAGACGTACCGGAAGGCCGGCGAGGACTACAAGTACTTCGCTTCGCCCGCTGACGCCGAGATCTTCGAGCACGAGCTGGCGTACGCCCTCCTGCACCAGATCTTCAGCTTCAACAGCCCCGTCTGGTTCAACGTCGGGACGCCGCAGCCCCAGCAGGTCTCCGCCTGCTTCATCCTGTCCGTCGACGACTCCATGGAGTCGATCCTCGACTGGTACAAGGAAGAGGGCATGATCTTCAAGGGCGGCTCCGGCGCCGGCCTGAACCTCTCCCGTATCCGCTCCTCCAAGGAGCTGCTCTCCTCCGGCGGCAACGCCTCGGGTCCCGTCTCCTTCATGCGCGGTGCCGACGCCTCCGCGGGAACGATCAAGTCGGGTGGCGCCACGCGCCGCGCCGCCAAGATGGTCATTCTCGACGTCGACCACCCCGACATCGAGGACTTCATCGAGACCAAGGTCAAGGAAGAGGAGAAGATCCGCGCCCTGCGTGACGCGGGCTTCGACATGGACCTGGGCGGCGACGACATCACGTCCGTCCAGTACCAGAACGCCAACAACTCGGTCCGCGTGAACGACACGTTCATGAAGGCGGTCGAGGAGGGCGGCAAGTTCGGCCTGACGTCCCGCATGACCGGCGAGGTCATCGAGGAGGTCGACGCCAAGTCGCTCTTCCGCAAGATGGCCGAGGCCGCCTGGGCCTGCGCCGACCCTGGCATTCAGTACGACGACACGATCAACCAGTGGCACACGTGCCCGGAGTCCGGCCGCATCAACGGCTCGAACCCGTGCAGCGAGTACATGCACCTGGACAACACGTCCTGCAACCTCGCCTCGCTGAACCTGATGAAGTTCCTCAAGGACGACGGCCTCGGCCACCAGTCCTTCGACGCGGAGCGCTTCTCGAAGGTCGTCGAGCTCGTCATCACCGCGATGGACATCTCCATCTGCTTCGCGGACTTCCCGACCCAGAAGATCGGCGAGAACACCCGCGCCTTCCGCCAGCTCGGCATCGGCTACGCCAACCTCGGCGCCCTGCTGATGGCGACCGGCCACGCGTACGACTCCGACGGTGGCCGCTCCCTCGCCGGTGCCATCACCTCGCTGATGACGGGTACGTCGTACAAGCGATCCGCCGAACTCGCCGCGGTCGTCGGCCCGTACGACGGGTACGCCCGCAACGCGCAGCCGCACCTGCGTGTGATGAAGCAGCACTCCGACGCCAACGGCGTGGCCCCCCGCGTGGACGACCTGGACACGCCGATCTGGGCCGCAGCCACCGAGGCCTGGCAGGACGTGCTCCGCCTCGGTGAGAAGAACGGTTTCCGTAACTCTCAGGCGTCCGTCATCGCCCCGACCGGCACCATCGGTCTCGCGATGTCCTGCGACACCACCGGTCTTGAGCCCGACCTCGCGCTGGTCAAGTTCAAGAAGCTGGTCGGCGGCGGCTCGATGCAGATCGTCAACGGCACCGTCCCGCAGGCCCTGCGCCGCCTGGGCTACCAGGAGGAGCAGATCGAGGCGATCGTCGCCCACATCGCCGAGAACGGCAATGTGATCGACGCCCCCGGCCTCAAGCACGCGCACTACGAGGTCTTCGACTGCGCCATGGGCGAGCGCTCCATCTCCGCGATGGGCCACGTCCGCATGATGGCCGCGATCCAGCCGTGGATCTCCGGCGCGCTGTCCAAGACGGTCAACCTGCCGGAGACGGCGACCGTCGAGGACGTCGAAGAGGTCTACTTCGAGGCGTGGAAGATGGGCGTCAAGGCGCTCGCGATCTACCGCGACAACTGCAAGGTCGGCCAGCCCCTCTCCGCGAAGACCAAGGAGAAGGAGAAGGTCGAGGTCACCGAGAAGGCCGAGGCGGAGATCCGCAAGGCCGTCGAGAAGGTCGTCGAGTACCGCCCGGTCCGCAAGCGCCTCCCCAAGGGCCGTCCCGGCATCACGACGTCCTTCACGGTCGGCGGCGCCGAGGGTTACATGACCGCCAACTCCTACCCGGACGACGGTCTCGGCGAGGTCTTCCTGAAGATGTCGAAGCAGGGCTCGACCCTCGCGGGCATGATGGACGCCTTCTCGATCGCCGTGTCGGTGGGTCTGCAGTACGGCGTGCCTCTGGAGACGTACGTCTCGAAGTTCACGAACATGCGCTTCGAGCCGGCCGGCATGACGGACGACCCGGACGTGCGGATGGCGCAGTCGATCGTCGACTACATCTTCCGCCGTCTCGCGCTGGACTTCCTGCCCTTCGAGACGCGCTCCGCGCTCGGCATCCACTCCGCCGAGGAGCGCCAGCGTCACCTGGAGACCGGTTCGTACGAGCCCTCCATGGACGACGAGGACGTCGACGTCGAGGGTCTGGCCCAGTCCGCACCCCGTGCGCAGGAACTGAAGGCCGTGGCCACGCCGAAGGCCGAGGTCGAGGTGGCCAAGCCCGCCCCGATGCAGGCACACACCAGCGCCGAGCTGGTGGAGATGCAGCTGGGCATCCAGGCGGACGCCCCGCTGTGCTTCTCCTGCGGCACGAAGATGCAGCGGGCCGGGTCCTGCTACATCTGCGAGGGCTGCGGCTCGACCAGCGGTTGCAGCTGATCTGAAGCCTTGAAGGGCGGTACGGCCGGTGGCCGTACCGCCCTTCGGCGTTTGTGCGCCCGCTCATCAGGCATGTCGGCGGCGGCCCCCTACAGGGGGCGGTCGGAAACCGGTTCCTGTAGAGGGCGGTCAGGCGTCGGGAGTGCCGCCCATGACCGCGGCGAAGGACGCCGGCTCCGCGTCGTAGCCGTGGATGCCCGGGAAGAACGACCACTCCCCGGAGGCGTCGCGCCGGAACTCCCCGACGGTCGCCGCCGTCGATCCCAGCACCGTGCCGAAGTCGTCCTCTGCCAGCACGGTGTAGCCCTCGCGCAGGCGCACACCGGGGTTGAGCACACCGACGAACGTCTTGCGTCCGGAGCGCTGCTGTATGACGACACCGACCACCACGCGCGCGTACCGGCTGTCGAGACGGTCGAGCTCCAGGGTCATGACCTCGTCCCAGCCGAAGCCCTTGCCGTCCTTGCTGTCCCGGTTGAGATAGATGGTGCCGTCCGGGGAGCGGCTGTCGAAGTGCACTACGTAGGCGGGATCTCCGTAGGGCGCGTCGGCGAGGTAGGTCGCGGCGATGATGTCGAGATCGGTGGCCGCCTGGCCCGGGGGACTCGGGTCCCACTTCGCCGCGACCTCGACCTTGCGGATCCCCTTGTTGAGGCCGTTCACCAGATCTTCCCTCCCGTTGTTCATCCACTTGCCACCCCAACTGCCGTGCAGTCAAGGGCGGTTGCCCATCGTGTCACGCACGCCGGGGCGCTCGCGCGGGTCCACTGAGCCGGAGCGTGACCGACGCCACGCTCTGTGGCCTTACGATGGCGCGGTGCTGGTCAAGTGGATTCGCTGCACCGTGGTGGACCGCCGCGGTTTCGAGCGGGGGCAGCGAAAGTGGGCGGGGCTGCTGGGTGAGCCGGGATTCCGGGGACAGGGCGGGGGCTGGAGCCGCGGACGGTCGGGGGTGGCCCACGTCTTCGCCTTCTGGGAGAGCCGTGCCTTCTACGACTCCTTCATGGCCCGCTCCCACGACCGGCTCGCCGCGTCGCAGTCGGGCACGTTCAAGGACTCACAGGTCAAACTGTTCGACTACCGCTTCGACGTGAAGACCGGTTTCGAGCCGCGCTTCACGGACGCCGACCTCGTACGAGTGGCCCACTGCCGCGTCCACGAGGAGCGGGCCGAGCACTTCGCCCTGATGCAGGAGAAGGTGTGGAACCCGGCGATGGCGGGTTCGCCGGGCATGGTGCGCGGCCTGTTCGGCGAGGCGCCCGGCCACGAGTTCCTGGTGCTGTCCATGTGGCGGTCGGCCGCCGAGCACGGCAAGTACCGCGCCGAGCGCGTGGAACGGCTCGCGCTGCGGGCCCAGACGGAGGCGGACGTCGCGGCTCTGACCGGCGACATCGTGGAGCTGGAACCCACCTGGACGGTCTGACGGAGCCCCTCGCGGTGGGTCCGCAGTGTGCAGGAGCTGTGTGACCTACGCCGTATGGAGCCCGTACGAGTGCTCGATCGGCCCGCAACCGATCTAGGGTTTCGGCATGGCACGACCACGGCGCATCGTTCTTGTCCGGCACGGCGAGTCGGTGGGCAATGCCGATGACTCCGTCTACGAACGCGAGCCCGACCACGCGCTGGCGCTCACCGAGAAGGGGTGGCAGCAGGCGGAGGACACGGGCAAGCAGTTGCGGGAGCTGTTCGGCCGGGAGCGCGTAAGCGTTTACGTCTCCCCGTACCGCCGCACCCACGAGACCTTCCGGGCCTTCCATCTCGACCCCGAGCTCGTCCGCGTCCGCGAGGAGCCGCGGCTGCGCGAGCAGGACTGGGGGAACTGGCAGGACCGCGACGACGTACGCCTTCAGAAGGCGTACCGGGACGCCTACGGGCACTTCTTCTATCGCTTCGCCCAGGGGGAGTCCGGTGCCGACGTGTACGACCGCGTCGGCGGCTTCCTGGAGAGCCTCTACCGCAGCTTCGAGGCGCCCGACCACCCGCCGAACGTCCTCCTGGTGACCCATGGACTCGCCATGCGGCTGTTCTGCATGCGCTGGTTCCACTGGTCGGTCGCGGACTTCGAGTCGCTGTCGAATCCGGGGAACGCCGAGAAGCGGATGCTCGTTCTCGGGGGCGACGGCAGGTACACCCTCGACCGCCCCTTCGAACGCTGGCGTGATCCGGAACCGTACGGGGTCACGGGGTAGGCGCCTCACCGTGAAGATCAAGTCCGAGCACACCCGGCCGTGCCGGACGTGTCGACAACGAATTAGAGTGGCAGGGCGATGACCGCTGACTCCTCTCCCGATGGGCGCCTGGGCCGCGCCGTGGCCAGCCTGCGCGGACTCGCGGTGGGGGACGCGCTCGGCTCGCAGTTCTTCGTGCCCGCGAACTATCCGCTGCTCCAGCGCCGCGAGCTGCCGCCCGGCCCCTGGCAATGGACGGACGACACGGAGATGGCCTGCTCCGTAGTGGCCGTTCTGGCCGCCCATCACCGCATCGACCAGGACGAACTGGCCCGCTCCTTCGCCGAGCACCACGACTTCGACCGGGGCTACGGCCCTGCCGTCAACCGACTCCTGCGGCTGATCCGGGAGGGCGGCGACTGGCGCGAGCTGGCCTCCCAGCTCTTCAACGGACAGGGGTCGTGGGGCAACGGCGCCGCGATGCGGATCGCCCCCCTCGGTGCCTGGTACGCCGACGATCCCGAGCAGGCGACGCACCAGGCGGAGATCTCGGCATACCCCACCCACCAGCACCGCGAGGCCGTGGTCGGCGCCATGGCCGTCGCCGCTGCCGCCGCCCTGGCGGCCGACCCCGCGGGCCCGCCGAGCGCCGAGGCACTGCTCGACGGCGTCATCGCGCTCGTCCCGCGCAGTGCAGTGGGCGCGGGGCTGCGGCGCGCCCGCGACATGCTCGACTACGGAGACGCCGGGACGGTCGCCGCCGTACTGGGCTGTGGACGGCGTACGACGGCGCACGACACGGTGCCGTTCGCACTCTGGTCGGCGGCCCGGGTACTGGGTGACTTCGAAGAGGCGTTCTGGGCGACTGCCCAGGTGGGCGGCGACATGGACACGACCTGCGCCATCGTGGGCGGCGTGGTCGCCGCGGGCAAGGCGGGGGCGCCGCCGGGTACGTGGCTGGACCAGACGGAGGCGCTGCCCGACTGGGCGCCGGTGCCCGCCTAGCGTCGTACGACCGTCGGGGAGGTGTCTCTGCCCGCGAGACCTGCTGCCGCCGGCGAAACCCGGTCTCTGTCACAGGCCTGCTACAGCGTCGCTGCGACGCGTCCGCACGGCCGACGCGTGGATACCCTTTCCGCCACGCCGCCTGTTGATCATGCCGGGCGCACGCCGACGAGATACCGGTCACCAGCACCAGCCCTCCGCCGCCGAGGCGTGCCACGGGCTGCGTACGGGCCGGCTGGGAGGGGGTCCCGTGTCCGACATACCGTCCACGCCCGAGCCGACAGATCCCGAGCGGGCACGGTTGAAGGGGAAGGCCCCGGGAGCCGAGGAAGGCGATGCGCGCGAGAGCGACGGGCTCGCCGGGGAGCCTGCGGGGAAGGACGAGCCGCAGGACGCGGTTCCGGGGTCGAGGTCGGCCGGTGTGGGCACCGGTCCCAGGCCCGGCTCGGCTGGTGCCGCGGTTCGTCCCCGGTCCGGTTCGGCCGGTGCGGGGACCGCGGCGACTGTGGGCGACGACTGGGACCATCCGTCCGTGGCGCCCACGCCCTGGCTGGCCGGTCTCCGGGTCGAGGAACCGGCCCCGGTGCGGACAGCCACCCTGTGGGCCGCGCTCGCCACCGGGGTGCTGAGCATGCTGCTCCTGGGGGAGGGCCTTGCGGTCAACCTCCTCCTGGTCGCGATCCCGGCCGCGCTCGCCGCGTATTTCGCCGCCCAGGACGCGGGCAGGCTCCCGCGCGCGTGGACGCTCGTCTGGGGCATCGGCGGGCTGGCCCTGCTGGCCGTGCCCGCTCTGCGGGACGCCGACTGGCCGTCGTTCCTGGCCGTCGTCACCGCAATCGCGCTGGGCTCGCTCGCCCTGCACGGCGGACGGCGCTGGCCCGCCGTCCTGCTCGGCCCGATCGGGCTGTTCAACGCGCTGGTCACCGGCCCCATCTGGGGCTGGCAGGGGCTGCGCGAGCGGTCGGGCGGCGCCCGCGGGCGGGTCGGTCCGGTGCTGCGCGCGCTCGCGGTGACCGCGGTCCTCCTCCTGGTCTTCGGCGCGCTGTTCGCGGGAGCCGACGCCGCCTTCGCCGATCTGCTCGGCGATCTCGTGCCGGACGCCTCCGTCTCCGGCGGCCCCTGGCGCGTCCTGCTCCTCGCGCTCGGCGTGGTCGGCGCGCTCGCGGCGGCACACACGGCCGCCTCGCCCGTCCAGTGGGACCGCGTCGAGGTGCCCGAGGGCCGCGCCCGGGGGCGGGTCGAGTGGGCGTTGCCGCTGATCGTGCTGACCGTGCTCTTCGCGGCCTTCAACGCCGTCCAGCTCGCCGTGCTCTTCGGCGGATACGACGCCGTACTGAAGGAGACCGGCCAGACGTACGCGGAATACGCGCGGCAGGGGTTCTGGCAGCTGCTCATGGTCACGCTGCTGACCCTCCTCGTCATCGTGTTCGCCCTGCGTTGGGCGCCGCGGGAGGGGGCCCGCGACCGGACGCTGGTGCGCGCTGTGCTGGGAACTCTGTGCGCGCTGGCGCTCGTTGTCGTGGCATCGGCGGTGCGACGTATGGACATGTACGTGGAGGCCTATGGACTGACGCGGCTGAGGGTCTCGGTGGTGGCCGTGGAGCTCTGGCTCGGGCTGGTCATCGTGCTCATCATGGCGGCCGGGGTGTGGGGTGCCCGCTGGCTGCCGCGAGCCGTGGCGGCCAGTGCCGCGGCGGGCGTGCTCGCCTTCGGGCTGCTGTCGCCCGACGGTCTGATCGCCGAGCGCAACGTCCAGCGGTACGAGGACACCGGCAGGTTCGACCTCGCGTACGCGCGCGACCTTTCCGCCGACGCCGTACCGGCCCTCGACAAGCTGAAGGAGCCGCTGCGTTCATGCGCGCTGCGGTCCATCGCGGACGACCTGGCGAACGACCCCGGACCCTGGTACGCCACCAGCTGGGGCGAGGCCCGTGCCCGGGACATTCTTCGCGACCGCCCGCTGTCCAAGGACGCGAACTGGGATGTGTGCAGTCGGGTGGGCGACGACGTCACGTATCGGTGAGCGTCTCCCGCGCCGCTTCGTTGTCACCTATCGGTGAGCGTCTCCCGCGCCGCTTCGTCTCATGCCGCGGCGGACCGCCACGGTCCTCCCGTGTCGGTCCGCCACATGTTCTGTTCCGTCCCGTCCTGTCGGGGACGGGCGGGTGGATGATCAGCCTCCGGCGGGTCCCGTCGTGCCGGAGAGTGCGTCCAGGTCGCTCTTGCGGACACGGATCACCACAGCGGCGGTGACGAGGGCCAGTACGGCCATCGCCGCGGCCGGGATGAACGCGGTCGAGATGCCTTCGGCGAGCACCTCGTGTCCCCAGGGCGCGGGCAGCTGGTGCGTCTTGGCGAACTCCGCCTTCTGCTCCGGCGAGCCGTTGGCCAGGAAGTCCGGCAGCTGCTTCTCCGCCTCGTCACGGCTGGCCGTCCCGAACACCGTGGTCAGGATGGAGAGGCCGAGCGAACCGCCCACCTGCTGCGTGGCGTTGAGCAGCCCCGACGCGGCGCCCGCCTCGTGCAGGGCGACGCCGGAGACGGCGGTGAGGGTCAGCGTCACGAAGTTCAGGCCCATGCCGAAGCCGAACAGCAGCATCGGCCCGAGCACCCCGCCGACGTACGAACTGTCGGGACTGATGAACGTCTGCCAGCCGAGACCGAGCACCACCAGCGTCGAGCCGGTGACCATGAACGGCTTGGGGCCGAGAACCGGCAGGAATCGCTGCGACAGGCCGGCGCCCACACCGATCGCGACCGTCACCGGGAGGAAGGCCAGACCGGCCTGGATCGGCGTGTAGTCCAGCACGTTCTGGACGAACAGCACGATGAAGAAGAACATGCCGAACATCGCCGCGGCCAGGCTCAGCATGATCACGTACGTGCCGGAGCGGTTGCGGTCGGCGAACATCTTCAGCGGGGTGATCGGCTCCTTGGCCCGCAGCTCGATGAAGACGAACGCCACCAGCAGGACGACGGCCGCCCCGAAGGACCCGATGGTGAGGTTGTCGCGCCAGCCCTCTTCCGCGGCGCGGATGAATCCGTACACCAGGGATGCCATTCCGGCCGTCGAGGCGAGCGCGCCCGCGATGTCGAAGCGGCCCGGATGACGCTCGGACTCGTTGATGTACATCGGCGCGAGCACCGCGATCAGGACACCGATGGGTACGTTGACGAAGAGCACCCAGCGCCAGTCGAGCCACTCGGTGAGCATGCCGCCCGCGAGAAGACCGATGGCGCCACCGCCCGCCGAGACGGCGGCGAAGACACCGAAGGCCCGGTTCCGTTCCGGGCCCTCGGGGAAGGTCGTGGTGATCAGCGCCAGCGAGGTGGGCGAAGCGATGGCACCACCCACGCCCTGCAGGGCGCGCGCGACCAGCAACTGCCAGGGTTCCTGAGCGAGGCCGCCCAGCAGTGAGGCGAGCGTGAACAGCAGGATGCCGGTCATGAAGACCCGGCGCCGGCCCAGGATGTCCCCCGCCCGGCCGCCGAGAAGCAGCAGGCCGCCGAAGGTGAGCGTGTAGGCGCTGACGACCCACGTCAGGTCGGTCGTGCTGAATTTGAGCGCGTCTTGAATGTGCGGGAGTGCGATGTTCACAATCGTCGCGTCGAGCACCACCATGAGTTGGCAGGCTGCGATGACGGTGAGTGCGATGCCGGGATGCCCCTCCCGGCGGGCTGCTCCTGGCTTCTGTTCCTGGATCAACTGAGAGGTTGTCACTATGGGTCCCCCACAAGTGCGTTAGTGAACGCTCGCGTTCACTGCCGCGACAACGGTAGTGAGTCCCCGTCAGAGAACGCAAGCGTTCACTGAAGTCAGTGCCGTGTCGCCGCACCGATCCGCTCGCTCGACGCCCCCGCTTTCCCTCGCTCAACGCTCAACGGAGACACACAGATGGTTACTTCGCGCTGGACGGCCGCCCCCGCTCAGACGGTCTCTCCTCGCCGGCGCGGCGCCGTACTCGAGCGCGCCATCCTCGATGCCGCGCTGGAACAGCTCAGTACGGTCGGCTGGAACGCCCTCACGATGGAGGGCGTCGCCGCTGGTGCCCAGACGGGCAAGGCCGCGGTCTACCGGCGCTGGCCCTCCAAGGAGGACCTCGTCGCCGACGCACTGCAGGCCGCCATGCCCCGGCTCGTGCAGGCGCCCGACCTCGGCGGCGTCCGGGAGGATCTGCTGGCGCTGTGCCGGCAGGTACGCGAGGCGATGTTCTCGCGACCCGGCTTCGCCCTCCGCTCGGTGCTTCACGAATGCGACGCCACGCAGGCCGAGCGCTTCCAGGCGGTGATCGTCGGCGGAGTGATCGAACCGACCATGGGCCTGCTGCAGGAGGTCATCCGGCGAGGAATCGAGCGGGGGGAAGTACGCGCCGACGCGGCGAATCCGTACGTCTTCGATGCCATTCCGGCGATGATGATGTACCGGTCCAAGGTGTGCGCCAGTGAATGGGGCGAGCGGGACCTGGAGGAGATGATCGACCAGCTGATGGTTCCGCTGCTCAGGCCGAACCGCGCGTGACTCCAGGGCGCCACGGTCTCGGGGACCTGCCTGGTCGCGCGGCCGCGGGCGGGTCGGGGCCGCTCGGGGAGTCAGGGTGTCGGGTGGGGCTCCGGGCGGCGTAGGCTGAGGCTGCCATGCCGTACGAACCTCCCACTCACACCGTCGAGCGCTCCCTCCGCGCCACGACCGGAGCGAAGATCATTGCCGGTGTCGACGAGGTGGGGCGCGGTGCCTGGGCCGGTCCTGTCACCGTCTGCGCCGCCGTCACGGGACTGCGCCGTCCGCCCGAAGGGCTCACCGACTCCAAACTCCTGACCGCCAAACGGCGCACCACGCTCGCCGTGGAGCTGGAGAAATGGGTGACGTCGTACGCCCTGGGGGATGCCTCTCCCGAGGAGATCGACAGCCTGGGGATGACGGCTGCCCTGCGGCTCGCGGCTGAGCGCGCCCTGGAGTCGCTGCCGGTGCGCCCCGACGCGGTCATCCTCGACGGAAAGCACGACTATCTCGGCCACCCCTGGCGGGTCCGTACGGTGATCAAGGGCGACCAGTCCTGTGTCGCCGTCGCGGCGGCCTCGGTGATCGCCAAGGTCCGGCGCGACAAAATGATGGCCGAACTGGGCATCGACCATGCAGACTTCGGATTTGCGGCCAACGCCGGGTATCCGTCTCCCGTGCACAAGGCCGCGCTGGAGGAGTGGGGACCCACCCCGTACCACCGGCTGTCGTGGGCGTATCTTGATGCGTTGCCCCAGTGGCGGCACCTCAAGAAGGTCCGCAGCTGGGTGGACGGACGCGTTCCGGAAATCGAGGGCCAGCTCGGCTTCGATTTCTGACGATTCCGTTCGCACCCATGTGCCACCCGCCGACGCGAGTCGCACCGGCGTTTGATAAAAATCAGCTCATGCCTCTCATTCCCGAGGAGCCTCAGATTCACGAGAGTGCCCAGGGTCCCCGCGCCACGCCGGCCGCCGGCCGCACCGCGCCGACCCCCCGTCCCGTACCCGGCCCCCGTCCCGTGGCTCCGCCACGTCCCGGCCGTCCGGGTCCTGTCCGGCCGATGCCGGCCCAACGCACCCCGCGCGAGCCCGTTGCGGCCGTGCCGGGGCCTTCCGCTCCGGCCACCGTGGCCGCTGCGGCGACCCCGCAGATCCAGCTGATCCCGGCCTCGGTCGAGGGTGCGCTGGACGCCGCAGAAGAAGCCGTCGACCTGCTGCTGGAGTCCGGTCGCGCCCCTGGTGAGGTGCTGGTGATCACCACCGGCGACCTTCACCCGTGGGCCGCGCACGAACTGTCCTTCGGCGAAGCCGCCTACTGGGCGCAGCACGACGCGGGCGACGACGTCTTCTACGCCGACGCCTCCGTCGCGGAGCGGGCCGCGTCCCGCCCCGTGGTCGTGGTCGCCGTCAACGGCGGCGCCGACACGGCTGCCGCCTCCGCTCTCCCGCTGGCCCTCGGCCGGGCCGGCGCCCTGATGATCGTCTGCGGTGACCCGCAGCAGATCAACTCGGTGCTGGGCGCCGGGGTCTGAGCGGTTCCGGACCCCGCCGGGAGCATGTCCGGGGCGCGTTCGCGGCTCGCTCGCGGCGCGTTCGGAGTGCTGCTTGCGGTGAGTGGGTTCGGGGCGTCGCAGGTTTCTCTACGGCGACGTCTGTCCGGTGGTCATGTCGGCGTGCGCCGATGATGGCTGGGCGGCGCCAGGTCCCTGTGCCGGAGCGTCCTCCGGCGTCCGGGATGACGTTTCTCGTCGCTGAGTGAGGCGCGTGGGTGTGTGCTGCGCCGGGCCCGGCCGATCCGAGCTGTTCGGTGTCGGCGGGCACGGCGCTGCCGCCTGTTCATTGGGCGTGATTTCCCGCGTGCCGGGCGGGGCTGTTCATGCGCCGCGCATGGCCGTTCGCCTCTTGTGGGGGTGGTCGGTCGGTTTCGGGGAGCGTGATCAACAGTGCTCTGTGGGCGGGGCGGGGTGTGCGCCCTGTGGCATGCCGCCCTGCGGCCTTCTGTCAGGGCGGCAGCCTTCAGCGCTCTTTGGGCGTCTGAGGTGTGGGCCCTGCGGCCTTCTGTCAGGGCGGCAGCCTTCACTGTCGGCGGCCGACTGGCTCAGCCGTCTCGCCATCAGGCCGACTTCCCTGCCGCGCGATGCCGCGGTGGGCGACCGCCGCGGTTTCAGCGGGCGGCTGCCCGGCGCAGTATCTCCGACGCGGCGCCTCCGGTGCGCGGCAGCGGTGGTGGAGCCTCGGCCAGGGCGAAGGACTCCGGCGGGGAATCCGCGTGGGGACTGCGTCCGCCGCGGCCCTCGCCGAGAACCTGCCAGCCGTCGCGCGTCAGCGTTATGTACGCCCCGCAGCGCAGCCCGTGGAGCGTGCAGGCATCCCGCAGGCCCCACATCCACGCCCCGTCCTCCTGTGTCCATCGCGCGTCGCCGTCACGGCAGTAGAGCAGCACGGCCGTGCGCACCGGAGTGCGACGCCGCAGGTCGTGCGGGATGACCCGGCGCAGCTGCGAGAGCAGTGCGTTGCGGAACATCCAGCCGTCCGCCGGAGCCGGACGCCGGGTGAACGAGGCGCTGGCCCGCAGCCGTTCGTCCGGATCGAGGACGGCCACGATCGCGGTCGACGGTCTGGGCAGATGCCGGGCGTGCAGCCCACTGACGACCTCGCGGGGATTACGCAGCAGCGGAATCCCCGCGGCGGCCCATTCGGCGGGTTCGAGCATCCGGGCCAGTGGGTTGGCGGACAGGTCGGCAGACGTCGACATCGATGCCGCCGAGGACGGAGCGAATCCGAAGGTCACGGTCCTCCCTTCGGCTACGCGCCCACACTGCGGGCGGGGGTCGGACTTGGGGGAGCGCACGCCGCAGCAGAGCCCTACCGGACCACGGGCAAGCCGTGCGGGGAGCGGACCTCAATTCTTGCTGTCGAACTTGGTTGCGGCAACGAGCAATTGGGGCCACAGACCGTTTTCTGACAGTGTGACGCGTATATCCCTGCCCACTGATGCCGTTGGCGATGCGTGGGTCACGCCTGTACGGCGAGGACCAGCGGCAACACCCCCTGTGCACCGGCCCGGCGCAGCATGCGAGCGGCCACCGCGAGCGTCCAGCCGGTCTCCGTCGCGTCGTCCACGAGCAGTACGGGACCGCCGGCTTCCTTGAGGGCCGCGGCCAGCGCGGGCGGCACGGCCAGCGCCCCGTCGAGTGCCTTGAGCCGCTGCGCGCTGTTGCTCCGGGAGATGTGCGCCGCCTCGCCGACGTACTCCAGGGAACCCAGCAGGGGTAGTCGGCCGACTTCCGCGATCCTCGCGCCCAGCGACTGGATCAACTGCGGTCGCCTGCGCGAGGCAAGGGTGACGACCCCGACCGGGCGGGGCTGCGCGTCGGGCTGTCCGGAGGCCCAGCCGCCGGGTCCCTTCGCCCAGTCGGTCAGCACGCCGACCACGGCCTTCGCGACATCGTCGGGCACGGGCCCGTCCGGGGCCTGCGGTACGAGCATCGGCCGCAGCCGGTTGCCCCAGCCGATGTCCGAGAGTCGCCCCAAGGCCCGCCCCGGCGCGGCCTGTTCACCGGCCGGGATGCGCCCCTTCAGGTCCACGCCGACGGCCGGCAGACCCGTCGGCCACATCTTCCGGGGCTCGACCTCGACGCCCGCGCGGCCCAGCTCGCCGTTGGCCGCGTCCAGTGCCGCCGGGGACACGGGCGTCTCGAAGCGCGCTCCCGCGCAGTTGTCGCAGCGCCCGCACGGCGCCGCTCCCTCGTCGTCGAGCTGCCGCCGCAGGAACTCCATCCGGCACCCGGCCGTTGTGACGTAGTCGCGCATCGCCTGCTGTTCGGCCGACCGCTGCTTGGCGACCCAGGCGTACCGCTCGGTGTCGTACGCCCAGGCGTTGCCCGTGGAGATCCAGCCGCCCTGCACGCGGCGCACCGCACCGTCCACGTCGAGCACTTTGAGCATCGTCTCCAGGCGGGACCGGCGCAGCTCCACCAGGGGTTCGAGAGCGGGCAGCGAGAGCGGCCGGTCGGACCGGGACAGGATGTCGAGCGTGCGGCGCACCTGCTCCTCCGGAGGGAAGGCGAGCGACGCGAAGTACTCCCAGATCGCCTGGTCCTCCTTGCCCGGCAGCAGCAGCACCTCGGCATGCTGCACACCGCGGCCCGCACGCCCCACCTGCTGGTAGTAGGCGATGGGGGAGGAGGGAGAACCCAGGTGCACGACGAATCCGAGGTCGGGCTTGTCGAAGCCCATGCCCAGCGCGGACGTGGCGACGAGCGCCTTGACGCGGTTGGCGAGCAGATCCTCCTCGGCCTGCTGGCGCTCCGCGTTCTCGGTCTTTCCCGTGTACGACGACACGATGTGCCCGCACTGGCGCAGGAACGCGGTGACCTCCTCGGCCGCGGCCACCGTGAGGGTGTAGATGATCCCGGAGCCCGGCAGATCGTTCAGATGCTCGGCGAGCCAGGCCATCCGGTGGGCGGCGTCCGGCAGCCGCAGCACGCCGAGGCTCAGGCTCTCCCGGTCCAGCGGCCCGCGCAGGACCAGCGCGTCGGTGCTGCCTCCGGTGCCCAGCTGCTCGGCGACATCGGCCGTCACGCGCGCGTTGGCTGTCGCGGTGGTCGCCAGGACGGGGACGCCGGGCGGGAGATCGGCGAGCATCGTGCGCAGCCGGCGGTAGTCCGGCCGGAAGTCGTGGCCCCAGTCGGAGATGCAGTGCGCCTCGTCGACCACGAGCAGGCCGGTGGCCGCGGCCAGCTTGGGCAGCACCTGGTCGCGGAAGTCGGGGTTGTTGAGGCGTTCCGGACTCACCAGGAGGACGTCGACCTCGCTTGCGGCGACCTCCGCCTGGATCGTCTCCCACTCCTCAGTGTTGGAGGAGTTGATGGTCCTCGCGCGGATTCCGGCGCGTGCGGCCGCATCCACCTGGTTGCGCATGAGCGCGAGAAGAGGGGAGACGATGACCGTGGGTCCGGCGCCCCGCTCGCGCAGCAGCGCGGTCGCGACGAAGTACACCGCGGACTTACCCCAGCCGGTGCGCTGCACGACGAGCGCTCTGCGCTTGTCGGCCACCAGGGCCTCGATGGCGCGCCACTGGTCCTCGCGCAGCCGGGCCTCGCCCGCCGGGGCGCCGACGAGACGGGCGAGAACGGTGTCGGCCGCGGTGCGGAGGTCATCGGAGGCAGTGGTGGGTCGCGGGTCTGCGTTGCTCATGGCCCCATGCAACCCGATGGGTCGGACATCGCGCGAACGAGCCTGCCGAGCTGTGGACAATTTCTGACGTGTCCCTGATTGGGGTTATCCACAGGGCGAAGCGGAATTTCAAGATCCGCGGGATGGTCACGGCATGACGAATCACAGCGAAGCGGCCGGCTCTTCCGGCAACAGTGACTTCAACAAGCACGCAGGGCGCGATGCGCGCGAAGGCGCTGAGGAACACGCGGGACATGAAGGAGAAGGGGGGCACGGAGGCTGCGAAGGGACCGGTGAGCGAGGCGCTCTGTCCGGGCATGCGGGCCGTGACCGCCCTCTCGAGTACGCAGGGCACGGCGCCGATCCCGGTCCCTGCGCCGAGCACCAGGTCACCCTGCGTACGCCGGCCGAACTGGCCGACGCCCTCCCGTACTTGCTCGGCTATCGGCCCGAGGACAGCATCGTGCTGGTCGCCCTGCACGACGGCGAGCGGCGCGGCCGGTTCGGCGGGCGAGCCCGGCTCGGGATCCCGACCACCGCGGGGGACTGGCCGTCCGTCGCCCAGCAGCTCTCGCGAGGGCTCGTGACGGGCAGCGAGCGCCGGGGTGCCCGGCCCGGGAGCATGGTCGCCTACCTCTGCCAGGAACCGCGGGCCGGCGAGTCGGGTCAGGACGTGATGGAGCGGCTTCGCCCGCTGGCGCAGTTGCTGCGCACGTCCTGCGGAGACCTCGACGTCCCCGTGGTCGAGGCGCTCTGCATCTCCGACGGCCGTTTCTGGTCGTACTGCTGCCCGGGGCAGGGTTGCTGCCCGCGAGGCGGTGAGGCGATGGGGCTGCCCGGCACCTCGGTGCTGGCCGCCGCCGCGACGTACGCAGGCCTCCAGGTGCGCGGCACCCTGCGCGAACTGACGGCCAGGCTCTCGCCCCGGGAGACCGGCGGTGCGCTGGAGCAGGAGATCGCCCTGGACACGGCGTCCATGGCACTCGTCCCCCGGATTCTGGACGCGGAGAGCCGCCAGGGCGTGGCCGATGAGGCCCTCGGACTGGCCCGCCGGATCCTGGACCGGTTCGCCGACGCTCCCACCGTGTCCGGCACGCGGCCTGCGGACCTCCGCGACGACGGACTCCTCGATGACGACGAGGCCGCCACTTTGATTCTCGGCCTTCAGGACCGTACGACCCGTGACCGCGCGGCCGAGTGGATGGAGGGCGACGAGGCGGGGCCGGCCCTGCGCCTCTGGCGAGCCCTGGCCCGCCGTTGCGTGGGCCCCTACCGCGAGCACGCCGCGGCACCGCTCACACTCGCCGGATGGGTCGCCTGGTCCACCGGCGACGAACTCGAAGCCCGAGAGGCCCTGGCCATGGCTCTCGGCGCCGATTCCGACTACCTCTTCGCTCGTCTCCTGCACCAGGCCTGCAACGAGGGCCTGGACCCTGAGTCGATCCGGCGCTGCTTGCGGGCGGAGCGCACGGATCGTGCGGCGGTGACAGCGGAGGGGTCTTCGGACTCCGGTTCCTCGATCTCCGAGCGTGCGGACTGTGATGCCACGGGGCCATCGGCGGACGTTGCCTCTTCCGTGTCAGGCGCTGCTGTGGGGCCCGCCGACGGCACCGCTCCGGCCCTTCGCATGGCCGCGGCCAAGTCGGCGGCGTCCGTCGCTCGCCGCCGCCGACGGCCACGACAGGCGGAAGGGAACGGAGAAAGCCGGCCGAGCAGGCCCTCCTCCGGGACGACAGGAACCCGTCGGCGCCGGCCCGCCGACGAGGCCTCGCCTGCCGGAGAGGGGCCGGGGCGTACAGCCGGGGGCGCGAGCGGTCGGGCGCGGACACGGGCACGTCATGGCGGCGGCCGTCAGGGCATGGGGGAGGACATGTGAAGGGCGGGGCGGGGGGCGGAAGGACCAACCGTCTCCCCGGACATGCCGACCATGCCGCGGCCATTCGCGGCATGCCTCGATCGTCGTCGCTCCACCGCCATTCGGTCGGCTTCCCGGGCGTGGGGCGTGACTCCGAGCAGGCCCGCCCCGTTCACCTGAGTGGCGGAGCCCGTGACCCGGTCTTGCCGTCGTTACGCCCTCGACCCTCCGGGGCCCCCACCCGGCGCCGAGTGCGCCCAAGGCGCACCGAGCGCGGAGGAAACCGTCCCATGCCCCTGCCGATCCCGCCCTCCGCCGACGACGGCGACCGTCCTCTCCCTCGCCTGACCGGGCAGCCCTTCGCACCTCGGAGCGGCCCGTCGGCCCCGCGTACAGCAGTGGCGGGGACTGCGAGAACCTCTGCCGGGTCGGGTGGTCCCGCAGCTCCGCCAGGGGCGCTTCCCGCGCCACGCCGGTCCGGTGACCTGCCACCCGCCCACACCGCGTTGATCTGTGTCGCCCTGCCGGGGCTGGTGATCTCCACGGAGCAGGGGCAGCTGACCGGCCAGGGGCTGGAGGGGTTCTATCGCGCCGGACGACGGGTGCTCTCCCGCCTCCAGGTGCGGGTGGCCGGCCGGGAGCCGCTCGCCGTGGGGGCCCGGATGGTCGGCGCCGACCGAGCCCGCTTCGTGGGAACGCTGCGCGCATCCGCCGACGGTGGGCCGGACCCGGATGTCGTTGTCGAACGGATGCGCCACGCGGACGGCACAGAACGGATCACCTTGCGGAGCGCCGCCGTCCGCACCCTGCGGGTGCCCGTCGAGGTGGCCTTGGGCACGGACCTCGCGGAACTGGGCTCGGTCGCCTCGGGTCGCGCCGGGCCTGAACTGCCCGCGAGCGTCCACGACTCGGGCCTGCGGTGGTCCGGTGCCGCCGGGCATGTGGCCGTCACCGCCGACCCACCGCCCACTGATGCCCTGGCCTCCGCGGGGCTGTTGCGATGGGAGCTGGAACTGCCGCCGGGTGGTAGCAGAAGTGTGGAGCTGCGCGTGCGGCCGGACGGCGCGGGACCCATCAGAGTGGTGGGACGGGAGGTGACCAGTCCGCTGGCATCCGCTCGCGCCGTGGGCGACGACCCCAGGGTCCAGGCCCTTCTGCGGACGTGCGTCGAGGACCTACAGGTCCTGTTGCTGCGCGATCCCGGGAACCCGGCCGACATGCACCTCGCGGCAGGGGCGCCGTGGCGCTGCGGCCTCGCCCCGGCCGAGGCGCTCGTCGCGGCGCGGATGACGCTGCCGCTGGGCACCCGGCTGGCCGCGGGCACGCTGCGGACCCTGGCCCGCACCCAACTCATGGGCCCAGGGCCGCAGTCGGGGCTGATCCCCGGACCGCGACGGGACGCCGGCCCGCACCTGCCACCCGGCTGCACGGGCACCGAGGCGACGCTGCTCTTCCCGGTGCTTCTCGCTGAGGCCCGGCGCTGGGGGCTCGCGGAACAGGAGGTCCAGGAACTGCTGCCCACCGCTGAGCGGTGCCTGCGCTGGCTCCGGGCCGCTGTCGGGAACGGCACCTATCTGCCCGACCCGCATCCCGGCGGACCGCTGCGCTGTGAGACACAGGCGCACGCCCACCGGGCAGCGCTGCTGGGCGCAGATCTGCTCGATGTGCACGGGCGGCCGGGGTCTTCGGGGCTGCGGCAGTGGGCCGAGGAGCTGCGGACGGCGTTCCATGAGGATTTCTGGGTCGAGGACCGGGGAGGCGGCAGACCTGCTGCCGCCCGAGCCCCGGACGGACGCTTAGTGTCCCCCCTCGGAGCGGCCGCCGCCCATCTCCTCGACACCGGTCTGCTCGGTTCCGGCGAGGCGGCCCCCGGTCTGCTCGACAGAGTGCGGACGGAGCAGCTGGCGCGGCTGCTCGGCAGCCCGGCCATGGACTCGGGCTGGGGGCTGCGCAGCCTGGGGGCGAAGGAGGTGGCGTACAACCCGTTCGGTCATCGCTCCGGTGCCGTGCGGGTGCAGGAGACCGCGGTCGCTGTCGCGGGGCTGGCCGCGGCGGGCTTTGAGAAGGAGGCGGGCTCGCTGCTGGAGGGCGTACTGGCGGCGGCCGAGACCT